>CAZFLO010000011.1:0-17872 GCA_964519005.1 Candidatus Woesearchaeota archaeon
CGAAGTTTGGCGAATGATCCTGAAGTTATTTTGGCTGATGAACCTACGGGTAATTTGGATACAAAGACGGGAAAGATTGTGATGGAGTTTTTGGAGAAGTTGAATCGTCAAGGTAAGACTATTATTATGGTAACTCATGAACCAGAACTTGCTCAAAATCATGCAGGAATTATTTATTCGTTATTGGATGGAAAAGTGGATAAAATTACTAAGAAAAATAATGGTTTTACTAAAGTTGCAAAAGAAAAGTTAAAGAAATTAAAATATAGTGGGAAAAAATAATGATCGTTGATTCGTTTTTGCTTTCTGTTAAAAATTTAAGACACCGTGGTCTAAGATCTTGGTTGACTTTACTCGGAATTTTTATTGGAGTTACTGCTGTTGTTGCTTTGATTTCTTTGGGGAATTCTTTACAGGTTGCTGTTGGTAGTCAGTTTGGGGTTGGTCAGACAGAATTAATTACTATTCAAGCTGGAGGTGTTTCTTTTGGTCCTCCTGGTTCTGGTGCTGTTATTCCATTGGATATTGATGACTTTAGAGCAATCGAAAAATTAAGTGGTGTTGAAAGGATTGCGGGAAGATATTTGGCTGCTGGAAAACTGGAGTATAATGATAAGGTTGTCTTTGGATATATAGCAAGTGTTCCCGACGGAGATAATCGGGATTTTATTTATGATCAATTAGAAAAAGGGGCGCTTAAGGGAAGACTTTTGAAAGATGGAGAATCTGGGAAAGTCTTTTTGGGATATAATTTTTATGTTGATAAAGTTGGTTTAGATAAAGTTGTTATTCCTGGGAAAAATGTTTTAATTAATGATGAATCTTTTGAGGTTATTGGAATTTTAGAAAAGAAAGGGAGTTTCATGTTTGATAATGCTGTTTATATGAATGACCAGGATGTGGATGATTTGTATGATTATGGGGATGAGTTTGATGCTATTATTGTTCAATTGAAAGACAATGATGACATGGATAATATGAAATTGGAAATTGAAAAAGCTTTGAGAAAGAGCCGGGGTGTTAAAGAAGGGGAAGAAGATTTTGATGTTTCTACTCCGGAAGCCATGTTGTCGACGGTGAATGGTATTTTAGGAGGAGTTCAAGCTTTTATTATTATTGTTGCTTTGATTTCTGTTTTTATTGGTGCGCTTGGAATTGTGAATACAATGACGACTTCTGTCTTGGAAAGAAAAAAGGAAATTGGAATTATGAAATCTATTGGTGCTAGGAATGAACATATATTTATGCAGTTTTTTATTGAGTCTGGTTTGCTTGGTCTTTTGGGGGGGCTCGTCGGAGTTATCTTTGGAACGTTGATTGGTGTTTTTGGAACTCTTGGAATTAATAGTTGGCTTGGGGCAGATCTTGGAATTAATATTAGTTTTGGATTAATTTTCTTTTCTTTACTGGGTAGTTTTTTAATTGGTGCTGTTGCTGGAATTGTTCCTGCGATGAATGCGTCGAAAGAGAATCCTGTGGAGGCTTTGAGAGGGTAAGATGAAAATGAAGATAAAAAAAGGAGAGGAAATAATAGGACTTTGTCCTGATTTGACAAATTAAATTATCCGTTGCCGCTGGCAGAAATGGATTGTTTGAGATTAATAGATAAGAAAATGAAAAAAATAGAAAATAAAATAAAAATACGAAAAACTAGAAAAGAAGATTTGATTGAGATTCAAAAAATGATCTGTGATACCTATAAAAAATTTAATAAGAAAGAAGGAACAAAAAAAGCAATGGAAAGATATCTTGAGGGGCATAATCCAAAACAAGATTTTAATAAAATTCTTATTAAATTTAAAAAAAGTGAAATTTCATTAGTATGTATTTTAGATAATAAAATTGTTGGAGTTGTAAGAGGAAAAAAAGGAGATATGGGAAATTTATTTATTCATAAGAAATTCCAGGGGGAAAAAATTGGTAAAAAATTAATTGAATCTTTTGAAAAATTATCTAAAAAAGAGGGTGTTGAAGAAATTAAATTAAAATCTTCTCTTTATGCAATACCTTTTTATCAAAAAATGAGTTACAAAAAAACAACGGGGATGAGGAATTATAAAGGACTCAAATATCAACCCATGAGGAAAGAATTAAAATGAACGGAGAAACAATTAGATATTCACTTAGGAATTTAGAACATAGAAAAGGACGGAGTTTCTTGACGGTGTTTTCTATTTTAGTTGGAATAGCGACCATATTTTTATTTGTTAGTTTTGGATTGGGGTTGTATAAGTATACGGATTCTTTTACGACTGGCTCTTCGGCTGATAAAGTTTTGATTTTGGCTAAAGGGGCAGGAGCTCCTGGGTTGAGTGATACAATTAAATTAACCGATGATGATCTAGATGTTGTCTTGGGAACTTCTGGAGTTTATGGAGCAACGGGGTTTTATTATGATGCGGTTCAAGTTGAAAAAGGAAAACAAATAAAATACACTTTTATGACGGGGTATGATCCCAAGATTCCGTATATGCTTGACATTGCCCAGGTTGGTGCCGAGAGGGGAAGGGTTCTTCGAGCGGGAGACAACGGAGCTGTTTTGGGATATAATTATTTGATTCCCGGGAAGATTTTTGATAAGGCATATGGCCTTAATGACAATATTGAAATTAATGGTGAAAATTTGAAAGTAATTGGTTTTTTAGAGGCCGTGGGGAATCCTGCTGACGATGCTCAGATATATGTGACTAATGATAAATTTTTAGATGTTTTTCCGGATAAGGATACTTATGCTCAATTGGTTGCGAAAGTTGAAATAAGTGAAATGGATCAGACGGTGGAAAATATTGAAAATAATTTAAGGAAGGAGAGAGATTTGGAGAAAGGCAAGGAAGATTTTTATGTTCAATCTTTTGAGGATTTAATTGAAAGTTTTTCTGGGGCTCTTGATGTTATTGTTGGTTTTGTTATATTAATTGCTTTGATTTCAGTTTTGGTTTCTGCGGTGAATACAGCTAATACGATGATTACTTCTGTTCTTGAAAGGTATAAAGAGATTGGGATTTTGAAATCTATTGGTGCGAGGAATTCAGAAATTTTGAGTATCTTTTTATTTGAGTCGGCATTTTTGGGGTTGGTGTCTGGAATTTTGGGAGTGTTGCTTGGTTGGGGAATGGCAGCTTTGGCTGGAAGTATTTTAACAACTTTGGGTTATGGATTTTTACAACCATTTTATTCTGTTTGGTTGTTTGTCGGATTAATTTTATTTGCTGTTGTTACCGGAGCTGTTTCTGGAATGTTTCCTGCGATAAGAGCTAGTAAAATTAATACTGTTGATGCTTTGCGATATGAGTAGCCACCTTTTTCTAAAAGATCCCCCGGGCGTACCCCGAAAAATCTAAAAGATTTTTACTGGGGGCAAATCTAGGCTTTGCAAAGAAACTTATTTTGCTGGTTTTGCCAGTTATGTTTTGTTCTATGAGAAAAATTTCTAATTTCAAAATCGAAGATTTTGGTGTTCTCCTGAAATTTTTGAACAAAATAAACTTTGGAAAAGTTTAATCAAAGAAAAGTAAATTGAATTTGACAGCGGGATTGAGGGAATTTTTTTGTGACAAGAATTCAAAAACTTTAAAAAGAAAAGTTGATTAAATGTATTATGAAAAAGAGCGTGTTAGTTGGATTATTTTTGATGTTATCTATTTTTAGCTTTGCTGGAGTTTTGGCAGAAGGTTGTGATTTAGATATTTCATTAATTAATCAAGAGCCTTATCCTGCTATTCCAGGAGATTATGTTAAATTAGTTTTTCAAGTTGATGGGGTAAGTAATCCAGAATGTGAAGAAGTTGATTTTGAATTATTGGAACAATATCCTTTAATTTTTGATCCAGATGAAGTTGGAAGATATACTATTAATTCAGGAATTTATGATCAAGATTTTAGTTCATATTTATTAGCTCATTATAAAGTTAGAGTAGATGAGGATGCTTTGGATGGAGTGAACCCTATTGAAGTGCAATATCGGTTTGGGGGAAATATTGGGTTTGAAACAAAGAAGTTCAATTTGGAAGTAGAAGATACTCGAGCAGATTTTGAAGTTCATATTAAAGATTATGATTTGGTTACTAAAATTATGACTTTTGAGATTTTGAATATTGCTGAAGATGATGTTGAAGCTTTGACCATAGAAATTCCAAAACAAGATGGAGTTATTGTTAAAGGCTCTAATATTAATATCGAGGGAGATTTGGATTCTAATGATTATTTGACAACTAGTTTTGAAGTGAATTCTGAAAGGGGATTTGTTTCGATTTTGTTGAAATATACGGATAGTATTAATGAGAGAAGAGTTGTTGAAAAAAATGTTTTTTTTGAACCGGAATATTTTGAAGGGAGAGTTGCTGATCAGAAGAAAAGTCCTGTTGGAACTTATGTTGTTTTGATTGTTGTTATTTTCTTGATTGTTTGGTGGGTTCTTAGAAGAAAAGCTAAGAAGAAGAAAGCTCTTGAAGCTAGAAGAAGGAAGTAGTGGGGTATTAGTTTTGTTATTAGAAGTGATATTTTTTGTGAGAAAAAACTATAAAGTTTGTTCTTCTTTGTACAAAGATTAGTTTTTTAAAGAATATATTTGTTCTTCATTTATGGAAGAGTTATACAAAAAGGTTGAACTATTTATTCGGGATTCTTATACTAAGATTGGTAAAGAAATTCACATCCAACATGCTCTTAGAACAGTCTATTGGGTTGAACAATTAAATCTTAATTGTGATTTAGCATTAAGAATTGCTGCAGTAGGTCATGACATTGAAAAAGCATTTAGACAAAAAGATATGGAAGATAAAAAACAATCAGTTGGTTATACTGATGAAGAATTCTTAAGACCTCATGAAGAAAGAAGTTCAGAAATCATCAGGAATTTTCTAAGTGAACAAGGAGCTGATTCTGGAATAATTTCTAAGGTTTGTAGATTAATATCAAGACATGAAGAAGGCGGGGATGAAGAACAAAATATTCTGAGAGATGCTGACAGTGTTAGTTTTTTTGAAGTTTATCCTGCTCGAATGATTGGAAAAGTTGCTGAAGTTGGAAAACAAAAGGTAAGAGATAAATTTGACTGGATGTATAACAGAATTGGTTCTAAAAAAGTTCAAAAAATTGTGAAACCTATGTATGAAAACGCAAATCAAAATTTAGCGACGAAAGTGTAATATCTCCTTGAGTTTGGTTTTATGAAAGTCCCCATTCATAATCAGAAAATTTTTCTTCTTTAAGCAACTTTTCAATTTCAATTTTTATATCTTTAACATCATTTTCGTTGAGTGGTTTGAAGTTCTCGTAATATTCAGGTTTCTCCTCTCTATGTGGGAAAAAACATGCTTGTCCGTATTTGTGGATCTTAGCACTTTTTGCTCTCCCATATAAATGAATGTGCAGGTATGAACCTTCTGGTTTGAATACAGTCCAGTTTCCATTATCTTGATAATTGAGTCTGCCAATATCAACTCCATGTTCATTCATTATTTTAGTCATTGCTTGACCCACAATAACTGTTAATCTCATCAATTCAATTGCATGTTTAGGGGAAAGCTGTTGCCTATCGAGAATTCTGATTTTGGGATAGATTTTGATATGTCCTCCATCATCTCTATCCACATGTGGTTTTTCAACTGCTTCTACGAAAAAATTTTCTGATGTATAAATCATTGCCATACTGTATGGTTAAATTCTAAATGATATAAAAACTTTGTGGGAGCTTTCTGTTAAGAAACCAAATTTTATTTAACATAAATAAAATTATTCACATACCCCATTCACTATTGCTCTTTCTTTTCAACTCAGCAATGTCTTTCAAAATATTCATTTCAGTTCCATTCAGTAAATCTTTGTTCTTTTTGAAATCTTTAAATTGGGATTCTCCGAGGTTTGTGTAAAGGAATGTTTTATCTTTAAGTTGCCTGTCGTAAGTTACTCCGGGAATTGAAATTGCAATTTCCATTCCCTCGGTGGCTTCCCCCACTGATTTTTGATCTGCTTGAATGTTTTTAACATGACCAATTTTTTCATCTTCTTCGTCAATTAAAGAAAGGCCTGAAGTTAATTTTCCCCCAACAATTCTTACTCCGAATATTGCTGGCTTTGTGTTTCTAAAAATATATTGCGGAAGCAATTCCAATTTGCAAATTGTTGTCAAGCCCATTAATCTTTTCTTTTCAATTTCTTTTTGTTTCTTTTGTCTCCATTCTACAAGATCTTCAATTAACTTGTAAACAATATCATTTTTTATTACTTTTATTTTTGAGGACACTTCTTTGATTTCTTCGTCGGAATCTACGTTAAAACCAACAATTATGGCATCCAATTCATCAATTTCTAAATTTGCTTTTGCTGAGATTGCATCTGTTTTATTTATTTTTCCTATCCCTGCTTTTACTACTGAAATATTATTTTGTTTTAGTAAAACTAAAAGGGCTTCTAGGCTTCCAAGAGAATCTGCTTTTGCGATTATTCCTTTCTTTTCTGTTTTAATTGATTCGCCAATTTCTTTTTTGAATTTTTTTCTTATTTCTTCTAAATTGTTTTTGAATTTAACAAAAGGCATTCCCGGAAGAATTTCGGTTTTCTCAACGAGTTGCATTCTTATTCCGGTTGAAGCTGTAACTTTATTTTTTGCTTTAAATTTTGAACAAAGAGGTTGAATTTCTTCTAATATTCTTATTTTTGAAATAATTGGTTCTCCGTCGAAACTTGCAATTGCGATTTCATCTGTTCTATTTAATTCACCATCATACAATATTGATTCTATGTAAGAAGTGGATTTGTCTTTTTTTATCTCGAGCATGACTCCTTTTGGATCTTCATTTAATTCTAATTTTTTTGTTAGGAATTTTTGAGAAAGACCACAAAGCATCATGATTAATTCTGGAATTCCTTCTTTTGTTTTCGCTGAAGTTGGAACCATTGAGATTTTTTTTGAATAATCAGTTATATTGTAAAATAAATCTGCATCTAAACCATGTGATTGTAATGCTCCAATTAGAGTGTAGTATCTTTCATCAAAAACTTGTTTTACTCTTTCATCTTGTGCTTCGACCGATTCTTTTAAGCTTCCTTTTTTTTGCCTCCACCCCGTTATTCTGTCTATTTTATTTAAAGCTATAACGAAGGGGGTTTTGTTCATTTTTAATATTTGAATTACTTCTGCTGTTTGAGGTTTTATTCCTTCAGAGAGGTCTATTACAAGAACTGCTAGATCTGCTAATGAACCTCCTCTTTTTCTTAGATTTGTGAAAGCTGCGTGGCCTGGAGTGTCGATCAAAAGGAATCCTGGGATGTTTAATTTGATTCCAGATTTTTCAATTAATGGGCAAGCATTTTTCAATTGGGCGATTGGGTAAGATGTGAATGAGATTTTTTGAGTGATTCCGCCTGCTTCTGCTTCTTGGACACAGGAGTTTCTAAGACAATCTAGGATAGAGGTTTTTCCATGGTCTACATGACCGCATACTGTTACAATTGGTTGTCTTGTTTTCTTTTCCATGAATTATGAGAAGCAGATTGGCCTTAAAAAGTTTTATAAGTTGATTTTAGCTGATTGATTTATGGGAGATTACAGTCTTGAGAAATTGAAAGAGAATTATGAAGTTGATTTTGATTCGATTTCTAAGGAGATTGGGAAGAATGGAGCAAAGAGGGTTTTGTTTCAGTTTCCGGATGGTTTGAAGCCATATGCGACTGCAGTTGTTGATTATTTTGAGTTAGAGTTTAAAGAAGTTGATTTCTTTATTTATTTTGGGAGTTGCTTTGGTGCATGTGATGTTCCCGTTGATTTGGAGGGATTAGATATAGATTTGGTTTTCCAGATTGGGCATAATTCAATGATGCCTTGTTATTTGAAGTGATTTTGTTTCTTTTTGATTCAAATGTTCAGATTTAATTATCTTGTAATCAGCAGATTGCGACGACAATGAAATCCAAAATCGAAGTAAAGGGGAAGAAAGAAAAAGAGATAAAATATAAATTTTAATTTCTTTAGTTATTCATGGAAAAATCAGGTTTAGGATTTGTTAGGGAAGTTCAAGGAGATATTAAAAGGCAATTAATTTCTTTGGGTGCTAAAAAGAAAACTATTGAAAAGTTTTTTGAGGGAGTTTTTATTCTGGATTGCCCTCAATGTAAGACTTATAATTTGTGTGAAGTTGATTCTTTTGAAGAAACAGTTTTGTATTTGGAGGAGAAGAAAATTGATTTAGAAAAGTATGGGGATTGTTTTGATATTTTTTATTGTAATGGTTGTGAAGATTATGCTATAAGATATAAAAAAGAAAAATGATTTTTGTAGAGGAAAAATTAGGCATTATGGTTGAAAAACTAAATCTTTAAAAAACATTTTGTTATTATTCAACTATGGGGGAGGATTCATTAAAGGAAGATTTTGGGGTAATTCAATATAATGAATATCCTTCGGGAGATGTTTTTATGGGAGTTGTTGAAGGTTATTCCAAAAATAAACCTAGGTTTGTTGGTGTTGATAGTGGGGTGTGGGAAGATATTTGGATGGAGAAATCTCGATTGAAAGGAATTGATTATGTTCATTGCCAAGGTCGTTTCATAAAAGAGATTAGATTTTCTGAGCAAGTTGAAGAAATAAAGGAAGATGTGAGAGATTTATTAAAATCTTATAATGATTCTTCAATAAATTATAATCAACTTATTTCTGATCCTGTTTTTGAATCTAGAACAAATGTTCTTGAAAATATTATATCCAATTATTAAGTAATGCCAAACCAACTAGGAACAATAATATTCCTGCGATTAAATGAAGTTTTTTTATGTTCCTTTCTTTCCATCCGGAGACTTCGTCGACTTCTTTGAATCCCCAGAATATTAAGAAAACAATTATTATCATTGGAAGAACGAATACGAAATTATAATATAATATCCAGGGGATTGTTGCAATGAATGGAAGAGTTGAAAGTATGCCTGCTGCTATTACTAAAGGTCCTGCTGTACAAGGAAGTAAGAATAATGTAATTATGAATCCAATTATGAAAGCTCCTTTAGGTCCCGTTATTCCACGAGTTAGTTTTTTCAATTTTGGTCTCATGAATAAAGGCATTTCTGTTGCGAAACTGCCTTTTTTATACATGAAGTAATCTTTTATGTTAAGTGCTCCAATTAGCATGGCTATTAATGCTAAAATGTATTTTATTGTTAGGGAATTTTGCGCAAAGAATGCTGCAAAACCTTTGAAAAATTGAACCAGGATTCCGGCGTAAACAGTGTATCCGATGAATATTGCTAAGACAAAAGCTAAACCTGAGAGTAGGACTTTTTTCTTTTTTTCAGGATTTTCTATTAAGATTGCAATTAGGACCATTGTCAATACTGCAATTGCACAAGGGTTTACAGAATCAGCTAATGCAAGGGGGGTTATTTTTGTGAGTATTTCTAACATTTTGTAAGTTCTTTTAATTCTTCTATGGTTTTTACTCCAATATAAATGAAGTCATTTATTTTCCAACTCGGAGTTCCTTCAACTCCTTCGCATTTTTCAGGTTCATAGAAACAATCAATTTTATTTATGTATTGAATATTATCTCCAAACAGTTCTTCTTGGATTTCACAATGTGAGCAACCTAATTGGCTATAAAGAATGGAATTTTCTCCAATACATTTTACTAATTCTTCGTCGGTCAATGGTGGTGAGGGATTTTTTAGAGAAAAATAGGCTATTATGATTATTGTCAAAACTATTCCAATGGTGATGAAAAAAGATTTGTAGTTTTTTGTTGTTGTTGTTTTCATTTTATATTAAATATTTTTTTAATTTTAAATCTTTTCAATTTTGATGGCTTTTGCATTTATTATTGCATCTGAAATTTTTCTTGTTGCTGATTTTAAAATTCTTGAAAAGGTGGGTTGAGAAATTTCCATTTTTTTTGATGCTTCTTCTTGGTCTAAGTTTTTATCATGTATTAATCTCAATGATTCAAATTCATCTATTGAGAGAATGTTTTCCTCTAATTCTTTTATTGGAATTCCGGCTGGTTTAAAATAATTTGAATTTATTTTTCCCCGAATTCTCCTTTGTTTGAATGGTCTTGGCATAAAAATAAAAATAAAAAATAATTTATAAATGTTTTGAATAGTTATTCATTTCTTCTTTTTCTTCTTGGACATCTTTGGGTTTTTTTAGGACAATCTTCCTTTTTGGCTCCTTCACAGTTTCCAACTTGTCTTCCTGTTTTTGGGCCTTTTCCCTCTGGTCCTGTTCCATCTTGTTTTGGCATTTTGAATTTCTCCAATTTAATTATGAATATACATTCACTATTCTTTATAAATGTTTTGAATTTGTATTCATAACCTTTGAAGTTTATTATTAAGAAATTATTTAAAGTGAATTTTCTTTTTTTGTTTATGCTTATAGAAATTATTTTGGCAACTTTTGTTATCAGTTTGATTAGTTTAGTTGGATTGATTGCTGCAGGCAAAAAGGTGAAAAAGTTTTTGCATTATTTTATTGCGTTTGCTGCAGGTTCTTTAATTGCGGCTTCATTTTTTGATTTGATTCCTCATGCAATTGGTGAGTTAGAAATAATGGGAATTCATTTGCACGATTCTTTAATTTTTGTTGCTTTGGGAGTTGTTTTATTTTTCTTAATTGAAACTTTTATTCATTGGCATCATTGCGGTCAGGAAGGATGTAATAAAAAACCTGCTGGAATTTTAATTTTTACTGGGGATTTTGTTCATAATTTTGTTGATGGTTTATTGATTGCCGGGGCTTTTATGTTAAATACAGCTACGGGAATTGTGACAACTATTATTGTTGCTGTTCATGAGATTCCTCAAGAGTTTGGGGATTTTGCGGTTTTATTGAATAGTGGATATTCTCGGTTAAAAGCTTTGAAAATAAATTTTATGTCTGCACTTTCGGCTATTTTGGGAGGAGTTCTCGGATTTTTTATGTTTGCTTCATTTGAAAAAATAACTCCTTATGTTGTATTAATTGCTGCTGGGGGATTTTTGTATGTGGCTTTGTCGGACATTGTTCCGGAGATGCATAAACATGGTAAACAGAAGAAAATTAGAATTATTGAATCAATTATTTTTGTTTTGACAATTGTTGTTATGAAGTTTTTCTTTGAGTTGATGCATTGATTTTTTTGTTTTTAACATTTGATTTGGGGTAATTTTTTGCGAAGCAAAAATTTGGATGGAAGAGCCTGCAAGAATTTTGTAGAGTTTCCAATCTTTGAAAAATCTTTGACCTAGTAGTTGTTGAAAATTGTTTTAAAATTGTCGTTGGTTTGGAGCGTGCTTTTTTGTTTCTTTTTTCTGCTCTGAAAAAGTACTTCTTTGGGGCAAAAAGAAAATGGGGAGTTCCTTTTTGGTTTGTTTTTTTGAAAAGAAGTTATTATAATTATATTCTTTACTAGAAAGGAGTAACATTTGAAAAGATTTATAAACTTTGATTTATCATTAAGAATATGAAAATAATTGATAATATCTTAACGAGTAGACATCCTGGACAAATTCCCGAGTTAGAGAATAGACTAAAAGAAGTCAGAAAACATTTAATTAAAATACCAAATTTAGTTATTTCTAAGGGTAAAGAATTTTTACATTTAGGACATTCTTTAAAATATATTGAATCAATAAAAAATGCCTCTAAGAAAACAGGATTTTTTTATGAGGTTAATTTTTCCCCAGAAACTTATGAAGTCGCAACGGCAGGGGTTGGAGCTTCAATTTTGGGAGCAGAAAATGAAGCATTTGTTTTAACAAGGCCCCCCGGACATCATGCAGGATACAATCTCCCTGACGAAAAAATAGGACTTGGCTATTGTGTATTTAATAACATGGCTATTGCTTCAAAATATCTTAGAAATAAAGGTAAAAAAGTTTTTGTTTTAGATATTGATTTGCATTATGGAAATGGAACCCAAGATATTTTAAAAAATGAAGAAGGAATTTATGTTTTTGATATTTCTCGGGAGGGGGGTTGGCCATGGCAAGAAAACTTTTATGAAAATTGTTTTAATTTAAAACTTAAAAATGGAACAAAAGATGAAGGTTATATCAATGCATTAGAACAAGTACTTATCCCAAAATTAAAAGAGTTTCAACCAGATATAATTGGAATATCAGCAGGATTTGATACTAGTAAAAAAAATGTTGATTATCTTAAAAATTTAAATGACCCAGATAGTGGAAATCAGTTTGAGTTAACACAAGAATCATATAAAAAAGTTAAAGAAATTGTAAGAGAATATCCTCATTTTGCAATTTTAGAGGGAGGGTATAGTCCTCAAAGTATAAGTGAGGGAGTTAGAATATTTACAGAAAATTAATTAAAATTTTAATACTCCCTATACTTTAATAAAATAAAGCAATTTAAAAAAATCTTAAAGATTGTAAACTATTTTAATTTCTTATCCATAAATACAAGTTCTTTGTATTCAGTATATTTTATTTTTTTATAAAAATTAAATGCTCCTGCATTTCTTTTAACTAAAACTCTCATAGTTTTAATTCCTTTTTTTTTATATTTATCTTCTATGAATTTTACAAGAGCTTTCCCAATCCCTTTTTTTTGATAGCTTGGCTTTAACCAAAGTTCTCCAAGATAGGCCTTTTTTTTATTATCTGGAGTTATATTATAAGTTATTAAACAAATTATTTCTTTTTTATTTACAGCAACATAAAGTTCATCTTTGGCAAGACCATTTATTTCTTTGAGAGCTATTTCAAATGTGTATTTTTCATTATATGGTTTTTTGGAAGATTCTTTTATTAATATTTCTGCAATTTCTCTAAAATCTTCTTTTTTTGCTTTTCTAATTTTCATAAGATTACATTGCAAAAAAGCTTTATTAAACTATTGAAGTATATCTTAAAAGAAATATCTATTCATAGAAATTTATCAAAAAACTTTTAAGAAGTTGTGGTCATGTAAAAGAAGTTTTTCTATTTTTGTCGAAGAGAAAAACTATTGAAAAATTTAAATTTAGTAACGGCACGGAGTGACAAGCAACACATGTTAAATAAACAAATTTTTTATTCTAATTTGTTTGAAGTGATAGTAATCTTTATATAATTAATTTTATTTTATTATTTATGGGAATTATTGAAAAACATTCGGGTTGTTCGGATCCTGGAAAAGGTTGTTGGGGGCCCGTTAATGAATATTATACTATCTTTGGATCAGAATTAAAATTTTTAACAGGACATATAATTGTTTCAATAATTTTAGGATTAATTCTATTTGGGGTTTTATTCTTTTTGAATAAAAAAGGAAAAATAAAACTTCCTCTTTATTTAATAATAATTATTCCAATAATTGTAACTGTTTTACTTTTCTTTTTGTTTGTTTCTTTATTTCCTGTACTGGTGGATTATTAGCTGTTAAGTAGATAAATTTAAAATTATTTTTTTAGAATATATTCTATTACATCTTTTGCTGTGTAAGATATCCCTTTGAGTTTTACAATATCTCTTACTGAATCTTGGTTGCTCCCCAGAGTATAACTTGCTGGTTCATTTAAATTTCCAATTCCAACTGTTGTTAGAAGTCCATTACATAAACATTTTTTACCCTTTGTGTCTTCAATTTTTCCACCTTTCCTTTTATAATGAGATATTGGTTCTGATTTACAACGAGTGATTAGGTTTCCATTTCTTTCCACAATATCAACTAAGTATCCAGCATTACAAACTCTTTTACGACTGTGATATATATCTTCGTCTGACAAACTTCCTTCTAATTGTGCAACTTTAAATGGGTATCCGCTTGGAGAAAAAAGGGGATCTGTGTATACAACCATTTTTTCATCAATAATACTTTTAATTAATTTTTCTTTCCCGGGTTGTATTATTTTTGATTCGCGAGATAATGCGAAAGGAGTTCCAACTTGAACACCTTTTGCGCCTTCATTTAATGCATCCGGCAATCTATTTGCATAGTTTCCAGCAAACCAATATGGTTGAATTTCTTTTCCTCTTTCTCTTGCATTAGATTCCAAAAAACTTTTGAAAGCTTCTAAATTAAGACTATCTTTTTTTCCATATTCTGGTTCACCATTTTCTGTTAATTTTTTGCTTCGTGCAGGAGGGTTATGTCCTCCAGCTATTGGTCCTTCAACAATATATCCATCTGCATTTCTTACCCCCCTAGCTGCTAGGTGTCCATTAATTATTGCTAAAAAAATTGGTCTTTTTAATTCTTCAGTTTGATTTACTATATTTTTAGAATTAAAAGAAAATTTATAATCCTCTCCTCCAATTATTGTTGCTTTCATTGTTGTTTCTTTATTTTTTGATAAGCTATCTAAAACTTCAGGAATAGTTACTGGCAATCCCGCACCAATTAAGACTGCATCAACTCCCGCGAGCATTGCACCATATAGTGAAGGTATTATCGGCCATTCAATTTTATAAAGGAAATTAATTCCTATTGGATTGTCGTGTCCTTTTTTTGCTAGTGTGACTTCTGTAAAAGATGAGATTACAATTAATTTTTCTAAATCTTTTTTAAGCGTTATGTTCTTTTTCTCATCTGTTAATAATGATGGAAAGGGGGTTGTTTTATATTCTTGATTTTTATTTTTCCCTCCAGAAATAAAATATTTTTCGAGTACTAAATTTGCATAATCTTTATCTTGAAATTCAAGCAGGGCATTTTTTACCTCTTCATTTCCATTTTGAAGTTTTCTAGTAATATCTTTTTCGGGAGTTAGACCCGAAATAACTCCAAGTTGATTTAATTTTGAAACTTCTCTTGCTAATTCATGATTTGGAACTCCGGCCCCCATTCCTCCTTGAATTATTTTTATATTTTTAATTTTTGATAGTAAATTTTCCATTATTTTTTAAAAATTATTTAAGTTATTAAACTTTTATATTGTAAATTTGATTTTAAAAAATTAAAAATAAGAATAAAAATTATGTTGTTTAGTAACTTTGCTTAGTAATTTTTCTGACTTTTAGTAATCAGGTAATTCTTCTTTTGACGGAGTTTCTTCTTTTGGTTCAGAAGGTTTCTCTTGAAGAGTTGCTTGTTCTGCCGGAACTTCCGCTGGAACTTCCGCCGGAGCTTCTTCAGTCATATCTGCGTCTTCAACAGAGTTAATCATTTCTTTGAATTTTTGCCAGTCTTTGGCCAAAATTCTAACTCCTGCTTTTGTAAAACCAGTATATCTGTCTGATGTTACAAATTCCCGGATTGTGAATCCTCGTTTGTCAGCAAAGTCATCGATTCTGAGAACGATGTCTGTATCGTCTCGTTTGTTTATTTTTCCGATGTCTTTTTCCATTTTAATAATTGATAATTTGTTTATATAAATCTTTTGTTAAATTATTGTTTTTTATTTTATTTGTGTGGCAATTTAGGTTGTATTTTAAAGGTCCTTTAGGGGAAATTGATACTTTTCATTTATCAGGTTTCCCAAAGTGTCAAAAGGAATGATCTTTTTTCTTTTTATTAATGTTAATCCAATTTGTTTATAATCTTCAAGATTAAATAGTTTGTCTGGATTATCTTTTACAAAAGGAGATAAATTGACAATTGGTTGATTTAAACCGAAATAATTTCCCTGAACGCATTTATCTTTGAATTCTGGATCGTCAAACGCATATTTTAATTTAGATCCCCATACTTTTAATACAGCTTCCCACAGATTTCCATAAAAAGATTCATGATGTCCATAATTGATATTTTCTGTTTTTGAAGGTATATGAAAAAGATAGGCAGACATTTTTTGTTTTCTTAATTTTTTGTTGAAGATGAATGTTCCCCCTTCACTTAAACCTGCTTGTTCTAGACAATTATTATAAAATTCTTTTGCTATTTGATCGTTTTGTGAAAGAGTGTAAATCATTGAATCAAAAGAGTCAAGTTTTGTTTCTATGGTTTTTCTTTTAGTTTTTTTTGATAGAATATCTTGGTTCTTGTCAAATACTTCTCTTGCATATGCAGGACTATTTCTTGCTCTCAAATATGCGAATATCCCTGCTTGCAAATCATCTACTGGAGTTAGGTGATCTTCGTTTTTTCCAATTTCTGTACATATGTCAAATATTACTTCATTGATTTCTTCTGACCAGCTCATTTTTTTGGGAACAAAGAGTGATTTAAAAAAGTATTTGTTATTTTATCCTAAATGATAAGAACGAATTAGTTCATCGTATTTTTCTCTTAGCTCTTCTGGGTTTTTAACATTATTTTCACCTGGAATAATTGTTGCATCAACATATAGATGTTCACCATTATGATTCGCTTTAACACCAATGTATAATTTATTATCTGCTTCTCCAAATGGATTTGGAGTTATTTCGGATTCTTTTAATTGTTTGTTAGTTTCATTTATTAACTTTAAGCTGGGCAAATCTGCAGTTACATTTAATCCGACTTTTTTGTATGCTTCAATAAATTTTTCTAAATGATTTTGAGTCAATCTTCCTGGAGCTATTTTTGTGTTTGGTTCAAATCCCATTTTTATTGAATTTTTTTATAGAAAATGATGGTATTTTTCTTTTTTAATAATTATTGTTATAGAATTGTTGCTTTAATAATTTTAACGTCGTTAATTGGTTTGTCATTTTCATCTGTTGCAAGAGCTGCAATTTGGTCAATTATTTCCATGCCTTCAATTACCTTCCCAAAAGCAGGATGTTTTGTATCAAGGAAATTATTGTCTACCAAGTTTATGAAGAATTGGCTTGATCCTGTGTTTGGTCCAGCGTTTGCCATAGAGATTGTTCCTCTTGTGTTTTTATTTCCCCCAGCATGTGTGAATTCATCTTGAATATTTGGTATTGATGGATCTCCAAAACCTGTTCCTGTTGGGTCCCCTCCTTGAATCATGAATCCTTCAATTACTCTGTGAAAAATAACTTCATCATATGTTTTAGATTTTACTAAATTTTCAAAATTTCCGGTCGTTATTGGCATGTCTCCATACAAATTAATTACAATATCTCCGTGATTTGTTTCTAATTTTACTCTTGTCATTTTTTCTGATTTTGGTATTAGCAAGATGGCCAATACAATTACCAAAATAATGGCTATTGAAATTATAAATGTTTTGTATGACTTTTTTTGTTTCATTTGTTAATAAATACTTTTTGTTTTAAATAGTTTATCCAACTGATTTTTCTTTTTCTTCAATCTTGTCTATTATTTTTCCACATGTCCCTCCACAAATTGATCCAAACAAACCTCCGCCCAGCCCCAAGAGAGTGGAAGACAATACAATTCCGGTTAATCCTTTTGTTTTTTCAAAAGGAGTCATTTTTTCTGTTTCTGGTTTGTATGTTTCATTATACATTTGACTGGAAAAATAGCCGAATGTTGATAAGAAACCAATTGCACCCCCAATCAAAACGCTGCAACAAAATTTTTTTGGAGTTTGTTTATATTTTATCATCTTTTTATAAAATAATTAAAGAAGTTTTCTTTTTATATTTTTCTTTCAATATTTTGTCGTATTGAAAAATTTTCTGCAAATGGAAAATCCTCTGATAAACAAGCTATTACCATAAAAATAGGAATGTTAAAAAAAATGGTTGAATTTTCAAAAAAATTTAGAGAGTGATATTTTTTAAATAATCTAAATTAATTTCTGCTAGAGATAAAATTAAATTTTTTGTAGGATATTCAAGAGATTTGTCTTTAACTAAACCAATACAATGCATTTTACATTCTTTGGCAGCCAGCATCCCGCTTATTCCGTCTTCAATTACAAGGCATTTTTCTGGAGGAATATTTATTTTAGAAGCAGCCAAAAGAAAACTTTCTGGATCGGGTTTCCCTTTTGATACCATATCTCCACTAACAATGAAAGAAAAATATTTTAAAACTTCTAATTTTTTTAGAACGCTTTTCACATAATTCAAATTTGAAGCAGATGCAACAGCTAAGGGAAAACCTTTT
>CAZFLO010000012.1:0-11363 GCA_964519005.1 Candidatus Woesearchaeota archaeon
TAAAAAAGTTATCAATGCATTCTTTCCAAAAAGTTCATCTTATCAATTAAGAAATTGTTGTGATGGTTCAATCAATTTAAGAAAATCATTATCATAAAAAAAAGAAGTCCCAATATGGCGAACCACACGGGACAGTTATTAGTATTATCAGGTTTCTTGCGTTTAAAAATATTATGTTTTCTAAATTTTAAGGCAATCTTTTTTTAAAAAAAGAAGGCAAAAAAGGAACCCCCAATTTTCTTTTTGCCTCAAAGGGGTACTCTTCGAGCAGAAAAAAGAAACAAAAAGCAGACTTATCTCTCCAAGGCCTTAGTCATTTCCCTAAAAAAATTAAAATTCGTGCTATCATTTTATTTCTTCTTGCCACGCCTAACAGGTTATCCATTTTTTACCGAACAATTTATGCCCCCCCCAGCGGAAACGGACAACCAATCCTCTCCTGGGCCCCATCTTTTTTTCAGATAAAATATATGAATAAGACTTAAAAATAATTTTCACAATCCCTAACTATGCGCGTTCAAATAATTCTCCTATTATTCCTCCTACCAATAGTACCAGCCCTACAAATAACCGAAGTAGAATCAAATCCTCTAGGAACAGATGGGGGAAACGAATGGATGGAACTTTATTCGGAAGAAGAAATAAATTTAGAAAATTATATTTTCACAAATAACGATGGAAACGAATTATCTTTCAACTTTTCCTTCCAAGGCTACTTTGTTCACACATTCCAAACTCAATGGTTAGATAACAGCGATGAAAAAATTTCAATCCACCATCAAGGAAATTTAATTGATGAAACCCCTTTGTTTGAAGACCTCTTTAACAATGAAAATACTTTTTCTTTTTGCAAGGAATGGATCTTTCAAGAAGGAACAAAAGGTAAAGAAAATTGCGAAGAAAAAAAAGTTGAAGAACCAAAAGAAAACATAACAAAAACTTCAAAACTTCCAGAGAGAAATATTTCTTTCCCCAACAAAACAAAAAACAATAATCCTCCAGATCCGATAAATTTGAACCCAAAAACTATAAAAACACAAGATTCGACTTCTAGGTTACAAGAGACTGGAATTATGAAATATTCTTTAGGAATATTTTGTATTTTACTCGGGCTTTTGTATACAATAAAACCCAAAAAAAGGAAAAATGAGTGGAGAAATAAAAGTAACGGCAATGATGGTCATTGAGATTCTGGGAAGACCAAAAGAACACATAGTCGAAGCTTTAGGAAAAATAATAGATCAAATAAAAGAAGAAAAAAGTGTAACAGTTGAAGAAAGTAAAATTCACGAACCAAAAGAAGTACAGGATCAAAAAGATTTATTCACAACATTTGCAGAAGTAGAAGTAAAAGTTGAAAGCCCACTTAATTTAGCAATGTTAATGTTCAAATATATGCCCGCACATATGGAAATAATTTCTCCTGAAAAAATATCTATGTCAAACAATGGATATGGAGATATTTTAAATGAGTTAACAAGAAGACTTCACGGTTACGACGAAGTGGCAAGAGTTCTTCAGGCAGAAAAACAAATTCTAGAAAATCAACTTAAAGCAGCACTACCAAAAAAAGAATAGATTCCGAATAATTATTTAATTCCCTTCAAAATTGAGGTTAGAAATTTACTTAAAATTTTTGTAATATATAATAATAGAAATTGTATGAATAATTCAACTCTCCAACGAAGAAATTTTAATTTGTGTCTAGCAATTAAAATTTCGTGAGTGTAGTAATACGATAACCCCAAGAAACAATAATCACTTCCGTTTTGCCAATTTCTGCATATCTCTAACTTTGTCTTCCTCATCCACAATTTGCGTTCTTAAAATTTCCTCAAGAATATCTTCCAAACTCACAATTCCCTCGAATTCATGATATTCATTAAAAACAATTGCCATATGAGTTTTCTTTTTAATAAATTCATTGAGCAATACATCTAATTTTTTATTTTCATTAATTTTAAAAATATTTTTCTTTTGGCAAAGATCTTTCGCTTCCCGACCTTCTTTAATTCCAATTAGTTTTTTAGCGTATAGAATACCGATAATGTTGTCAATATTTTCTCTATAGATAGGAATTCTAGTAAAACCAGATTTTTTAATTTTATTTAAAATCTTTTTATTAAGAATAGTTTTTTCCTCTAGGCAAAAAACAACTTTTCTCGGTGTTAAAACATCTTCAGCAGTTTTATGCGAATAAGAAAGTGCACCCAAAATAATTCTTTCTTCATCCGCATCCAAATTAGATTTATTCGATTTCTGGTGGAATTTAATGATCTCTTCAAGTTCATTTCTAGACCAAACAGTTGGCATTTCTTCTCCTAAAAAATAATCCAAAGCTTTAGATATTGGCCAACAAATTGGGAAAAAGAGGATTATAAAAAATCTAACCAACCAAGCAGTTTTTGAACCAAAAGCCATAGCATATCTTGAAATAGTCGCTTGAGGGATGATCTCACCGAAGATAACAATTAATCCTGTGGAAACAAACCCAGCAATCACTCCTGTTGCAATGCTCCCCAAAAAAATCGCTAAGGTGGCATTAACAGCAACGTTTCCCAACAACAAAGTAGATAACAAAAGATTTCCTTTTTTTCTAAGAGGATAAATCTTCTTTGCCTGAGGATCATTTAATTTTATTTTTCTTTCGAGTTCTGTTTTATCAAGTCCCAAAAGTCCCAAGGTCAAACCAGAAAAAAGTCCAGATAAGATAACTAGAATAATAATACTAAGTAATGCAATATAATCCATTTTATTTTTTGCCAACCTTCAATAAATTGACAGGTTTAGGTTTTGCCTTATATTTCTTTTTGAAAAACCAAGTTAAAAACAAAACAACAATGATAATTATTATCCATCCAATAGTTTTTCCCGTCGAATTTTTCTCCACGACTTCACATTCTCCCAAACAACACAGGGAAGATTCAGCGTAAACAATATCTATCGAACAGGCAAATCCTTCTGAACAAACTTGCCCCCCCATTTCATCACAAGTTTCCAAGGCACCTCCTTCAGGAATTATAATTTCTTCAGTTTCATTTTCATCATCTTTTCCAAATAGTTTCTCAAAAAAAGTTTTTTCCTCTTCTGGTTCAACTGTTATATTTTCTTCTTCAAAGGTTTCCTCTTCGATTGTTTCATTGTCTACAATAGTCACATTTCCCGGTTCTGTGTCATTTTCTGGATCAATAATTTCTTCTTCAATCCAAGCAAGAACAGCGTAAGAATCATTTTCATAATTAAATTCTATCTCTTGAAATCCCAAATAATTCTGAGGCAGAATTTCAATAGTTTTTGTTTGCCCTGAAAGTAAGTTAACATAACCAGTTTCAATTTCTTCTCCTCCGCTCTCCCCTTCGAAAAGTCCCAAAATGTCAGCAATAAATCCATTTCCACTGGGCTCAGGTTGGGTCCCATATTCAATTTGTTTATATTCAACAACAATGGTATTTGGTTCCAAATTCAAAATATCAATGGTGTAGTTAGTGTCAGAAATTAAAATTCCTGGAGTTAAAGTAAATGGAACTTCTTCCTCGGGAATCGTGAAGTTTCCAAAAAAATCAGAAGTCATCGTTTGAGTTCCAACTTTATACGTGGCGTCTTTCACAACAATAGAATAATTGTCAGCAATCTTTTCCAAAGGAATATTCACATAAAGATAATATTCTTCTTGAATTTTTATTAAATCATAAAATCCCATTGAAGTGGGCATATGTCTCCGGTAAAAATGAATATTACTTTCAGTCAAAGGTTGAATAAAATTTCCAGAAATTTTTGCGATCATGGTTTCACCCTTCAACACTTCTTCTCTAACAGTTATCTCTGCCGCAGAAATAAAATTTATAGAAACGAACAATAGGATGAAAATAAAAATAAATTTTTTCATTTTATTTACTCATGTCTTTCAATTTTTTCAATACTTCACCCAATTCTCGGGGAGATTTTTGAGGAACAGGTTTTCTAGCGATTGGTTTTCTTATCTGCCCAGTTCGAGGTCCGCCAATATTTCTATTTATTGGAACATTTTGTTGTGGCGGTAAAATTTTCCTTTGATTTGGAATCCCATTCATTGGTCTTCTAGGGTAACTTGGAGGAAATCTCGGAGAGGAATTATTTCCTGAGCTTTTTTTCCCGCCTTTATTTCGCATATTCAAAAGAAATTCTTGCAATTTATCTTTATACAGAATAGCCAAGGTAACCAAAATCACTAAAACAAATAAAACCCAAACCCACCAATAACTTTTACCGTCAGTTGTATTGTTGTAATCCTCTATACAACAAATGTCTCCTTCATATTTACAAGTTTCTCCATATTCTTCACTATATCCCTCATCACAAGAAGAGATTTCACAAACCCCTCCAATCAATTCACAAGTATATTCTTCTTCTGGATCCACCGTACTTTCTTCACAAGTTCCCCCCACACAACAAGTTTCTCCATAATATAATTTATCAGTATCTCTTGATTCTCCTCCAATACAATCCTCTCCAAAATCACAAACTTCTCCAAAAAGATCCGAGCAAGTTGTAACAGTTTCAGGAGTATCACAACATTCCAGAATTACTCCTGGACATTCATAAGTAGATAAGAAACTTCCGCCAGCGTCAGAACAAGAAAGTGAAGTCATACAGTAATATCCATTTTCTTCACAATAATCATCATCTCCTCCAGGGAGAGTAATACTTTCATCATTACAACAAATTCCTGTAGAACAATTATTTTCCATTACTGTTCCATCACACATAGAAGCATTTTCCACACAATCATAGCCCGCTTCAATACAACTAAGTTCTGCCTGAGTTCCATCATCACAACATTCTCCAATTGCACATTCATATTCCAATATTGTTCCATCACAAGCAGTTGCATTTTCCACACAAGTATATCCTAATTCAGTACAAGTCGGATTTGGAGTACTTGCTTGAATTTCTGGCCATACAGAATATAAAATAAGCGCAGTATCTCTAACGTTATCAACATTCCAACATCCGCTATCTTCTTGAACATCCATTAACCACTGTTTAGAATTATCTTTTTCTTGAGGATTTTCACCTTGTAAAGCCAAAAGAGCTATAGCCGTATCATAATATTTGCTTCTACCCACATTCCAATATTGTCCAGCAATTTGCCCAGATAATAAATTTGTTCTAAATTCTAAAGTGTTAGTCAAATAATATAAAAATGAACTTGGCAAAAATTGGGAGTTTTCAGTTTTACCCGTAATCAAATAAGGAATGATTGAACCCATGTCTTCTCCCAAAATATCCAAAATCATTGAAGACCAAAGAGATCCTTCATAATCACAATCTGCTCCCAGTCGAAAACAAGAAGAATCTATTTTTTCAAGAGTAGTTCCTTGAGCTAAAGCAGAATTAACTTCACTTAAAATATACAGTGTCGATAAACCTGGTTTTTTAAAAAGTAAGGTTGTTAAAAAATCTTGATCACAAGAAATCGCAAATTCATAATCATAACATTCTTTTGCAATTTCAAACCAATATCCTCCAAACTCTTGGTCTATTGTTAGACAATCATTTTCTAGAATGGTTACAGTTTTATCTTCATTCAAATGTGCAGTAGTCACAGAAGAATCAAAAGAAATTTCACAATCTGCAGCTTCGGAACTATCAATTTCTAGGAACCAATCAATATTTGTGGGAACACCCTTTTGTGCTAACATCCAATTTTTTGAATTTGTCACATTCAAATTCAATTTTTCAAAAGCCAATGTTGCAAGTGCAGTTGTTCTCAAATCACAATTTGTTTTCGGCCAACAAGTATTACCTACTTCCGCTTCAGCCAAAATCTGGTCTTTACATTTTCCAACGCTCAATAAGGAAAAAATTTGTTCTTCTAAAGAGAGCGAATCACAACTTTTCACATCAATAGTATTTCGAAGGCAATCATAACCCGCTTCAACAGCTTCCGTTTCTCCGGGAAGAACAGCTGAAGTAAAATTAATACCAATTAGAAAGAAGACAAATAAAATCCCAAACAAAATCTCTTTTTTTCGCATGTTCTATTTAACAATATAATGCTTTTAAATATTTCTTAATTATTTTTGAAATTTCCTTTTTTAGGATTTTTTTTATTTTTAGATTTGAATGTCTTTTTATTCCCTTTTTCAAAATCTTTTTTGTTTTCAACGAAATTTTTTCTAACAACATAATTAACAGGATTCTTTATTTTCGAACAAGTCATATCTGGAGAACAAACTCCCAAATCTTGGTAAAATTTTTTACAATTTTGAGGCATAATGGGTTTTCTTCTGTACATCCAATTCAATTGCGAAATGATATATCCTTTTTTCAAAGGAACTTCGCTTTTCTCATTCCATTCATAAATTCGTTTTTCGAGTTCTTCTTTTTCCATCCCCACGGAACGAAATAAATTAATCAAAATAAAGAGCCCTCTTTTTTTCCCGTCAACCATTCCTTCCAAAATTTTCTTAACGCAAGGAGGAAATTGCTTTTCATTTATTCCTTCTAATTTAATTTGTTTAAAGTCAGCATATTTTCCCCCAGTAGCTCCTGTCCTTTCTTCTCCAAATCCAGCTTCTTTTGCCCAATCGAGTGCTTGCATAACTAATTTTTTCGCTTCATCAGGTTTTGACTCTGGCATGAAATTCCTAACTTTTACCCTCAGAGGGTCAGCGTCTTTCATTGTGAAATTCTCAAGCTCTTCTTCTGTCAAAACAACACTAGCAAGCGCAGTTTTTTCGTGCAAAGAATAGGGCATTCTAAATAAATGTCTTGGGGAAACCAAAACAATGTCGAGCCCCATCAAAGTGTATAAATCATCAACTTCTTTTTGACTAAATTTGTCAGGCTCACTTATTGAATTCAATTCACAATTTTCACAAACACTAAATTCTTGAAGAGGTTTAATTTCCATTTGTCCTTTACATTTATAGCATTTGGGAGGAAATCCCTTTGTTCCTTTTTTCAATTTTTTGATTTCAATAATATTGCATCTTCTACATCTAAATTCTACCGGAACGTATGTTGCCGCAAACTCCCCACATTTATCACACATGTATCCTTTTTTCAATTCTCTTTTCAAATCATCTTGAAAATTTTTGGGCAAAATAGTTTTCATAATTTTAGCAGAATGATTTCTAATGTAAGCCGCAACTTTTCTCGGGAGTTCTGGAAATAAATCTTTTATGTCAATTTCACTAATAATTCTAGGAAATGAAGCCCAAGGTAACAAAATGTGAAAACCCTTCGAACCAGAAAATTTAATTCCCACATTTTCAATCCCGTGCTGTTTAAACGTTTCAACAATGGCTTTCGCCGCATATTTGGAAAAATCAATTCCTTGGTCACAATCTATGTCTATTAATAGGTCCCAGCCTATCCGAATTTCATTTGCCTCTCTTTCGCTCATTCCCGTTTGAATCTCCAAAGGATCTTCCCAAAGTTCTTCAGAACAATGAAGGGAAGTTGCCCCTTTCTTAACAAGTCCGAAAATATCTCCTTTGTATTGGAGAGAATCGGGCCTTTTACCAAAACCATCAAAATATCTCGGAGAAATCTCTCTGTCTTTAGAGAATTTGAAAATCGCATCTTGAACATCTGGCCTAGAGTAATATAGCTGAGTAATCTGCCTTATTTTTTGCTCTGCAGGAGACATTTCTTTTCCTTGATTTTCCATAAAAAAAGAACTAGAAAAAGATTTATATAATTACTTGTGAAAGAATAACAATACTTAAATAACGTTTCCCATTAAAAACAACATGAAGCTAAAATTAGAAGATCCGACCATTTTCTCAAAATCAATTGATTTAATTTCAGAACTAGTTCTAGAAGTAAGAATAAAAATAAACGAATTTGGACTTTCAATAGTTGCAATAGATCCAGCAAACGTGGCAATGGTAAATTTAAAGGTCCCAAAAAGTGCATTTTCTCAATTTGAAGGTGGAGAAGAAATTTTAGGAGTAAATTTAGAAAATTTAAAAAAAATTCTAAGAAGATGTGGAAAAACAGGAGCACTTGTTCTAGAAAGAAATGAAAATAATTTAGAAATTAAAATTGAAGACAAAATCAGGAGAATTTTTACATTAAAATTAATAGAAATTGAAGGAGAAGACAAAGAATTTCCTTCCCATTTAGAATTTTCTTCCAAAGTAGAAATAGACTCACAAGATTTAATTGATTCTTTAGAAGACTGCGCAATAGTTAGTGATGCTTGTTCAATAAAAGTTGAAGATGATAAATTTATTATTGAAGCAAAAGAATTGAACTCTGCAAGATCGGAATTTTCTTCAGATGAAGTTTTAATCGAAGCGGAAAATTCTGTTTCAAGATATAGTTTAGAATATTTACAAAAATTTACAAAAGCAGGAAAGCAATTCAAAAAAACTTTTTTGAATTTTGCAAACGACCATCCCCTTAGAATGGACTTCAAAAGCGATCATTTATCAATTAGTTTTCTTCTAGCCCCAAGAATAGAAACGGAAGATTAGTTGTAAACTTTTATAAATAATAATTTCTTGGATTAATCATGGGTGATAATTATCTTTCAAAAGAAAAAAAAGGTCAAGTAACTATTTTTATAATATTAGCGATAGTAATTGTTGTTTTGGGAGTTCTAATCTATTTTTTTCTACCACAAATAAAGTCGACAGTAGGCCTAGAAACAAAAGATCCCTACACTTTCATGCGTTCTTGTTTGGAAGATAAATTAGAAGAGACTGTAGAAAATTTATCTTTGCAAGGGGGAAGTTTAAATCCAGATAACACTTATTTATACATGGGAGACGAAATAGAGTATTTATGTTATACAAATGAATATTATAAAGTCTGTTCAGTTCAAAGACCTTTCTTAAAAAAACATATTGAATCAGAAATAAAAACAGAAATGGAAGAAAAAGTGAGAAGCTGTTTCAATTCCTTGGATGAAGATTATGAATCCAAAGGATATACAGTGAGAATGAATAATGATGAATTGAAAATAGAAATTTTACCCAAAAGAATTTTGGTAGATCTTAATTCAGAAATGACCTTAACTAAAGAATCATCCGAAAATTATGACGAGTTTAACATTATACTAAATAATAATCTTTACGAAATGCTTGGGATTGCAACAAGTATTGTCGAATGGGAAACTACTTTTGGAGAGGCAGAACCTTTGAGATATATGATGCTCTATCCAGATTTAAAAGTTGAAAAAATAAAACGTTCTGACGAGACAAAAATATACATCTTGACAGATAAAAACACGGATAGGAAATTTCAGTTTGCTTCAAGAAGTTTGGCATTTCCTCCAGGATACTAAAATGATAAATAAAAAATCAGTCTCGAGGTTATTAATTGTAAGTATTTTTCTTTTGTTAGTTTTTCCTTTCGTGTCTTCGGTTGGAGAAGTTTGCTGTCAAAAATTAACAAATGGAAATTGGTGTCAGAATGCCCCAATTGAAGAATGTGATTCAACGGCAGGAGTTCCTGCTCCAACGTCTTGCGAACAAACTTCTTATTGTTCTTTAGGCACCTGCATTGATACAGACAAGGGTTCTTGTATGCCAAATACTCCAAAATTAAGATGTGAAGTTGAAGGTGGTTCATGGGATCCTCGGGCCAAATCAGAAATAGAAATGTGCCAGAACGGTTGTTGTTTGGCGGGAGATACAGTGGCCTTCGTTTCTCAAACAGAATGTAAGCAATTAGCAACAGATTATAGTATGGAGACAATCTTTAGAGAAGACATAGATCTTGAACAAAGTTGTTTTGAAATGTCAAATCCCTACGTAAAAGGTGCTTGTGTAACTGATTCTTTGGATTGTTCTATGGAAACAAAAGAAGATTGTTTGAGTAAAACTGGAAATTTTAATGAAGATTTTCTATGCACTGCAACCCACCTAGGAACAAATTGTGCAAAAACAGAAAACACTCGATGTGGAGATGATGGGAAAGTTTATTTTTTAGATTCTTGCGGGAATTTTGCAAATATATATAATTCTTTAATGTTCACATTAAATGAAAATGCCTGGACTCCAGAGATGGAAAACTATTGGACTTCAATGACTGATTCAACATGCTCTGCTGGAACAGATTGTGGAAATTGTAATTACATCGAGGGAAGTACTTGTAAAGAATATGATAGAAATAATCCAGCAACTCCCACTCGACCAAAATTTGGAGAAAATGTCTGTGCAGATTTATCTTGCTATTATGATACGAATGATGATGGAATAAAAGAAGAGTATTCACATGGAGAAAGTTGGTGTGCAGAATCCCTGGGAACCTATCCCCATATTGAAGTTGATCCAATCTTCGGTACTTTCAAAGACGATAAAATTCGAGATGAATTATTGAAAGTCAATTCTTATAATCTTCCTGGAAGCAGATATTACAAATTAAATTGTATGGATGGCGAAGTAATTGTTGAACCTTGTAGAGATTATCGAAACGAGTATTGTGTTGAGTCAAGTTTTGATTCAGGTTTTGGAATAGCACAATGTAAAAGCAATAATTGGAGAGATTGTACGTCCCAAGATACAAAAACTTTGTGTGAAGATTCCACGAGGGATTGTAAATGGCTTTATGGGTATCGGTTTGATTTTGCAGAAACAACAACAAATGAAGATAAAAAAGAAGAAACTCAAGGATCTTGTGTTCCATTTTACGCTCCAGGTTTCAATTTTTGGGAAGAAGGGAATGATGCAACCCTCCTATGTGATTTAGGATCAGTTCAAGAACATGCTCTTTATGAAACAAGTTTTTGGAGAAAGAGGAGTGAATTCAAGGATCAACCCGCTTGTGATACAACAAATGAAAAAGATGCGGTTTCCAGATGTATTGATAATTGTTATGCTATTCCCGAATATGGTATGAAAAGTTCTGGGGGAGCTTATTTTGACGTAGAGACTTTAGTTGGAGTTCATCAAGGAGAAAGTCCTGGAGGAAAATTTGAAAATTATTGTATTTCTGATAGGAAAGGATATTATTGTGATGGTAAAACCGGAGGAGTTGTGGGGTCTTCTGCAGCTTGTACAGAAAACAGTGGTCGTGCTTTACCAATTTTCTTGACTCATGAGGCATGGCTGGATTCAATCAGGGAGAGAGCAAGGTCTCTTGGAGATTGCGGATATAAAGAAAATATTTTAGGAAAATACAGTAAACCAGAATCCGAAGCGGTCTCAGTAATTTTCCAGATACTAAAACAAGACATGCAAACTGTAAAAGAAAATGGGACAGAATTAGAAACAATATATGTTGGAGATAGCAAAATTTACGAGGGATACAGATGATAAAAATGAATAAAAAAGGAACAATAGCCATAAGTCAATCATTAATTTTAATCTTTGGAATCGTAGCCTTTGCATTTATGATTGGTTCTAGTATTGAAGTTGTAAGTGCAG
>CAZFLO010000012.1:11463-16929 GCA_964519005.1 Candidatus Woesearchaeota archaeon
AAAAGCCAAGTAAGATCAATGATAGTTTCAGAATTGTCCAGAGAAGCATGGAATGGAGTTAAAGACACCTTGTTTCCAAAAGGGACTGAAAAAGTTAGTGCAGATAAGGTTAAAGAGGTATTAGGAGAGAATTCAAATTTAGATGGAGTAACAGGGGAAGGAATTAAAAAAACTACTACAGAATTATCAAAAAAGGCAGCAGCAAATCAGGCAAAAGAAGCAGCATTTCAATCAAAATTAACGGCTGCACAAACTGGATCTTTTTTCGGGCAAGTTAAATATTACATGTTTCATACAAAGGGTGCTAGTACTATGGGGACGGGTGCAAAAATAGTAGGATCTTTTGCAGCAGCAGCATTGGCAGCAGCAGTAATTTGGGGGGCTTTCAAAATAGCTGGAGCAGGAAAAAGAAACATGCATGATGTTACTCAAGCAGCAACAGCAGCAGTTGCAGTTGCAGGAACAATTGGCGCAATTTCAAGTGTGGGCGGACCAATAACGATGGCAATCACAGCAGTTGTCATGGGAATTTGGATTGCCGCAACATATCAAGATTATTCTCAAGAAATTTTTACTTATCAGGCCCAATCTTGGCAACCTCTTTCGGGTGGAGAAGATTGTGAAAAATGTAATGAATTTAGATATGGTTGTAGTGAATATCAATGCCATTCCCTAGGTAAATCTTGTGAAATAGTAAATAAGGGAACAATTTATGAATTATGTGATTGGGTGAATGAAGACGATATGCTCCCCCCAGAATTAACTGTGTTGGAGAGTGCTTTATTGAGTGGAGATTATATTTACATGAATAGTGATGCCACTCTTCCAGAAGAAAGAGGAGCAAAAGTAATTTACAATCCAAGTAGTGATGGCTGCCTACCTCCATTCACTCCTATCTCTTTCGGAGTAGAATCAGATAAACCTGCAGAATGTAAAATTGACGGATTAAGAAAAAACAATCTTTCCCAAATGTCAAGTTATATGCTAGAAGGAAATTCTGCCGTATATAATCACACTGTATATTTGCCTGCATCAGGTATGCCCAGCAGGGAAGGCCTAGAAGCAATTGGAGCAGTTTCACCAGGAGAAGAATATACTCTCTTCATAAGATGTGAAAGTAATAACGGAATTATTACAACGGCAAATTTCTTAATGGAGTTTTGTATTGACGACGGACCAGACAAACAAGCTCCAATAATTAAGAGCACAAATTACTTACAAGAAAGTTATGTAACTTTTAATCAATCACAAGTACCTTTGGAGGTTTACACAAATGAACCAGCCGATTGTCGTTGGGATTTTCAAGATCTAGATTATGATGTTATGAATAATGAAATGTGGGATTGTTCTCAAACAATAAACCAATATCTCTCCCCATTAACATTCACATATGGTTGTCGAGCAGATTTAACAGGAATAAAAGATGGAGAAAATAATGAATATTACATAAGATGTAAAGATAAACCTTGGTTAGCGGGAGTAAATAATGCAACAGGAAGCAGGATCGCAAATAAGGATTCCTACGTTTTAAATCTTAAAGGAACATATCCTTTACAGATAGACGAAATAACAATTAATGGAGAAGAAAACGGAACCACAATTATTGATTCAACAAACACAGTCCAAGTAACATTAAATGTAAAAACTTCTGCAGGAGCAAATGAAGGAAAAGCTAAATGTCAATATGGGATTGCAGGAAACTTTTATGATTTCTTCAACAATGGAAATTTCGATTTCCTATATGAAAATGTTCAAGATGTTTTCTTGTCCCAAGGAAACTATGAATACGATATTAAATGCCGGGACGAGGCAGGAAATTCAATTCAAGATACAATAAACTTTGAAGTTGATATTGATAAAGAGGCACCAATGGTTGTTAGAATGTATTCAGAAGAAGGAAATTTAAAACTAATAACTAATGAAGAAGCGACTTGCGTTTATGCAACTGATTCAACAACCGAATGTAATTATGCTTATGAAGACGGAATTGAGATGACTTCTGTAGGAGAAACAACACATTATGTTGATTGGAACACAGAAACAAATCTATACATAAAATGTAAAGACGTCTTCGGTAATCTTCCAATTCTTCAAGATGATTGTTCAATCATCGCAAGAGCTTTTGAATAGGATTTAACAAATATGTGGAAAGATTGCACAAAAAGAAATATCTTTTCCATATAAAGATTTGAATTTTACTTAATACCCCTTAGTTTCTATTGCCAATAGATAAGAGTTTCCATTAGTAATGGAAAGATTTATAACTTTTAAAAAAATAATTAGGGTATGTTAACAAAATCAAAATTAATGGAAGTAATTCAAATACAAAATAAAGAAATAATAATTTCTGGAAATTTCATCAAGAGAGATTTGGGAGGGGTTTTCCTTTCTAAATCTTTTGTAAGGATAATTTCTGGAATAAGGCGGTGTGGTAAAAGTACGCTTTTAAGAGAAATGATAAAAAAAGAGAAGAATATTTATTATTTAAATCTGAGCGATCCAAGATTGCAGGGATTTGAATTTGAGGATTTTATGTTAGCAGACAAAATTTTTAAAGAATTATTCAAAAAAGATGGAACATATTTTTTTGACGAAATACAAGAAATTCCTGGGTGGGAAAAATATGTGAGGTTTTTGGTAGATAACAAAAACAAAGTTGCTTTAACTGGTTCAAATGCTTCGATGCTTTCAAAAGAATTAGGAACCAAATTAACCGGAAGACATCTAACTACTGAGTTATTCCCTTTTTCTTACAATGAATTTTTAAAATTTAAAAAATTAAAACCCGGAATAAAATCGTATGAAAAATATTTTCAAAAAGGGGGATTTCCAGAGTATTTAGAAGAGAATTCCAATGAAATTCTTCATGAGCTTTTAAAGGACATAACAATTAGGGATGTTGCAATAAGACATAAAATTAAAAACCTAAATAACTTAAATAAATTAACGTCTTTTCTAATTACAAATGTCGGAAAAGAATTTTCTTATAATTCTCTAAAAAAAATAATGCAAATACCTTCAGTTCAAACAGTAATAGACATAATCTCTTATTTAGAAGATAGTTATTTAATTTTCACACTACCAAAATTTGATTATTCTTTCAAAAAACAACAAATAGCGGCAAAAAAAATCTATTCCATAGATAATGGGCTTTCAAATGCAAATTCAATTTCCTTTTCAAAAGATTTTGGCAAAATGTTAGAAAATCAAATATTCATTGGGTTAAAAAGAAAAGGTTACGAGCTTTTTTATTTCCAAGAAAAAGGAGAATGTGACTTTTTAGTTAAAGAAAAAAACAAAATAACCCAGGCATTTCAAGTTTGTTATGAATTAAATGATGAAAATATGGTGAGAGAAGTTGCGGGATTAACGGCGGCAATGAGGAAATTCAATTTAAAAGAAGGGTTAATTATCACTTATGATAAAGATGATGAAATATTAGTTGAAGATTTGAAAATAAAAATGATTCCTGCTTGGAAATGGTTTTTAGATTATTAATTTTTATTTGAATATTTCTTTCGAAAAATAAAGAAACAAATCTATACATAAAATGTAAAGACGTCTTCGGTAATTTTCCAATTCTTCAAGATGATTGCTCAATTATCGCAAGAGCTTTTGAATAAGATTTAATAAAAATTTAAAAGGCCAGATATCCTAATTACTTAATGATAAATAAAAAATATTTGCTATTATTATTTTTTCTAATTGCAATGTTCTCTTTTGTTTCTTCTGTTGGAGAAGTTTGTTGCCACAAATTAACTGATGGAGCCTGGTGCCAAGACGCCCCAATAGAACAATGCGATTTAAATTTTGGGACTTCTGGGCAAGGAGTTCTTTGTAGCGAATCTCCTTCTTGTTTTTCAGGAACTTGTATTTTTCCAGATGAAGGGGTATGTAGCAAAAATACACCTCAAGTAACTTGTCTCGCCGAAGAGGGAATCTGGGACCCATTACCAATGGAGGAAATAGCTTTGTGCCAAAGAGGCTGTTGCTTGGATGGTCCAGTACCTTATTCTCTTATAACAAAAAAAGCATGCGACCAAATGATCCCCCAATATAGCGATAAAACAATTTTTCGAGAAGATTTAAATGATGAAGCGAGTTGTGCTGCCCAGGCGCCATCCTATAAAAAAGGAGCTTGTGTAACAGACTCCTTAAGATGCCACATGACTACCAAAAATAATTGTTTAAACGATAACTTCAATGAAGGATTTTTATGTACAGCAACTCACCTGGAAACAAACTGCGCAAAAACAGGAAACACCCAAATTGAAGAAGATGGAAAAGTTTACTTTTTGGATTCTTGTAAAAACTTAGCAAACGTATACGATTCAGATATGTTCAAGCCAAGCCAAGTAGGTTGGAATTCTGTAATGGAAAATTATTGGACGAAAATTATGGATCCAGTTTGTGGCATAGGATCAACAGATTGTGGAAACTGCAATTATATTAATGGGACAACAGGAAAGAAATATGTTCCAGGAACTTATGGAATGCAAAAACCAACTTTTGGAGAGAACACTTGTGCTTCATTGAATTGTCGTTATGAGGGAGAAATAAAAAAACATGGTGAAAGTTGGTGTGTCCCAACGCCAGGAGCAAATTTGGTTATTTTAGCGGACGAAGAGGGTTTCATTTCAACAGAATCCAGACAAAAGTTATTGAACAATAGATTTAATCTTCCTGGAAGCAGATATTCCAAAGCAAATTGTGTGGATGGGGAAATAACTTTTGAAGCTTGTAGCGATTATAGAAATGAATTTTGTCTAGAAGGAAATATTGGTGAAGATTTTGAAGTGGCAAAATGTATTGAAAATAAGGGAAGAGATTGCCTTGAAAAAACAAACGAAGAAGAATGCGAAAATAAACAGTTTCAATGTAAATGGATTTTTGGATATAGATTTGATGGATCTGTAGACACAAATAATAAAGGTCTCGATCCAACTGAATCAAGAAATTCGGAGACACAAGGGTCTTGTGTCCCTTTAATTCCCTTGGGATTCCAATCAAAATTTACCGGGGAAGAAACAGAAGAAGAAATGGCCAGTAGTTCTGGAGAAAATATTTGTAGAAATGTTAGTCTCGCCGAACTAGCAATCTATGAAACTCGTTGGACCCAGAGGCGGGACAAATTTAGTGAACAAGGAGTTGATGATGCAGCACACAGATGCATAGATAATTGTTATTCAATTCCCGAATTTGGATTAGAATATACAATTAAAAAAATGAAAGAAATTTATGAGGGTAAACAATTTGACAATCGTGATGATCATATTTCTTTGAGACAATTTCATTATTGTGAGAAAGGTTCCATCCTTATCGGCCATTTACCTGTTTTTGGGAAAGATGCAGATTGTGCAAAAAAAGAAAACAAGAGAAATGATTTTCCCCTCTTTTTTAAAAACGAGGAATGGTTGAAATCAATAAAAACTAGGGCACAAGCGGTAGGAGATTGCGGGTATAAAC
>CAZFLO010000013.1:0-16237 GCA_964519005.1 Candidatus Woesearchaeota archaeon
GCTTGATTTTGGTTGTACTAGAGTAGAAATTGGAGTTCAAATGCTTGATGATTATTTGTATGAGAAAACAAATCGTGGACATAATATTCAAGATGTTGTGGATGCAACTAGGCGACTTAAAGACGCTGGTTTTAAAATTGGATATCATATTATGCCTGGGCTTCCGTATTCTTCTATTGCGAATGACAAAGAAAAATTTAAGTTGGTTTTTGAGGATTCTAGGTTTAGGCCTGATCAGTTGAAGATTTATCCCTGTCAAATTGTTGAGTCTTCACCTTTATCTAAAGTTTATGAGGATATAGGTTATGTGCCTTATTCTAATGAAGAAATTCAAGAACTTGTGAAATGGATTATGCGGGAGATTCCGGATTATTGCCGAGTTATGAGAATGATGCGTGAAATTCCTAAGGAAAAAATGGTTCAAGAGAATATTGCTTCGACTTCTATGCGGGGAGATATAACTTCGGAATTGAAAGCTGAAGGGGGGATTAAAGAAATTAGGCTTCGGGAAATTGGGCATCAGAAAGGAGAGATTAATTTGGATGTTAATTTGAAAACAATTGAATATTCTGCTTCTGAAGGTAAAGAGTTTTTCTTGGAAATGGTGAATAAAGATGATATTTTGTTTGGGCTTTTGAGATTGAGGCTTGGAGGGGAGAGATTTATTGAAGAGTTGAAAGGTTGTGCTTTGGTTCGGGAATTGCATGTTTATGGGCAGGCTTTGAAGTTGGGGGCTGATGCGGAACAGTCACAACACCGTGGAATGGGGAAGAAATTAATGGCTGAGGCTGAAATGTTGGCGAAGAAAAATGGTTTTGGGAAGATTGCAGTTATTAGTGGAGTTGGTGTTCGAGATTATTATAGAAAGTTGGGATATGGTTTGGTTGGGGATTATATGGTTAAGGAATTAGGCAAAAACTAAATCCTCCAATTGTATTCCTTTTACTGAGGGATATTTCCTAGCAACTTCTGCAATTACTTTTTTTGAAGTTTCATTATATGCATTTCTTGCATCTTTTTCTCTTGCCTCTTTTTTTATTTTTGAAAATCTATCAATTAAGATTGTTTGTTTAGAAGTTTGTATGCCTAGAGAAATTGATCCTCCCGTACTTTTATCCTTTGAAGCATGATTTAGAGTTTGAATAAATATTTGTGAAAGTTCTTCGAAGGGGCAAACAATTATTCTGTTTTTTAGATATTTGGAAGTTAATTCTGTGAATTTTTCTCCAATATATTTTTCTCCAGAACCAATCTTTTCTGCTTTTATGTTTGGGGAAAATTTGTTTGAATATTTATGGAGATTAATTTGTCCGTTGGAATAATCTAAAAATAAAAAATCTGTTTCTTCCCCTTCTTCAGTCCAAGATTTATTTATGTTTTTTGCAATTGTTTCTAATTGTTCTTTCGTGGGATTATTGAATCTATCTAATAAACGTATTTGGTTTTTCATATGCCCAGAATAATATGATTCTGGATCATTTAAACAAGTTCCAGCATGTCCTGTCAATCTTAATCCATCTCTTGAAATTAAAATTTTTTTAGTGGAATAATCTGTAGTAAAAGTTCCATCCTCTTGTTCAAGTTCTCCTTGGCTATCGCTACCCATTAATCCATATGGTTGATTTTTTATGGGATCGAATGCTGTTGCTGCTAGTACTGAAGTCATAATAAAATAAGGTCTTTTTACTATATAAATCTTACTATTTGTTATTCCTAGGGTGTAGTAACAATTAAACTTTTATCTTTCCTAATTGCCAATCTTTTAGAATTTGACGTGCGGCAGAATTTTCATTGACTTCTCCGCCTTTTTTCATGAAGCCTTTTTGTTTTCCTAGTTGCTCGATTAAATCATCGGGATCTTCCGAATCAATTTTATAGAATTTTTTTAGTTCTTCTAGGTATTTTTTGAATAATTTGGCAACTATTAAATCTGGTTCTTTTACTTGGGTGTAACTTTTTCCTCCAGCCAGAGAATGTTCTGCGATTTTTTCTTTGTCTGAAACTGAGTATTGGTCTTCGGGGATCACTCCTGGCGAATCGATTAAAATGATTTCTTCAGTTAATCTTATTTTCTGAACGTTTTTTGTGAATCCGGCGTCAGCTCCGACTCCTGCTGCTGGTTTTCCTGAAAGCAAGTTCAATAGCGAGGATTTTCCCGCATTTGGATACCCAATAACTCCAACTTTTATTTTTTGCAAATTTTCTTCATTCATTACAACTTTATCTTTCAAGATTTCTCTTTTTTCTCTTTTTGTTACTGTTTTTGCGATTCGTTTTATTTGATTTCTAAGGTCTTTTATTCCGGTTCTTTTGGCGCAGGAAACAATTGCATAGGGATACAAGGATCTTTTGATTTCACTCAATTTTGAGGGTTTTACTAGATCTGCTTTGTTTAGGATGTAGATTATCTTTTTCTTTTGAGCTTCAATTTCTTTTTCTAGTTCTTTGTTTCTTGTTTCTTCAATGAATCTTGAATCTAAAACTTCCAAGATAATATCTGAAGTGTCCACTATGTTTTTTGCAATTTGTGGGAATTCCATTCTTTGCTTTCTTATTTTTTCAATATGCCTTGTTCTGTGCGAGGAAAATTTGTATTGTACCATAATGGGATGAAGGGTTTTGGTGTTTTAAGTTTTGGGTTTGGGGTTTTTGAATAGTTATTTCTGAGGAAGTGTCACTTTTTTTTAGTAGGGCATTATTTTTGTTTGAATTTCTTTTTATTTTTATTTTTGGAGCAAGATATTAGGTTTTTGAAAAAAGGAGTTTTTATTGAGTATTAAATAAGTCATTATGTGATTTGTTTATGTGAATATTATTTTATTTTTTTTATTTTTTGTTGTCACTAGAAATTCCTCACACTAGTTTTATATATAAAATATGTTATTTTCCTGTATAAAATTAAAGTGACAGCAGAATTGTCACAAAGTTTAAAAAAGAAAAATAAAATGAAAAAAAATTTGGGTCAAATGGTGAGTGAGGAGGTTTTAGTTTCTGCTAAAAAATCTTATGATTATTACAAGAGTCTTTTTTTAAATGAGGGATTTCCTTTGGTTAGTTTAATTGTTCCAACATTTAATTTAGAAAGATATGTTCCTGAAACAATTGATTCTATTAGGGGACAGGGTGCTGATCCAGGATTATTTGAAGTGTTGTTTGTAGATGATTGTTCAACAGATAGGACATTTGAAGTTACAAAAGATGAAATTTCTGATTTGAAGAATTGTGTTTCTATTAGAACAAATTTTAATGGGGGTGCGTTTGCAACTAAAAATTATGGGGTTAGATCTGCAAGGGGAAGATATATTATGCTTTTAGATGGAGATGATTTTTTGGAAAGAAATGCAATTGAGTCTACATTGGATTTTATGAAAAATAATTCAGAAGTTAAATATTCTTATTCTCAACATAGAAAAGTAAATGGTTCTGGGGATGTTCTTTACGAGAGAAGAGGATATGATTTTTCAAGAGAAAAATTATTAAATTTTAATTTTGTTGGTGCAGTTGAATGTTTTGAAAAGGAAGTTTTTAATAAAGTGGGGGGTTATCGAAATGTTTATGTTGAAGATTATGATTTTGCTTTGAGGGCAAGTGAAATTTTGAATCCAATTGAAATTAAAAGAAATCCTGAAATGTTATATAACCATAGATTGCATTCATTGGGAAAGACTGCGGGAACTGAAAGGGCCATGCAATCTGCAATTGATGTTATTAAGGAATCCTTATCTCGAAAAGAAGGTATTTTGGCAGATGTTAATTTTAGTGGGTATAATCAAGAAAAAAATACTTGTTTTGAATGGAGAAGGGCAGGGTAAATAAATGAAAAAATTATTGGGGATACCAAATGATCCTACTACTGCATATTTTAGAAGTTCTAGGGAAGATTTTCTGGGAGAATTTAATCCAAAATATGGGGGATCTCGTAAGTTTGATGAAGTTAATTTTTTGAATTGGAGAGATTCAGAGGATGTCACTTTTAATGGAATTTATTCAAAAGCCTTTTTGAAAAATAAAACTTTTTCTGAAAATTTATATAAGAGTTTAGCTAATTTTGAAATTCCTTTTGATTCGAAGGGGGGATCTTTCATGAAAATTTTTGAAGAAGATTCTGAATCAATTAGAGATTTTGTGGAAAATTATAAACCAAATTTAATACGATCATTTAATACTAATTTTGCAGTTGAGTTGGGAATTATAGCTAGAAAATATTCTAATGTTCCATTGATGGTTAGTGGTCATGATCCAACTAGATTGACTCCTGCAATTTCAGAAGTAGATGCAATGGTATGTGAATCTTATGAATTGAGAGATTTGTGTATTGAAAATTTTAATGTGAATCCAATGAATATTACTGTTATTCACAATGGAATTGATTTGGATTTTTTTAATAAAAAATCAAATGTGGAGATTGGGAATCATGTGTCTAGAGATTTTTGTGAAGCTCCTTATAAAATTTTTAGTTCTAGTCGACTTGTAAAAGGAAAAAATATTGAAACCTTATTGAAAGCGTTGTCTATTGCCAAGTTAGAGTTGCCTGGTTTGGTCCACTTGCATTTGGGTGCAGAGGAGAGTCAGCCGGAAAAGACAATGGAGATTAAAGCGCTTAGATCTGAATTGGGTTTGGAAGAAACGTCTTATTTTTTGGGAGCAAAACAAAAATCTGAATTGCCATTTTATTATTCTTGGGCAGATGTGTTTGTTCTTCCGACTCTTTGGGAAGGATTAAGTAGAGTTATGAGGGAATCTTTAGCATGTGGGACTCCAGTTATTGCTAATAATTATGGTTCTTCTTCTGAAATAGTTCAAAGTAATTTTAATGGAATTACTATTGATCCGATGAATGAGGGGGAGATTGCTGGCGCCATTGTTTCTATTTTGAAGAATGAAAATTTTAGGAAAAAATTGGAAAAGAATGCAAGGCCCAGTATGGGAAAATATAGTCTTTCTAATTCAATGAAAATGTATTCTAAATTATATGATAAATTATTATAATGATTGAGATAAGTGGATTCTGTGTCAAGAAATAATTAATTTTTATAGATTTATTTAAAAAAATTTTAAAACTCAGGCTCATAACTTTTTTTCAAATTTTTAAATTTCTTTTTTGAATTGATTATAAAAATTTTATTTTCTTCTTTTGGTTTTAGGATTTCTTTTGTTGAAACAATGTCTTTTGTTTTGAATTGCAATGGGCAACCTTCTTTTGCTATTTTTAATCCGAACTCTTCTTTCTCTAAATAAACAATCGACCCTTCATAATTTAATTCTCTTCCGAATTGATTAATTTTTATTTTGTAATGTTTGTCTCTTTGGATTTTCATTTTAAAAAAATGTTCGGATTCTAAATCGGGTTCCCCTCGTTAGAATATCGGTAAAAATAAGCGCCCCGACCGAGATTCGAACTCGGGTCACCAGCGTGAAAGGCAGGCATACTTGGCCACTATACTATCGGGGCTTATACGATTATTTACCGATTTACGTTTAAAAAGATAACGTTTTGTTTTGTAAATATTTATATAGGAAAAAATCAATTTATTTTTAGGTGATCTTGTAGCTCAACTCAGTCATTAAACTCTGAATTGAGAAATTAGATTGTCCGAGTTCAATAACTTCGGCCTGGTCGACCAGTCTTCGTTTATTGAACGTGTAAATAAAAAATGATCTTGTAGCTTCCCACAGGGATGACTTCATTTCATGAAGCCTCAGCCTTCCAGGACTTCGCTTCAAGATCGAACAAGAAAATAAAATGATCTTGTAGCTTCCCACGGGGATGACTTCATTTCATGAAGCCTCAGCCTTCCAGGACTTCGCTTCAAGATCGAACAAGAAAATAAAATGATCTTGTAGCTCAGCCTGGTCAGAGCGCTGGTCTTATAAGAATGTGATTCGGAAGAATTGCAACTCTCAACAGAGTAACTCTAAGAGAGCCAGAGGTCCCGAGTTCAAATCTCGGCAAGATCATGTTTCTTTGAACTCGGTTCCGAGTTTCCCAAGGGATGACCCTTTTTCCATGTGGGCCTCAAATCTCGGCAAGACCATTATCTAAAAGTTTATATATTTATTAAAATAATTTATATTATGAGAGTTTTTTCAAATAAGAGGGGGATATCTAGTGTGATCACAACTCTCTTAGTTATTCTTATTGCCATAGTTTCTATTGTTATTCTCTGGGTAGTTTTTGGAAAAATGATTCAAACCGAGAGTCAAGAAATTTCTTTGGGAAAACTTACTATTGCTGTTGAAATACAAGCTGTTACAGCAATAAGTGCAGAAAATTTTGAGGTTAAGGTTAAGCGAAAACCAGGGGAAGGGGAAATTAAAGCTTTGCGATTTGTTTTTAGTGATTGTGCGTCTTCTGAAACTTACGAAGAAAAATACTCTTTACAACAATTAGAAGAGAAAGATTTTGCTTTTGAATTAGAAACTTTGAATTCTTCTAATCTTCGGAATGTTGTGGTTGTTCCTGTTTTAAGTGGGAGTGGGGACAAAGTTATTCTTGGAAAAGAATTTTTCTTTGGTTTAGCAGATTGTAAGGATGAATCATATGGGGGATTGGATGAGGAAGAAGGAACTGGAGGAGATGATGATCCTGGACAAGGTTCAGGAGATGATGAACCTATCTTAGACATACCTCTTGAAAATATTTTTTATCTTGTCAAATTTAATAATGTTCTTGAGGAAGTAGTCGATTCTGTATTTTTTGAGGGAGAAGGTTTTTTTGGAATTAAATTTTATGGGGATCCTTTTTCTTGGTTATTTTATGAAACTTTTGGGGGATTCATTTCAGTAAATGATAGTCAAGCTTTTTATTTAGAAAATTATCAATCTAATATTATTTTGGGGGATGCTTTTGATGTTGTGAATGGTCCTAATCTTGTTATCAATCCAACTAGTGGTTTTATTTTTAATAACGGAAATGTTGGAATTGGAGTTGAAGCTCCGGTTGAGTCTTTAGAAATTGACGGGAATATTATTTCGGATAATTTTCAAATGGCTTATGATGTTCCTTGGCAAGTTTTGAAAGTTGGTTATGAATCTGGTTACGGGAATGCTTATGGAAATGGTGGAACCTCTCCTTTTGAAATTGGAATTCTTTCTGTGGGGAATTATGCTGGAAGAAATAATTCGGGGGAATATTTGACTGCCTTTGGGAATTCTGCTGGAAGAGAAAATACTGGAAGCAATTTAGTGGCTGTTGGTAGTAATGCTGGATATCAAAATACTGGGGGAAATAATGTTTTTGTTGGATCTAGTGCGGGTTACCAGAACACTGGAACTAACATTGTTGGAATTGGAGATGGAGCAGGATACCAGAACATTGGAGCTAATTTACATTCTTTGGGCTATTATGCTGGAAGAGAAAACACGGGAGATAATTCAATTTTGATAGGTTACCTTGCAGGATATCTAAATTCTGGAGATGATGTGATTGCAATAGGTTACGAAGCTGGAAAGTCTAATTCTTTAGATAAACAATTTATTGTTAAACAAAATAATGTTAATACTGTTCCTTTGATTCAAGGAGATTTTTTGAGTGGAAAAGTTGGAATTGGAACTGTGAGTCCAGCATATAAATTAGATGTTGCGGGAGATATAAGTTCAAGTGCAGATTTTATTAATGATGGAAATACTGGTTTGACTGGAGTTTATGATGTTGGGGGATGTACAATTAGTTTTACAGGAGGTATAATTTCTGAATCTACTTGTTAGGAGATGTTTTGAGAATCATAATATTTTTTAGTTAAATATTTTTGATTTTTAAATATTATTCCTTACTGTATAAAGATTTAAATAGTTTATTTTTTGAATAATTTTATGACAAAGAAATTTTTAATTTTGGCTTGTATGTTTGTTTTAGTTTTTTCCTTTTATACAATTAGTGCAACTGAAAATTATTTGGTAAAAAGAAATGCTGGAGCGGAACTTGTTGATTCAAGATTTTATGATGATGCCCAATCTTGGAGTATTAATGAATATGGAAATTCCTATAGTCTTTTTTTTGGTGATGGAGAAGTAGATTTCATTTCAGTAAATGATAGTCAAGCTTTTTATTTAGAAAATTATCAATCTAATATTATTTTGGGGGATGCTTTTGATGTTGTGAATGGTCCTAATCTTGTTATCAATCCAACTAGTGGTTTTATTTTTAATAACGGAAATGTTGGAATTGGAGTTGAAGCTCCGGTTGAGTCTTTAGAAATTGACGGGAATATTATTTCGGATAATTTTCAAATGGCTTATGATGTTCCTTGGCAAGTTTTGAAAGTTGGTTATGAATCTGGTTACGGGAATGCTTATGGAAATGGTGGAACCTCTCCTTTTGAAATTGGAATTCTTTCTGTGGGGAATTATGCTGGAAGAAATAATTCGGGGGAATATTTGACTGCCTTTGGGAATTCTGCTGGAAGAGAAAATACTGGAAGCAATTTAGTGGCTGTTGGTAGTAATGCTGGATATCAAAATACTGGGGGAAATAATGTTTTTGTTGGATCTAGTGCGGGTTACCAGAACACTGGAACTAACATTGTTGGAATTGGAGATGGAGCAGGATACCAGAACATTGGAGCTAATTTACATTCTTTGGGCTATTATGCTGGAAGAGAAAACACGGGAGATAATTCAATTTTGATAGGTTACCTTGCAGGATATCTAAATTCTGGAGATGATGTGATTGCAATAGGTTACGAAGCTGGAAAGTCTAATTCTTTAGATAAACAATTTATTGTTAAACAAAATAATGTTAATACTGTTCCTTTGATTCAAGGAGATTTTTTGAGTGGAAAAGTTGGAATTGGAACTGTGAGTCCAGCATATAAATTAGATGTTGCGGGAGATATAAGTTCAAGTGCAGATTTTATTAATGATGGAAATACTGGTTTGACTGGAGTTTATGATGTTGGAACTTGTTCGTTTTCTTTTTCAGGTGGAATAATGTATGATACTACTTGTTAGACTAATTAATTTTTTGTTGTTGTAAGTAAAAAATATTTGTCGTTTCTTCGTCGGTAAACCCTTTGTAAGTAAAAGTAATGTTTATATAGTAATTTGGCTTATTTTTTGTAAGTAAGATGGGTGATAATCATATTTGGAAAAGGAGCATGAAAAAAAGTATTTTTTCTTTTAGTTTTATCTTAGTTTTTAGTTTAATCTTTTTGGTTTCAACAGTTTTTGCAGCAGGTGTTGAAGATGATTTGCATTTGAATATTCAGGTTTTGGAGGGGAATGTTTTGAATGGAGGAAAATTTTATAACTCTTGGGATCTTGTTGATTATAGTTTAAGTCCCCAGTCTGATCTTTCGAATAATGTTGGATTTTTTTTCTTTTGGGAGGTTTTGATATGAAAGGAGCTATTGTTTTTGGAGATAAAAAAATAAGGAGAATTTTGTATAGGGGAGAATGGTATTTTTCAGTTGTTGATGTAATCGGAGTTTTAAGTGAGAGCCCCACCCCCAGGCAATATTGGGGGAAAATTAAAGATCGGGAATTTGATGAACTTCAGTTGTCCCCAATTTGGGTACAACTGAAAATGGAATCTTCAGATGGAAAGAAATATTTGACAGATTGTGCAAGCAAACAAGGAATTTTTAGAATTATTCAATCTATTCCTTCGAGGAAAGCTGAACCTTTTAAGTTATGGTTAGCAAAAGTTGGAAGCGAAAGAATTGATGAAATAGAAAATCCGGAGTTAGCTCAAAATAGGGCTAAGGAATATTATGAGAAAAAAGGTTATCCTAAAGATTGGATAGATAAGAGAATTAGGGGAATTGCAATTAGACAGGATTTGACAAAAGAATGGGATGAACGCGGAGTTGAAGAAGGAAATGATTATGCTATTTTGACTAATGAAATTTCTCAGGCAACTTTTGGAGTTTCGATTAAAGATCATAAAAGTGTTAAGGGATTAAATGTTGATTTGAAGAATGAAAACTTGAGAGATTACATGACGGATTTGGAATTGATTTTTAGTATGTTGGGAGAAGCTTCTACTACTGAAATTGCTAGGAATAAAGATGTTCAAGGATTTGATCAAAATAAGATTGCAGCTCGAGAGGGTGGCAAGGTTGCAGGGGATGCTCGAAAGAATTTGGAAAAAAAATCTGGAGCAAATATTGTATCAGAAAAAAATGTTTTGGATTTAGTTGGAGAATCTAAACAAAAGAAAAAGAGGTTAATTAAATTACAAGATGGGAGATAGATATGTTTTAACTGTTAATTGTAGTTGTGGAGAGATTATTGAAGATGTTTATTATGCTCCTACTTGTGGATTTTTTGAATGTAGTTGTCCTAAATGTGAAATTTTAATTAATCTTGAGGAATATTCTGGAATTGATGCAGAGAGTTGTGCCTCAACAATTGAAGGAGTAAATTTTGTTAAAGAATTAAGGAAAAACTGGGGAAGGAGGATTTTAAATGAGTAGAAAATTATTTCTTATTTTTCTTATTTTTGTATTTTTATTTTCAACAGTTTTTGCAGCAGGTGTTGAAGATGATTTGCATTTGAATATTCAGGTTTTGGATTCTGGGGAAGTTACGACTGGAACTTTTGATTTTGTTTTTAATATTACAACTGATTCTGGATGTAGTAATGTTGTTTATTCGGATTCTGAAACTTTGACTACAGATTCTAGGGGGATCATTTCATATTATTTGCAGAGTGTTGATTTGAGTTATTCAGATCAACTTTATTTGTGTCATTATCGGGATGGTGCTTTGATTAATGTTTCTCAGATTGCGAGGACGCCTTATGCTTTTAGGGCGAAGTATGTTAATGTTTCTGGAATTCAAGTTGATCAGAATTTGGATTTGAGTGGATTTAATTTTACTGCGGATTATTTATTTGGAGATGGGAGTTTCTTGAGTAATTTGAATGTTAGTGAGATTGATTTGAGTGATTATATTCCGTATACTGGTTCTTTGGCAAATGTTGTTTTGGGAGATTATAATTTTTCAGTTGGGAGTTCGGATTTGTTTGTAAATTCTAATTTGGGGAGAGTTGGTATTGGGACTGATAGTCCATTAGATTTATTACATATTAATTCAAATGGTGTTGTTAGTAAAGGGTTATCAATATATGATGGTGCAACTTTAGTTGCTTCTTTGCACGATGCCTCCTCAGCAGGAAAACAAGGAATTTTAAAGTTATATGATGATGGTACTGAAGATATAAGATTATATGTGGGAGGAGATTCTTGGTTAAATGGGGGTAACGTAGGAATTGGAACGACGAGTCCTGGGGCGAAGTTGGAGATTAAAAATTCAGAAAATTATGGAATTGCTTTAGACGTTATTTATTCTTCAAGTGATAGTCCATTATTTAGAGTTGGTCAATCAAATACTAATTCAGTTATTACACAGTATACCCCCGGGGGCGTTGCGGTTAATCGTTTTCAAACAAGTGGAGACACTTATTTTAACGGAGGAAATGTAGGAATTGGAACAACTTCACCTGCTTCTATTTTACATGTAAATGGATCAGCGATAATTAATGGAACTTTGAATATGGATTCAAATAAGATTACTTCTTTGGCGAATGGGACTGTAGTTACAGATGCGGTTACGTTGGGGCAATTACAGGCAATTAATAATTCTGTGACGGGGGATTATGTTCCTTATACTGGAGCAACACAAGATGTTGATTTAGGAAGTTATGATATTAAGGCGGGGAATTTTAAGTATGATGATAGTAATCAAAGTATTTTAGTTGGAACAACTACTGGGAATACCTTGAATCAGGTTACTGGATTTGGTTATGGTGCTGGGAGTGGAAATACTGGAGAAGTTGGAACTTTTGTTGGAAGATATTCTGGAGCTAACAATTTAGGAAATTATTTAACAGCATCAGGATATAATTCAGGGTCAAGTAATTCGGCGGATTACGTGAGTGCATTTGGTTATGCTGCAGGAGAATCAAATCAAGGAAGTCAATTAACAGCTTCAGGGTTTAGATCTGGACAAAATAATTTAGGGAGTTATGTAACGGCATCAGGATTTTATTCAGCATATTTGAATAATGGTTCTGGAGTAACTGCTATGGGTTATAAATCTGCTTACAAAAATGCTGGTAGTTATTCTACAGGTTTAGGTTATGGAACTTTAGAAAACAATACTGGAGCAAGTGTTGTTGCAATTGGTTACCAAGCAGGATTGAATAATACTGTCGCTAATCAATTTATTGTTCAACAGGCAAACATAAATGCTGTTCCATTGATTCAAGGAGATTTTGCTAGTGGAAATGTTGGAATAGGGACGACAACCCCTCAAAACAAACTAGATATTGAAGGAGGTGCAGTTATAGGGGCAACTTATTCTGGGACGAACACTGCTCCAACTAATGGATTGTTGGTTGAAGGGAATGTGGGAATAGGAACAACAGCTCCTCAAAGAGAGCTTCATGTGAATGGGGATATTTTATCGAATGCGACTATTAATGCAACGGGGGATATTTGTATTGAAGGAGGGAATTGTTTGGGTGATATGAGTGCGGAGAGTGGGAATGTTTCAGGGACGGGTGTTGCTAATCGGGCTGCGTTTTGGACTGATACAGATATGTTGAGTTATGATGGGAATTTTACTTGGGATAATACTAATAAGAGATTGGGGATTGGGACTGAGAGTCCGAGTGAATTGCTTACTCTTGCAAAAGCTCAAGCAGATACTACTTTTGCTTTTGAATCATATTCTTCTTTTAGTGGGGATTTGGGGACGATGTCATTTAGGAAATCAAATAGTGATATTTTAGGAACAAAAACTACCACAACTAATGGACAATATTTAGGAATTTTAAATTTTCAAGGAGTTAATTCAGCTAATAGTTTTGCTAATGGGGCTTATGTTTTAGCAATTCAAGATGGAACTGCTGGAACTTATGTTCCTACTCGTTTGCAGTTCACAACTTATTCTTCTTCAGCATCTAATTCTAACCAATTAGTTTTGGATAGTACGGGTTATGTGGGTATTGGGGAAACAAGCCCTGACAATAAATTACATATTAATTCTGGAGCTTCTAATATTGTATCAAAATTTGAATCAACTGACCAATTTGCATATATTCATTTAATAGATAATGGGGGAAGTGCATTATTGGGTGTTGATGGAACTGATATGTTTATTGCAGATAATGGAGGAGTATCTAAAATGTTAATTGAAACTTCTACAGGGAATGTAGGAATAGGAACAACAACTCCTCAAAACGAACTTAATGTTATCGGTGATGGGAACTTTACTGGTACAATGTATATTGGCGGGGCGAGTATTACTACAGAAGCAAATGGTGATGTCAATGTTTGGTAAAAAAATAAACTCAAGATCAGACGAATTAAATTTAAATAGTATGAAAGTAGTATAAAATTAGATTAAAATGGAAATAATAAAAACAATATTGAATGAATGGGGGGAGAGGGTTTTTCCTGAAGTTTTAGAAAGAAGGTTGGATATTGGTAAATATGTCTCTTCTAAATTAAATAAGGTTCTTGTTTTGAATGGATTTAGGAGGGTGGGTAAAACTTATATTTTGTTAGATGAAATTAATGAATTGTTAAAGAAATATTCTCGGAAGGAAGTTATTTATTTGAATTTTGAGGATGAAAGAATTCCTTTGAAAAAGGAATTTTTATCCGAACTTATACCCGAAATTATTAAATTAAATGGGGGGGTTCCAAAGTTTTTGTTTTTGGATAAGATACAAAATTTTCCTGATTGGAGTAAGTGGTTGAGAAGGGTTTATGATTTGCATCCTAAGACGAAGTTTTTTGTGACTGGTTCTTCTTCAAAAATGTCTTTTAATAAGATTCCAACTGAGCTTAGGGGGAGGTATTTGTTAAATAGTATTTTTCCGCTTTCTTTTAATGAATTTCTTCGATTTAAGGGAATTGAAAAAGCAGGGGAGAATAAATTAATTAATTCTTTTAATAAATATTTAGTTGATGGAGGATTGCCTGAAATTGTTTTGGCAAGTAAGGATGAAAAGTTGGAAATTGTTAAGTCGTATTATTCTTCTGTTGTAAATCGTGATTTGATTGAAACTTATTCTATTAGGAATAAGGAATCAATGAAGGCAATTTTAAATTTACTTTTAGATTCTACAAGTTATTCTTATAATAAATTATATAATTCTTTAAAAAGTTTACAGTACGAGATTGGAAAGAATACGGTGATTGATTATATTAATTTTATAGAAGATTCTTTTTTTATGTTTAGTATTCCAATTTTTTCTTATAAGGTTAAAAATAGAATGCAATATCCGAAAAAGAATTATTTTATTGATAATATTTTTTTGTCTAGAATTTCTACTAATTTTTCAAATAATTATGGGAGGCTTTATGAAAATTTGGTTGCGATTAATTTATTGAAGAATGAAGAAGAGTTTTTTTATTGGAAAAATGAGAAAAATGAAGAAGTGGATTTTGTTATTAAGAAAGGAAGTAAGATTGATTCTTTAATTCAAGTTTGTTATGATTTGAAAAGTCCGGGAACTTTAGACCGGGAGATTCGGGCTTTGCTTAAGGCTAGTAAAGAATTGAAATGTAAAAATTTAGTTATGATTAATAAAGACAGGGAAGAAGTTTTAGAGAAAGAATGGTTTGGGATTAAGGGTAAAATTAAATTTGTTCCTTTGTGGAAATGGTGTTTGGAGGTTGAAGGTGAAATTAAATAAATTTTTGGTTTTGGTTGTTGGAATGTTTTTATTAGTTGGAACTTTGGTAGTCGTGAATGGAATTTCAGCTCAGCATGCTGGGGTGTTTGGGCAACTTAAACAAGTTAATAATATCTGTGAAAGGGTTATGGAATTAAATCTAGGAGTTACTGTACTTTTTTTAGAAGGAAATGAGTTTTTATTTCCTGGGGGTTTTAGATGAAAACTAGATATTTTTTGGACAAGAGAGAGAAATTTGAATTGTCGACATTTTGTCTACAATTCAAATTGAAAAATAAGGGAATAGTTGCAAATTTAAATAAAGGAGGCTATTCATATTAGTACAAATGAACTCAAATCAATACAATATTTTAAATTTATTTGACCGGGAAAATAAACCTTTGTTTTTTAGAGAAATTTCAAAAAAGGCAAAGGTAAGTATAGGTGGGACTCAAAAGGTTTTGAAAGATTATTTGTATTTTTTAGAAAAGAAAATTAATGGAAGAAATACTTATTATTCTATTAAATCGGGAATCGATTTATTTTATTTTAAGAATTTGATTGAATCTGAAAGAAGTATTCGATTTATCCAGAGAAATAATCAATTAAAAAGTTTTTTATCTAAGTTAATTGAATTAAGAATTCCTTGTTTAATTTTTGGGAGTTATGCTTCTTTTAATAATAAAAAAGGAAGTGATTTAGATTTATTTGTTTTGGGGAATAAAAAGTTGCCTGCGCATTTATGTCCAATAGAGTTGCATATTGTTCGAGCGACTAAGGGAGAATTTGAAAAGTCTGTAAAAATTAGTGATGATTTATCTAAAGAAATTATTAGAAATCATGTTTTTGTTTTTCAAAAGGATTATTTTTTGGAGGTGTTTAAAAAAAATGAAAAAAATTAAATGGTGTTTTTTGACTAGGGGGGGATTGAAATTGATTGCACCTAATTTGATTGTTTCTAATTCTTATTTGAGCCAAGCAGAAAAAACTCTTTCTAAAATAAAAGAGCTTATTCTTGAAGAAGATTTTGTTTGGGCTAGTGCTAGAATTTATTATTGTGCATATTATTTAGTCAATTCTTTTTTACAAAAAATTGGAGTTAAATCTGAGAATCATGATTGTTCTATTGAGTTAATCAAATATTTATTTAAAGAAGATTTTGATTTAGAGTTGTTTAAGAAAAATAGGATCGATTCTCAATATTATTTTAAATTTAGGCAAAAAAAGGATTTGTTAGAGTTATATTCTAAGGTTCAATTATTTTATTTGGATTTTAAGGAAAAAATTGAAGGCTTTGGTGAAAAGGAAATTAATGAAGTTAGAACTAAATTGGAGGCTGTTTTAGATGAAAACTAAGTATTTTCTTTTAGTTTTTGGTATTTTGTTTTTGGTATTAGCTAGTGGAATTGTTTCTGCGGAAAAGAAATGGAATTTTAATAATTATACTTTGAACATTTCTGATGATTTGTATTTTGGGGGGATGATTTTTGGTGATGGGGGGGGTTTGACGAATATTAGTGTCGATGCTTTGAATTTGAGTGCTTTGAATTATTGGACAAAAGATGGAAGTGATTTGTTTTACAGTGGGGGGAATGTTGGTATTGGGAC
>CAZFLO010000014.1:0-15984 GCA_964519005.1 Candidatus Woesearchaeota archaeon
GAAAAAAAGTTTATGTTGTGGTTAGAAAATAATTTTTGAGTTTATACGCAAAGCCATTTTTTAGAAAAGATACTTAAAATAAATAGTTTTAAATAATAATTCTTAAAAAGATGTAATTTTTTAATTTTTTATGAAAATATTAACTTTAGACGAAAATAATCTCTCTGAAATTTGTAATTTAATGCAAAATTATTATCTTGCCCTTACCGAATTTCATCAAAAAATTTTTATTGATTCTTTGAAAAAATATTATTCACAAAAAAATATTAAATTTAATCTAAAAAATTCAGGATTGGATAAATATGGAGAAATTTTCAAAGAAACATATTATGGAATAAAAATGAGTTCTAACCTAACTGGGATTTTAATCAATCGTGATTATGACTCTGCTCCCGAAGTAAACTGGATCTCAACATTATATGCTCATGAAAAAAAGCAAGGAATCGGGCACTATTTAATGGATCATCTATTCAACAAATCTCTTGAAGTCGGGAAAAGTCAAATTGGACTCGCAGTTGAAGAAAAAAATATTCCTGCAAGAAAATTTTATGAAAAAATGGGCTTTGAAGAAGAAAGCAGAGAAAAAGAAGAATTTATGTCAACAATCTATCTTTGGAAAAATCTTTAATTTTCTAAACACATAATTCTATTAACTCACCTTAACCACTATTCTTCTAAGGAAAATTAATGGAAGAAATTGAGAGATTGGCAAATGAATCTCGGAAGGTTTTGGGAAAGTATTGTATTGAGGAATGTCATGCTTATTGTTGTAGGAAAGGGTATTTGATTGTTTCTGAAATTGAAATTGATTTGATGGCAGGGGATAGAAGGAAATTACTCTTGGATGAAAATTCTATTCGAGAATTGCTTGATGGAAAATTTTCTTTGAGTTTTGAAAATAGTTTGAGCGGATGTCCTGCACTTAAAGACTCAAAATGTTTGATTCATGGAGATAAAGAAAGACCGAAAACTTGCAAGGATTTTCCAATTTTTATTTTGGGCAAAAAGATAAAAATTTCTAACAGGTGTCCCGCAAAAAAAGATAATAAATTTTTTAAATTTATTAAAGAAGCTGAATTGTTGGGTTATGAAATTGTTGAAGAATTGTTTTGATTTTTGAGTATAATTATTCTTATAAACCGAGAAAGGATTCAGGATTCATGGACTATAAAGAAATTGCCAAGAAATTTTTTATTCCAGGTTATGGTTTATACAAAGAAATTCAAAAACCTAAAAAAGATAGAAATTTATTATGGGCTGCAGGATTTGGAATTCAAACTCTTTGGTTGGGAGCTAAATTAGCTTTGACTCCATTTTATATTTCTAATGGGATAAAAACGAATGAATGGAATTTTTTTGATTATGTGAAAAAAGATGTTATTGGGTTAACATATGGAGAAAAAAAGAATCTTGAAAAAACTATTGTCTTGGAAAATGAAGAGTTTCATTAATTTGTCTTCAGCAAAATAATTTTTTAATCGGGAAAGTTTTATAAATCCACATTTTATTAATTAATCATACGACAAGAGTGTATCTTGTGTTAATTTTTAGTAAAACTAAAAATCATACAATGTGCAAAGGAGGATATTAAGATGGCAAAAGAAAAACCAAATATGAATGTTGTGTTCGTTGGACACGTAGATGCAGGTAAATCAACAAACGTCGGTAGAATGATGTTTGATGGTGGAGCTGTAACTGAACAGGAAATGAAGAAATTAAGAGAAGAAGCTGAAAAGCATGGTAAAGCAGGTTTCGAATTCGCTTACGTAATGGATAACATTAAGGAAGAGAGAGAAAGAGGAGTTACAATTGATTTATCATATAAAAAATTAGTAACTGACAAATTCGAAGTTACTATTATTGATGCACCCGGCCACAGAGACTTTGTAAAGAATATGATTACAGGGGCTTCGCAGGCTGATGCTGCTTTCTTAGTTATTTCGGCTACTGGTGGTGTACAACCACAAACTACTGAACACTTATGGTTACTTAGAACAATGGGAGTTGCTAACTTGGCTATTGCAATCAACAAAATGGATGCAGTAGATTACAAGGAAGATAGGTTTAATGAAGTTAAGAAAGATGTTTCTGAATTATTATCTCAAGTAGGTATTAAAGCTGAAACAACATCTTTCATCGCTTGTTCTGGTTTAATGGGAGATAATGTTGTTAAAAAGTCCACTAATATGCCTTGGTACAAAGGACCTACTATTAGAGAACAAATTGACTTGTTCCCCGCACCAGAATTACCAACTAACTTACCAATGAGAATGCCAGTTCAAGACGTATATGAAATTACCGGTATCGGTACTGTTCCTGTAGGTAAAATTGAAACTGGAATTATGAAAGTTGGACAAAAAGTTAAGATCTTACCAGGTCGAACTGGAGAAGGTATTGACGGTGAAATTAAAACTATTGAAGCTCACCACGAAACACACCCTGAAGCTCCTGCGGGAATGAATGTTGGTGTAAATGTTCGAGGTGTTGGTAAAAAAGATATTGCAAGAGGAGACGTTATTTGTGAAGCAAATAATCCGGTTCCAATCGTTGAAGAATTCATCGGTCAAATTGCAGTTATTAACCACCCAACTGTTTTAGCTAAAGGTTATACACCTGTATTCCATATCCATACTGCTCAAGTTCCATGTCAATTCGTAGAATTAATTGCTCAAATCGATCCACGAAGTGGTGAAGTTATTAAGGAGAACCCGGACTTTTTGAAGAACGGAGAGGTTGCTAAAGTTAGAATCAAACCGCAAGGTCGACTAGCTATAGAAACTTCTAAAGATAATCCTTTCATGTCAAGATTCGCGGTAAGAGACGCTGGTGCTACTGTAGCAGCTGGTATGTGTTTGGAAATTACTAAAAAGAAATAAGTTAACTTATTTCGAATTTTATTTTTTTTATTTTTTATTTCCCTTTTTTAGGGAATTATTTTATTTGTTTGGACGTTAGTCTAAATAATTCAAACAGTTTCTCGGGCAGCGAAAAATCCTTGGGAAAATTTTTCTGTGAGAAAATGTTAGGGAATTATTTTATTTGTTTGGACGTTAGTCTTTTATTTTTTGACAAAATCCCAAAATATGTTTTAAATTATAATAATTAATATAAACAATCTTTTTTTAAAATTGATATGGAAAATAATGCAAAGCTCATTTCATCAGTAAAAAACAACTTTACAAAAGCTTTCAACGAACTATACTGGTATTATGAAAATAAAGGTTTTGCTTTAGAAGGTCTTTTAGAAGAACTTCAAGCAGCTCCAGTAATCTTTGATGAAGTACCTGAATTCTATGAAAAACTTGTTAAAAAAGGAGCAATAACTGATACACAAAGAAAACAATACTTGGGTAAATTGGTAGATAAATTAGAAAATGAAATTCTTGGAGATGAAGGAGATAGTCTTATTTCTATTTCCTTAGATCATGGTCAAATTTATAGTGTTGTTAACAAATGTGTTGACTTGAGAAAAAAATACGGTCCTGCTCCAATAAATTTTTGGAAAAATTAACCCAATTAATTTTCCACAACAATTCTTAAAAACTCTTTAACTTTTTTATTAATATGTTAAACAAATATATGCGAAAAAAAGAAGTTGAAGAGGTTCTTGAAGGAAAAGGAGATTTTGTTAAAATTGATTATTTGATGAAGTATTTGAAGGAAACCCCTCCTTTAGAAATGCGAAAGTTTGCATATTTGAAACTTGCTGAAATTTATTTGTATAAGGAGATGTTTATTGATGCTGCTAGAATGTATAGAAATATTGCGATTAATTCTTTGACTTTTCGGGAGAAGAAGGAAAATTATTTGAAAGAATCTAAAGCTTATATTCTTGCTGGAAAATTTGAAGAAAGTGATAAAGCCCTTAGAAGAGCAATGGATGAAGGAAATACAAAAGAGAAAAAAGAAGCCTACAAAGTTTTGACTGATTTTTATATTAAAGAAGGGGAAAATTTAGAGAAAATTAAGAAACCAGGCCAATTGACTAAATTATATGAAAAGTTAATTAGGATGAAGTTGGAAGACACTGAAAAAGAAGAAGTGAAAGAAAAATTGTTGGGACTCTATGAAAAGTTAGGAAAAAGGGAAGATTATAATTCTTTGAAAGGTATTTGAGATTGAAAAAATGAAACAAGAAGGAGATAAACACCCAATAAACTTTGATGGGTATTCCCCTGAAGAATTTGTAGAAAAATTTGTTTGTACAAATTATTATTATCAAAAAGAAGTTTTTGAATTGATGGTTAAAAAGTATGTTAAAGAAGCAGAAGGGGATAGGGATAGGCCTTCTTTGAAAAATTTAGATGAAGGAAGAGTTCAACTTGCTTCAGGTTTAGAAAAAATTGCCAATGCCATAAAAGGTCCAGTTTTAGATGCAATGAAAGAAATATGTTCTTCATGTAAAGGATATTTGAAAAATCCTTATTGTAAAATTAATTAAGAAACATTTAAAAATCTACCATAGTTGTATTTCTTATTAGAAGAATATCATTTTAGATTATTATTCACATTCACATCATGTTCCAAAAGTTCAAGATACTAGGTTTGTAAGACCTAGAAGGTATTTTTCTAAGAAATCTTTTAAAGATTTCAACAATTAAATAAGGAGTTAAATAAACAAAAATGGCAAGACAAAAATTGAAAATTTTAGCTATCCACTTTTACAAGTAAAAATGGCTAAAGTAAGTCCGGTATCGATTAAATATATGATACATGCAAGCTTGAACGCAGAAGGTGCGCTAGAAAAACCTGATGTAATCGGAGCTTTATTTGGACAAACAGAAGGATTGCTTGGAGCAGAACTTGAAATGCGGGAACTTCAGAAAGAAGGTAAAATTGGTAGAATCGAAGTTCAATTAGACAGACAGGATAAACGAACTATTGGAACTATCCAAATCCCAACAGCATTAGATCAATCTGAAACAACATTAATTGCAGCCTCACTTGAAACTATTGAAAGAGTTGGACCTTGCGACGCTCAAATCGAGATTGAAAGAATCGAAGATGTGAGAGGAAGCAAAAGAGATTATATTCTTGAAAGAGCTAAAAAGCTAATGATGAATATTTCTGGATCAACTGATTCAAGAGAAATTTCAAATGAAATCAAAGACTCTACAAAAATCGCTGGGGTGAAAGAATACGGTAAAAGTAAACTTGCACACGGTGGAGATTTAGACAATAAAGAACTTATTGTTGTAGAAGGAAGAGCAGATGTTGTTAACATGGTTAGAGCTGGTATCAATAATGTTATTGGTATGAATGGTACGAAACTCCCAGATGAAATCAAAGAATTAGGTAAAACTAAAGAAATTACATTGTTCGTTGATGGAGACCGGGGTGGAATATTGATTGCTCAAAACGTGGTAGAGAACACTAATGTAAAATACATTGTAAGTGCTCCAGACGGGAAGGAAGTTGAAGAACTTACAGGAAAAGAGATTCTTATGAATTTGAGAAAGAAATCTAGTCCTGATGAATTTTTTCGTATGAATAAAAAATCTTCATCCAGATCTTCTCCCATTGTAGAGGTTGCTGAATTTGATTTAAATGCGGATAATAAATCTAAACTTAAAGAAATTTCAAAAAACCTTGATGGAACAGGAAAAGCGATTCTTTTGGATTCAACTTTGAAAGACTTGAAAGAAGTTTCTGCGAAAGCAATTAGCGGAACTTTGAAACGGACTAGGGGCGTTGCGGCAATCGTAATTGATGGCGCTGCTACTGGAACGGTTATTAAGTCTAGCGAAGAATTGGGTGTTCAAGTTATTGTAGCAAAGAATTTTCAAACTACCGATACAAAAATTAAATTGTTAAGTTTGTAAGTTTATTTTAGCCCTGGGAAGGGCTTTTTTATTTTTTTTATTATCTATATTTTTAGAGCGAGTTTAGTTATCCGTTGCCGCTGCGGACATTGGTTGTTTGAATAGCAGAGTAATTGAGAGCATACATATTTTTTTAAATGAGGGAAATACAATAATTTTATGGTAAAAACTCAAGCGGGAGATTACAGAAATAGTTTGGGTCTTCTTTACAACGATATACAGTTACATAAAATGTTTACTGAAGAGAAATATTTTGAATTCAAAAAAATATCCTCCAAAGATTATATCTTTTCTAAAGTTCCTCCACTACCCTTATTTCAAGAAAAATATTCCTTTTCTGAACTCAAAGAAATTATGTTTGTGACTTCAAAAGAAAATTTGAAGAAAGCTAATTCTTTGATTGGAAAAATAAATACTGAATTGGCGAACAAATCTGAAGATATACCTAATTTTATTTCATTGATGGATCGGCTATGTCTCTCTCTTGATGGCCGGGGTTTGAAAATCTAGAATGTTTCATTCGCGAAATTTTAATTGCTAGACGCAAATAAAAATATCTTCGTTAGAGAATTTAATTATCTGGGCTATCCTTATCAAAACTATTATTAAATATTTTAAAAATCTAAACTCAATTTATGTTCTCGCTAATAGCGATAATTTAATTATCAATACTTACAAAAGTGAGCAATTTATTTCTGACTTTCAGATATGAAAGTTAATGAGATTGAAGGTGGAATCTAAAAATGTCTTTTATGCTTAATTAAAAAATTCATAATAACTCGGTTTATCCAAATCCTTTTTGACCAGGTTTTTTCTTCATAAGGTTTTGAAATCTTTAAATCAGAAGAAAATGATTTTTTTAATTGTTTGATTAATGATCTGTTTTTACTTATTATATTTAATTCGTAATTATGGTTGAAGGTTTGATAATCTAGGTTTGCTGAACCAAAAGTGCAAACCTTATTATCTACAATTACAAATTTTGAATGTATCATTTTAGGATATAAGAAAACATTAATTCCTAGCTCGTGAGATAAATAACTGCCAAAATGATTCATCAAGTTGACCATATAACCATCTGCTTTTTTTGGGATTAAAATATTAATTTTGACTCCCCTTTCAACTGCTCTTTTTAGGGCTCTTCTAAAAGGTAAATCTGGAATTAAATATGGGGTTGCTATGTTTATTTCTTTTTTTGCTGAATTGAATATTTTGATTAATTCTTTTTTCAGTAATCGATGTCTAGAATAGGGAATTTGTCTAACTAAAATATCCTTATTTGTGAAAGGTTTTGAAAGTTTTTTGAAAATTTTTCTTTTTTGAAAATGTTTTTTCATTGCAATCTTTTCCATTTCTCTGCTTGAAAATTCCAGCTCCTTTACAATTGGGCCAGTTATTTCGACAAATAAATCTCTCCATTCTAATTCCTTGGAAGAATAATTTGTTCCCCCAACAAAAGCTATTTTATTATCAATTAGAGTTAATTTCCTGTGATTTCTAAAATGGATGTTCCAGAATTTTTTTATTTTGGAAAGAGTTAAATTTGTAAATAAAGGATTGAAAATAAAAAGTTTGATCCTGGATTCGTCTAACTTTTTTCTCCTTTCTTTTGAAAATTTTCCCCAACCTAGACTATCTACAATTAAGACAACATCTAGATTTTGTTCTGATTTTTTAATTAAAAGATCTAAAAGATCTCGACCAATTGGATCATTTGCAAACCGATATGTTTCTATGTGGATTGATTTTTTTGCTGATTTTACTAATTGGAAAATTCTTTTGAAACTCTTTTCTGGTTCATCAAAAACCACATATTTATTTGTCATTAACTGTTTTAACAAATCGTTATATAAATATCTTATTCAATTGATTTGCTTAATTTTAAATAGTGTAAATTCTAATTTTTTTTATGATAGAGTACTATAATAAATCCAAAGAGAAAGATAAAATTGAAAAGATAGATAAATTTGCAAAAGGATGTTGGATTGATGTCACTAATCCTAATAATGAAGAAATGAAATTTTTGTCTCAAGAATTTAAAGTTGAAGAAGCTAATTTGTATGATGGGATAGATATTCACGAAAATCCTCGTTTTGAAGTACAAGATAAAAAAACATATATTTACTTAACTGCGCCTACAAACAAAATTAAACATGAGCATGACTCTTCATTTTTAATTGTTTACACTAAAGATTTTTTTATGACTGTTTCAAAGAATTCCTTGGAAATTTTTGATAAAATTTTAAATTCTAAAACAAAATTTAAACGATTTAATAATTCTAGGAACTTGGTTAAAATTTTGTTTTTGTTATCTAGATTGTTTGAAAAATCTGTTCATAAAATTTTGAAAGAAACTAAATCGAACAGAGCTGATTTGAGTAAATTAAAAAATAAAGATATTGCAAAGTTGATTGATTATGAAGATACTTTGAATACTTATATCGCTTCTTTTGGTAGAACTATTAATACATATTCGCGTATTCTTAGGGATAAATCCGTTAAGTTTGTGAAAGATGATGAAGAAATTGTTGAGGATTTAATTATTGATTTGAATGAGACTTTGGATTTGGGAAAACAAACTTTGAAGAAAATTTCTAATATGAGGGATTATTATTCTACAAAACTTTCGAACGATTTGAATAAGACTGTAACTTTGTTGACTGTTGCTACAATTTTTCTTGCAATTCCCACTTTGATTTCAAGTATTTATGGAATGAATATTCCCTTGCCTTTTCAGAATTCAAAGCAACTATTGCCCATTTTGGGAACAATTGTTTTGGGGGTTTTTGGGATTCTTTTAGTTATTTTGAAAAAGACAAAACTAATTAGATAAATTTTTATTTTTTCACAGAATGTTCAGACAAGAAGTTATATTTGGACAAAGTTCGTTAATTGATAAAAAAAGAAAAGAGGAGAAATATTTCTGCTCCCAAAAAGATTATTTTATTTTGATATTCTTATTAAACTATTTTCTCCTCGGTAAAGTGATGCTTTCACTTATTGTCCGGACAGAGCGTAAATATATCTGTCATTTAATAATTACTACTATCATAAAGCTTATAAAGGAAATATGTGATGTATTTATTGTAGATAAGCAATGCTTTCTATGAATTAAATAAATGAAAAGAGCACAAAAAATGAAAACAAAAAACCTTATGGTTTCTATCTGTACTTTAGTTCTTGCTGTATTCGTAGTAGCTACTGCTGCTGCTGAATTAGTGAACGATAATTACGATGTAACTATTGATGGTATTTTAGCTGTTGAAAATGGTATTAACACTAATGTAGTTAGTGTTGTTGCTGGTGAAATGCTTACTGTTAAAGTATATTTTACTGCAAACATGACTGATACTGATGTTACTATTGAAGCAGAACTTGAAGGCGAAAAAGTAGAGACTAGTGCGATTACTACCGTTTTTGATGTTGAAGCAGGGAAAACATATAGAAAAGTTTTAACTCTTGAAGTTCCATTCGAACTTAAAGATGACCTTTCTAATGACCTTACTTTAGATATTGAAATTGATGGTAAAAACTATGAAACTACTCTTAACACTATTGTATTAAATGTACAAAGGCCTTCATATAATCCGGTTGTGAAATCAATTACAACTCCAAGCTCAATTGATGCAGGGGAAACTTTCCCAGTAGAAATTGTCTTGAAGAACATGGGTTACAACGATTTAGAAGACGTTTACGTCTCAGCTAACATCGTTGGACTTGATGCTTTCCAAGGACCTAAATGGTTTGGAGACTTAGTCTCTCTGGAAAGTTGTGATGAAGATTGCGATTTGGAAGATACTGTAGCTGGGAAACTTTATTTAGAAGTTCCTTACAATGCTGCCGATGGTATCTATACCCTTGAAGTTACTGTGGTTAACGACGATGTTGAAACAACTGAATTAAGAGAAATTGTTATTACTAATGATTTTTCTAACAATGTTGTCTCAGTAAATACGAAAAAGACTGTTGCTAAAGGCGAAGATGCTGCGTACGAAATTTTAATTGTGAACCCAACAAACAATGTTAAGGTTTACAGAATCGTATCAGAATCTACAGAAGGTTTTTCATCAACTCCAGTTGAAACTATCGTTGCTGTTCCAGCAGGATCAAGCAAAATAGTTAAAGTAATTGCTAGTTCAGACGAAGAAGGATCTTACATCTTTGATGTAAATATTCTTTCTAATGAAGAATTAGTTAATACAGTTACTTTCGAATTAGAAGTTGAAGGAAAACAAGCTAGCTCAATTGTTGTTTTAACAATTGTATTGGCTATTATCTTTTTAGTATTATTAGTTGTACTAATTGTACTTTTAGGTAGAAAACCTGAAAAATCAGAAGAATTCGGCGAAAGTTATTACTAACTTTTTTTGAATAATTCAAAAATTATTTTTTTATTATTTTATTCCTTCCTTTTGAAGGGGGAATTATTTTTTTATTTATTTGCCGAGAGGCCAAGAAGAGGGGGAAAGAGAGGGAGAAAAAGCAAAGGGCAAAGGAAAAAAAGGGGGCAAATTGATTTTTGAGCAAAAGAAAAAGGGGGCAGTTGAATTATCCGTGTCCGCTGAAGGATATAGATTGTTTGGGTTTTTCTGAGGAGAAAGATACTTCAAACAAATTTGAACTTATCGACTCATTTATATAATATTATTTTTTGTTAATCATATGAAAAGAAAAGGATTAACCTTATTGTTGATTATTTTGTGTATTGCACTTGTGTCTGCAACAATTGTTTTATTTGCTTATCCATATTCTCCAAATAGTCCTCCCATGGCTAACGATACTGGTTCAACAACAGAAGGAATTCAAAAAGTTGTGAACGCCAATAATCAATTTGCTTTTGATTATTATTCACAATTAGATAAGATTGAAACTGGGAATATTTTTTATTCTCCTTATAGCATTTCAACTGCGATCGTGATGACTTATGAGGGGGCAAAAGGCCAAACTGCGGAAGAAATGCAATCTGTTTTTCATTTCCCGGAATCTGAAATTTTAAGACCAAACTCTGCTGCAATTTACAACGGACTAAATAAAGATAAGTCGGAATATTTACTTAGCACAGGAAATGCTTTATGGGTTCAACAAAATTTTACTCTTCTTGATAATTACACAAATAGCGTTGAAAATTATTATGGAGGAAAAACAGCAAATGTTGATTTTGCTGGAGAGACGGAAAAAACAAGACAAACAATTAATTCTTTTATTGGAGAACAAACAAATGATAAAATTCAAGAATTGATTCCTAAAAATGTTCTTAGTTCAAGGACTAGACTTGTTTTAACAAACGCTATTTATTTTAAAGGGACTTGGGAATGGGAATTTAAAAAATCAGAAACTCAGGAATTGGATTTTAAAATTGCAGAGGGAAATATTGTAAAAACCCCAACAATGCATATGAAACCTGAAAAGGCAACATTTAATTATGTCAATTTAAAAAATTTACAAATTATTGAATTGCCTTACAAAGGGGAGGATATTTCTATGTTGATTTTATTGCCAAAAGAAGATTTAAATTCTTTAGGAGAAATTACAAATTTGAATTTGGAAGATTGGAAAAATCAAATGGAAGAAACAACATTGAGTTCTATTTCTTTGCCGAAGTTTAAATTTGATACTAAATATTTTATGAAGGAAGCATTGGAAGAAATGGGGATGTCTACTGCTTTTCAATATATGAACGCAGATTTCTCAGGAATGACTGGAGGAAATGAGCTATATATTTCTTCTGTAATACATCAAGCTTTTATTGAAGTGGATGAAAAAGGAACGGAGGCTGCAGCAGCAACTGCAGTAATTATGGAGGGGGAATCTACATCTGCATCTCCAAAGATTTTCAAAGCAGACCATCCCTTTATTTTTATAATCCAAGAAAAGGAAACGGGAAATATTTTATTTTTGGGAAGAGTTGTTGATCCCCGAGTCTGATTGATTTTTGAAGTGCGGGTTTAATTATCGTTTGTTGCATGGGCGTTAGTTGTTTTTAGATTACTTTGGTAAAAAGATTGGTTATTTGAATCCAAGTTCACCTATTTTTCTAAGAACTTGTTTTATTTCATTTATTGTTTTTTGTTGGGTGTTTTTGTTTGACATTCTAACAAATTTTATTATTAAGTTTTCAAGTTCGGAAATTTCTAGAAATTTTATTTTGTATCTGTCTAGAATAAAATAAAATCTAAAGGATTTGTATTTTAGTTCTTTGATTTGAATATTATTTATTTGACCTAATTCTTTTCCTTTTTTTGGATTGTCTTTTAGAGAATTAATTAGGCTGAATATTTCTTTGGATTCTTTTTTGAATTTTTTGTGAATTTCTTTTACTAAAGACTTTGTGATAATTATTTTGGCCATTTTTTTTTGGCTTCTCTTATGACTTGTTCTATTGGGACACAATCAGTTTCATCAAATAGAAAATCATGGAGTTGTCTGTCACAAGCGCTTTTGTATAGTTTTATGAGAATATCGGCGAAGGTTTCACCCTTGTTTCCAAATTCTCCTATTTTTTGTTTTAGTTCTTTTGGTAGTGCGATTGTTGTCATTTCCATCTTGTTATAATGGTTATAATGTTTATAAGTTTTATGGATTTGAAACTTGGGACTTGGAAATGGAAGGGGGCAGGTTTAATTATTGCTATCTGCGAGAGCATTAATGGTTTTTAGTTAGATTATTAAATATAAAAATTGTATGTACAATATGAAAAGACAAAATTCTAGAAAAAAGAATTTCAACATCTTCACTTTTTCAAATTCTTTGATGGCTTTAGCTTTTGGTTTATTTGGTCCATTTTATTATTTATTCATAAATGATATGGGTGGTTCGATTGAGAATTTTGGAATTGCTGCAGATTACTTGTTTTATCTGGAGCTTTATTTTCTTTGTTTGCAGGGAAATTTTCAGATAAAATTGGGCGAAAACCCTTTTTAGTGATTGGTGGTTTTGCAACTGCTATTGTGGTTTTTCTTTATACGGTTATAGATGCAACGTGGCAGCTATATTTATTACAAATATTTAGTGGAATAATTGCAGCTGGATTTGAAACAGCAGAAGGAGCCTATTTGGGCGATTTGACGGATCACAGCAAACGTGGAGAAGAAGTTGGAAAGTATGATGCAATTATTGGAGTGTCTGAAGCTTTGGCAATTATTGCTGGGGGTTTCTTGGCTGGAAGATTTGGTTTTGAAACAGTGTTTTACATTGTTGCGGTTATTTCTTTGATTTCGACTTTAGTTATGTTGGGATTGAGAGAGAAATAGTTTAATCTAACCCTAAACTTATTTTAATTGCAGCTTCTACTTGAAACATTAAATGGGAATCTAATTTTGAAATTCTTTTTTTAATCATGGATTTATCAATTGTTCTTAATTGGTTTAATAAAATTGTGGAATCTAATTTGAGCTTGGAATCTTTTTTTGAAAGAAAGACATTTGTTGGAAATATTTTTGTAAAATTTTTTGAAGTTATTGCGGCAACAATTATTACTGGGCTGTATTGATTATAAACATTATTTTGGATAACAATGGCCGGGCGAATTCCTCCTTGCTCTGAACCCCTAACCGGTTCAAAATCAACAATGATAATTTCCCCCCTAGAGATCACCTTCCCACTCCCATTTAGAAAGATCTTCAATTTTTTCAAATTCTTTCGTTATTTTTAAATTTTCTTCAGCCATTTCTTTACATCCTTCAATCATTAATTTTTCTTGTTTTCTTTTTTGTAATTCTGCCAATTTTATTAAATTAAGAATTATTTCTTCATAAGTTTGTTTTGGAACTTCCTTAAAGCTAGATAAAATATTTTTAGTACTATTACTTATTTGGATTGTTGAAACCATAATTCTATAGATAGCCTATAGTTTATAAAATTTATTAAAATTGTTAAGGAGGGGGAAAGGTAAGTTGAATTATCCCCTATTGTATGTGCGTTAGTTTTTTGGAAAAGAGATTAGATCTTTTAGCACCACTATCTTTTTAATTCATAATTTCATCAAGTTGGAATGGGAAAAAATATTGAGATTTATGGGGGAAGGGGAAATAGAAAGGATCATTGGGATTATGTTGTATCTTATTGTGGCGTAAATAAAGAGGGGAAAACCAACTGTAATTTTTACAACATAAATATTGAAAAATTGACCAAAAATTTATATTCCATTAAACGAGGGGGATTAAATTCCTCTGAAGGGGATTTGGAAAAAATAAATGAAAAAGCATATTCAATTTCTAAAAATATTGCTAAATTATTTCATAGAGATCTTGTTCCCAATGAGTTGAAAGAGGGTGTTCAGATTATAGATAGAACATTTGATTTTAAACCTTTAAACTTAAAACTTTAGAAATCCCTTCGTGCATCGAAACTCCGAAAATATTTGTTGCGCCAGTTATAATTTCATCATTGTGAGTGATGATTAAATATTGGCCACGTTGCATGTTTTTCTTTAGGAGAACTCCAAGTCTACTAGAATTTCTTTTGTCTAATGCTGCGTCTATTTCATCAAGCATGTAGAATGAATATGGTTTTAGTTCTTGAATCGCGAAGATTAATGACAAAGCAACCATTGTTTTTTCTCCCCCGGACAAAGACTTTATATCCAAATATTTTCCATGACCCATCTTTACAATTGCATTTACTCCTCCACTAAATGGATCTTTCCTATTTTCTAGTTCCAGGGAAACTTCTCCTTTGGTTGAAATTTGTGCGAAGTTTCTGGAAAACAATGTGTTAAGTTCTGTTAAGGTTGTCAAGAAAGCCTTTTTCTTTTTTATGTCAATCTGGTGAATAATTTTTAAAACTGATTCTTTTTCATTTGAAATTACTTCCACTTTTTCTCTTATTGAATCGTATTCATCCTTAATGGAATCATAAACTTCTAATGCCCGCATATTCACAGTTCCAATTCTGGATAAAATGTCCTCGGTTTTTCTAAGTCTTTGTTGTAACGTTTCCCTATTTGATTTTATTACTGTAACGGATGGGAACTCCAAAATTTCTGTTTCTTTATTTTCTATCTCTGCATCAACTCTTGCTCTTTCGACTTTAAAATTATTAATTGATTGTTCCAAATTATATGACACATTATTTTTAGTTGATAATTCTTGTTCGGTTTCACGAATTTGTTGTTGCAGTAAATCTCTCTTTTCAATAAATGTTTTTGCTTTTTCTGTTAACAATTCTTCCTCTTTTCTTCTCTTTGCAAGAATTTTTTCTTTTTCTTCAAGAGTTTTTCTTACTATTACTAATTCTTCTTCCAAATCAACCCTCTCCCTCTCCATTTGTTTTATTGAAATAATTGCTCTTTCCATTTCTCTTTGCTTGAATGAAATTTCTGAATCAAGATTCTCTTTATTTCTAAGAGAAATATCTTCAACTTCCATTTTCAATGTTTCATATTTTTCTTCTATATTTGAATTATCATCAAAACTTGTTTCTAGTTTTTCTTTTAATTGTCTCAAAATTGATAATTCTTTTTTTGAGTTTTCTATTCTCTCATGTAAAGATTTTAATTGATCATTTTTATCTTGAATTGTTCTTAGCTTAATCAAATCTGATTGTCTCTTTTGGATTTCCGTTGTTATTGATTCTATGTCTTGTTTTATTATTTCTCTACTATTGTATATTTCGGATAATTCTTTATCTCCATTTTCTATACTTATTTTGAATGCAGATATTTTTGGTTTAGCTTCTTGGTTTATCGAATGAATGTGTTCTCCTGTAATTTGATTTTTACATAAAGGGCAGATATCTAATTCTTCTATTTTCTTTACAACTTTTTCTTGTTCTTCAATTTTTGATTCACTAATATTCACTATTTTTTCTAACTCTTTTTCTCTCTTATCTAAATTTTCTAAGGTGTCTCTTTTACGTGCTAAAGCTAATCTTAATTCCTCAACTTTTTTTGTGTCTGTTTTTTTATCAAAAAGCTCGAGAGATAATCCGTTTATTTGTTTTAATAAAAAAGAAGATTCATTTTGATAATTTTGTAAAAGATTTATTTTGTCGTCCAACCTGTCTTTAATTGTTCTCAACTCAGACTTTGCCATGTAATGCTTTTTTCTAACTTCCTCTAATTTTTCCAACTCTTTCTTTTTTTGAATTAATTCTTTTTGTATTTTTTCAATTGTGGGGGATTCTTTTTGAAGTTCTTTTATTGAAATTTCATTTTTATCTATTA
>CAZFLO010000015.1:0-15837 GCA_964519005.1 Candidatus Woesearchaeota archaeon
TGTTACGCCTTTGTCATATGAATAATGCCCTTAAAAAAGAAATATTTCTGAAAAAAGGTAAAATAAGAAAGAGAGTTTTAAATGCATTAAACAAGCCAAAAACCGCAACAGAAATAGCAAAAGATCTTAAATTACATCGTAGTTCAGTAAGTAGAATTTTAATAAATCTTGAGAAAAATAAATTTGTTAAATGTATAAATTCAGAAGATAATAGCTTTAGACATTATAAAAAAGCATAATATATATGTAATTATATATAAAATATATATAAAATATATATACTTCATATATATTTTTCAGACTTTTCAAGACTTATCAACGAATAAACGCATTCAAGGGGTCTCCCCCTACACACTTTAATTGCGTTTATTCAGAAGAATAAACATATTTTTCTAAAAATCCTTGAACATCAAAGGTAGGATAAGAAACAACAATTCTTCCTCTTCGATTTTTGGGAGTTTTATTGGAAATTTGAATTATCCCTCCCAAACTTAATTTTCGCAGATAATTTTCAAATTGTCTTTCTTTCACAGCTTCTTTATTTTTAGATTTTAAGGCATTCTCATAGAATTTATACAATCTTTTATGTTCTGCATATCCTTCTACTTCAGATTTTGATAAAACTGCAACTCCTACAACAATAATTTTTTGATGAAAAGGTAAACTTAAATAAATTCTATCAAATTCAATTTCTTCTACGCTTTCTCTTGCTTCTTTAATTAATTCTTCAGTTATTCTACAAGATTTTTTCTTTGCTAAATGTGCTATTTCAAAAAAAAGATTTAATGCTTCTCTTATATCTCCTGAAGTCTCATTACACCATTTGCTTATTTTAGCTAATACAATCAAATCATAACTTCCTTTTATTAAAGAAATTTTAGCCCTATATTTCAAAATCTCAAATATTTCTGAAGTAAAATATTGTTCAACAAATTCTCTTTTTGGAGACAATCTACTCATTAATCTTCTATCTAATTTATCTAAGGCTTCAATTTTATTTGAAATAAGAATTACATTACTATTAGTTGCTTCTAAAATGGGATTTAAAATTTGCTGATGATCTCCAGATTTATCAATTAACTTATCTATTTCATCAAATAAAAAAATTAAAGGTTTAGTTCTCTTCCTCTTTAGAACTTTCATTAAATCTCCTGCTATTTTACCTTTACTCTTCCCTAATTCAATATAAAATTTATTTGTAATAGTTTCAATTATTTTTTTAGCAACAGAAGCAAAAGTGCTTTCTCTTACACAATTTATATCAATAAAGATAGAATTCTTTTGTTTTTTAATAGCATATTTTGCAGCTAAAGTTTTTCCACAGCCAGTATCTCCAAAAATTAAGATATTTCCCGTTCCTAATTTCAATTTTTTCTCAATTTCATTAACTAATTTCTCTCTAAATAAAATTTTCTCTGGAATATAATTTCCTCTTAAAGTTTCAGAATTTTTTATTATTTTCATTTATTACAATAACCTCTTTTAAAATTGATATTGCAGGATTCAAAGATTCTTTAAAAAAATCTTTTACTTTCTCTTCTTCTGTTTTTGGTTTTTGCATTTCCATTTTCTTGATTTACAATGAGGGCATTCTTTTGGATTTTCAAGATGAGAGAGCCATCGATGATCACATTTTTTACATTGATGTTTCATAAAAAGAGGACTATCATAAGGTATAAAAAGAAACATAACACATATTGTGTTATAATGAATCCATTAAATTTAAATTTGTCAGAGAAAGATAATAAATTCTTTGAATTTATGTTTAATATTTATCCTAAGCAAAAGGGAATATTTTGTATTAAAGATATTCAAAAAGAATTAAAAATACATAGAACAGAAGCCGTAAGATTAATTCAAAGTCAAAAAGAAGAAGGAATTTTAAAAGAAATTGATAGTAAAAAAGCCAAAAAGATTCTAAAATTAAAAGAAAATCTCGGGAGACATCACTATTATAAAATAAATCTAGAAAGTCCTTTTGCTCTTTGGTGGTTTGATAATAAAAGAGCTATTGCAATAGAAGTTTTAAAAAAAGAAATCGGAGAAGAAGCAAAGCCAATAATTACTAAACTTAAAAGAAAAATAAAAACAAAAAGTATAATTCAAGAATTAAAAAATTTACAAATTCTTTAATTTACTTAACATATCTTTAGGAAATTCTTTTAATGCTTTATTTGCAATCTCTGGATTTTTATCTACTATTTTTTGAACAAACATATGCAAAATATCTTTTTCATTCTTCTTTTGTTTCTCAAATTCCACAGAAGTTGCTAAATCTAAAATTGCCCCACATTTATCACAAAACTTAGAGGTGGATTTGTTTATTTCATTACATCTCATACATTTTTGAGGTTTAAGTTTTTGAGTCTCTTTTTTATCTTTTTGTTCTATTCCATTCATTTCTAAAATTGCTTTATCTGTATCTCTTCCAGACAAATGAACATAAACTGCAGCCATATCACTTGATTGTGTCCAACCTAAATATTGTTTCATCTGTGCTTCTGTTAAATGATTTGCTAAATGTGTTGCTCTTGTATGCCTAAAATTATGAGGATTAACTTTCTTCTTTATCTTTGCTCTTTTTGCAATTCTCTTAAGTAAAGCTGAAGAAGCCGCTTGAGTTAATGCTTTTCCATCTGTCATAACCCATAGGGGAGCGTTAGGATTATCTTTATACTGATGATTATTGATCCAATCTCTCAAATAAGGAGAAGCTGTGATAACCATGACTCTTCTATCTCCTGTTTTTCCATGAACTCTTAAGATAGTTCCTTGTTCTTCAAATGACACGTTTTTAACCTTCAAGGAGAGCATTTCTCCATTTCTACAGCCTGTTTCATAGAGAGTTATAACATATGCTTTATCTCGAATAGTTGGAGCGAATTCAACCATTTTTTTAACTTCTTCTTCTGTTAGTAAATCTTCAGGCATTTTACTATTACATTTAGAAATCTTAGTTGGAATCCATCGAGCAATTTTAGGACATTCTTCTCCACCATTATGCCATTTATAGAATTTTTTTATTGCAACCTTGTAATCATACTTAGTCCATTCAGACCAATTTTCATTTTGATTAATCTTAACAACAAGTTTTTCTATGTTTTCTCTGGTTGCTTTATCAAAATCTTTCTTCAAAATTTCAGAAAGCCAATGTAGTTGTTGTGTATATTTTTGTATTCTTAGTTTACCTATTCCCGAAGCTATACAATTACTAAGAAACTTTTCTATAAGCTTACTATTATCATAATCTTTAGGCATAAAAAAAAGAGTCGAGCTTTTTATTTAAACTTATAGTTAAACGCCCCGACCGTGATTTGAACACGGGTTACTGCCGTTCTCCAAAAGGGCTGCATTGAGATGCTAGACCCAGTTCATTCATCATGAACCAAATCACCTCTTTCCGATTTTGAGAGGGCAGCGTACTTGGCCACTATACTATCGGGGCTTCAAAGATAATACAATCACTGAGGTTAAAAAGATTTCTCTATTCAACTAAAACATTCATAAATCTCAAACAATAAAAAAAGTTTAACTTCCAAAAAACAACATTCCCAAAAAAGTCAATAAAACAATACTTGAAACAATTAAAGAAATCAATGACATCCAATTCTTCCCTTTGTTTAAACTAATACTAGATAAAATAATTGAGCAAAGAAGCAATATTGGAACAATAAAAAAACCAAATGCAAATGCAACAAGATAAGTAATCACATTAAAAAATATCAAAGCATAAATTAAAATCGAAACAATCAACAAACTAAGCGAAATTTTTGGAAATGATCTTTTATCCATCTCCCAATTATCAAATAAGATTATATAAATTTATCTCAAAATAATAGCCCCACCCGGATCCTCGAAAGAGGTCCATGTGCCGGGAACGAAGTGAGACGGTATCGAACCGTTCGAATCAATAGCCCCGCCCGGATTCGAACCGGGGTCACAAGCTTCAGAGGCTCGCATACTTGACCGCTGTACTACGGGGCTATACAAAAAGCACAATAAAACAACTTATAAAATTTACTTTTAACTCAAAGCCTCAACCAAAAAGCCAAACACAAGAAAAATATAATATATGAAAGCCGGAACCAAAATCGAAGAAGATTCTCTATAAACAAAAAACATCCCCATAACACTCAAAACCACAAAAACCACAAAAAGAAAAAAATGCGAACTTGAACAATCAGTACTTGAACCAAAATTACAATCTTTAAAAAAATGATCTGAACTCAAATCATCATTATCAATTCCAAACTGCATCATTAAAGCAAAACTAAAACCAAACAAAACTGAAACACAAACCAACAAAATAGCTCCCAAAATAAATGTCTCTCTCACTCAAAAACAATTCGCGCATCAACCACCACTCCAACACCCTTTCGAACCATCAAAGGATTAATATCCAACTCAGAAATATTTGAATGTCTCTTTGCAAGTTCACTCAATCTCAAAATATTTTTCTCAATAACTTCTCCATCCTTCTTCAAAAGAGAAAGCCCAATCTTCGTATCCTTAATCATTTTTTTAACTTCATCTCTCCCCAAAGGACCAACTCTAAAAGCAACATCTTTTTTTTCTTCAACATTAGTACCTCCAGCCCCAAAAAGCAAAACATGCCCAAACTCTCGAGTTTTTTTAATTCCCAACAAATACTCTTTTCCTAAAACAGTTTTTTGAAAAATAACTCCATTCGATCCCTTAATTTTTTTCAAATTTAAAAATTCTAAAACTGCTTGAGAATAAAGTTTAATATCTTTTCTTATTCCAGAAAGTTTATTTTTATGTACGATCTTTTTTCCAGAAACTTTCATTACAAAAGGAAATCCTACCTTAGAAATAGCTTTTTTAATTCCGCCAGTTTTAGAAACAAAAGAACGAACAACAACATTAAAACCTTCCTTCGCCAAAAAATCTTCTGCTTCTTTTTCAGCCATGTAAACCATAATGAATAAACAAAAAACAACATTATATAGTTTTCTAATAAATTAACTTAATCAATAAAATCTTTAAACACAATTTTCTTAAAACCTTCATGAAAGAAATGGATCTAAAAGAATTATTTGAACCCAAATCAATTGCAATAATTGGCGCATCAAACAATGAAAAAAAAGTAGGATATACTTTAATGGAAAAACTAAAAACATTCAAGGGAAAAGTTATCCCAATAAATAAAAAAAATCCCGTAATCCATAATTTACAAGCATACAAAAAAGTAACCGATTACAAAGAGAAAATTGATTTGGCAGTAATTGCTACTCCAAAAAAAACCGTTTTAAAAGTTTTAAAAAATTGTGGAAAGAAAGAAATAAAAAACATAATCATCATTTCTGCAGGATTTTCAGAAACAGGAGATTTCAAAACAGAAAAAAAGATTCTGAAAATAAAAAATAAGTATAACATGCAAATTCTTGGACCCAATTGTTTTGGAATAATTGATACTGGAAAAAAATTAGATTTAACTTTTTCAAAAACAACACCAAAGGAAGGAAACATTGCTTTCATTAGTCAAAGTGGAGCTTTAGGAAGTTACATAATTGATCTTGGAATAAAACTTTCAGGGTTTGTTTCCGTCGGAAACATGATAGATTTGGATTTCGCAGATTTTGTAAAATATTTTGACAACGATCCCCAAACAAAAAAAATAGTAATATATCTCGAATCATTAAAACATGGAAAAAAGTTTATTGATATTTGTAAAAAATCAAAAAAAGAAATAATTGTAATTAAATCTGGAAAAACTCCCAAAGGAAGTTTGGCAACAATGTCACACACGGGAAGCTTAGCTACAAATTCCAGTATTTATTCCGGAGCATTTAAACAAGCAAAAATAAAAGAAATGAATTCTTTGCTTCATGCTTTTGATTTAGAACAAGAAAACATCATAGAAAAAATAAAAGGCAAAAAAGTTGCAATAGTTACAAATGCGGGAGGAGCAGGTGCACTACTAACAGATAAACTCTCAAGAAAAGGATACGAAATAAATGGGCCAAAAGATATTTTGGGAACTGCAACTTCTGTTGAATACAAAAAAGCCTTAGACAAACTCGAAGGACATTACGATTCAGTTATTTTATTAATTACTCCACAAACAATGACAGATCTTGAAAACATTGCAGAAACCGTTTCAAAATCCCGTTGGAAATATAAACTTCTCGTATGTTTTCTAGGAAAAAAATCAATACAAGAAGCAATCGAAATTCTAAAGAAAAACGATGTACATTATATGATTCAGGGTATTTAATTCTACATTAATTTTATTAATCTTCTAATGCATTTATTTTAAATCAAAATCAAGCAATTTAATTAAACAGATTTTTCCAAAAAACTTATCAATTACCTATTTCTCTCTTTTTTATGAAACCAAAAACAATTGCTCCAATAATGAAAATTCTATCCAAAAGATTTCCAGCTTCAACTACAACTTTAAACAACATGCGAGGAAAAACAGATGCTTTCAAAATTTTAATTTCCTGCCTTCTCTCCCTAAGATCGAGAGATGAAACAACGGAAATAGTTTCAGAAAATTTATTCAAAGTTGCTGACACTCCTCAAAAAATAATTGATTTATCACTGCCCAAATTAAAAAAGATTATTTTTAAAACAGGACATTATAACAAAAAAGCAGAAGCATTAAAACATGTCTCACAAGAAATAAAAAATAAATTCAAAAACAAAGTTCCAAAAACACATGAAGAATTAATTTCAATAAAACACATAGGACCAAAAACAGCGAACATTGTTTTAGCCTTCGCCTACAATCAATCAGTTATTCCAGTAGACACCCATGTTCATCGAGTTCCAAACAGATTAGGCTGGGTAAAAACTAATTTAGCTGAAAAAACAGAACACGAATTAGTAAAAATTGTTCCAAAAAAATATTGGAAAGAACTCAATTCAATCCTCGTTCAATTCGGAAGAACTATCTGTGTTCCAATTTCTCCAAAATGTTCTGAGTGTCCAATAAAAAAATATTGTAAAAGAATTGGCGTTAAGAGAAGCAGATAATAGTTCCATAAAGGTGATAAATTCCACGAAATAATTCGGGAATTTAAAAAAAATAATTGTCTCTAATACTTGAAATAAGTATAATCCCCCAAACTTAAAACTTTGTCCCAGATAACTACTTTTCAAAAAATCTAAATAATATTCACAATTTCAGAAACATTAGATTTCAATTTATATAATTTCGGAGGACGGAAGTTTACATCTTTTACTATTCCAACTTCTTTTAAAATATTCAAAGAATGCACTTTCTTAGAAAAATTTCTTTTATCGAATTTTTTATCAAAAACAATTTCGTAAATATTTTGTAATTCTGAAATTCTAAATTTATCCGGTAAAAGAGAAAAACCAACAAGAGTATATTCAAATTTCCATTTCAATCTTTTCAAAGAATATTCTAAAATTTCTTTGTGATCAAAAGCTAAAGATGGCAACTTTTTAACATTAAACCATTTAGCTTCCTTAACATCAGTTGAAGCTTTCAAATTAATTTTATCCGAATTGACCAAAGCCATATATGAAACTGTAATCACTCTCCCTCGAGGATCACGATCAACTTTTCCAAAAGTATACAATTGTTCTAGATAAACATCCTTCATTCCTGTTTCCTCTTCAAGTTCTCTTTTTGCGGCATCATCGAGAGATTCATTAAATTTTGCGAATCCCCCTGGAATAGCCCATTTATCCTTGAAAGGTTCAATGCCTCGTTTAACTAAAAGAACTTTCAACTCATCCTCTCGAATAGTAAAAATTACAATATCTGTTGTAACAGATGGTTGTTTATAATCAGTTAATTTCATAGTGTTATCAAGACATTAAGTTATTTAAATTTAATCAAAGCAAAACAGCCCCCCGATACTGCCAATCATATCTCAAATGTCCGTCGGGAAAAAAGATTAATTGCCTCAATTCTTCAGTAGAAGGTTTAATTGTCAAACAATCTGTCATACAAACATTTTGCCCCTCATAATCATAAACAATCCCTCCATGATCCAAAGTCATTAATTTATTTCCATGACGATTCAACCAGTCACTAATATCCATAATCTGACCCTTTGTCAATTCCCTTTTCTTCGTCCAAGAATAAACTTCCTCGTCTTCTGATTTTGCTGGAGTTGTAACTCCTCGAATAGTCAGCTGCTCAACTTTCCACTCTTTTGCTTTTTCAACAAACCTTTTTACTTCCTCAACTGAATCAGTATAACCTTTAAGCATAATACAACTTAATCGGACAGAAAATCCTAATTTATGTAATTTCTTAATTATCTCGGGCAAATTTATATATTCGCTATTAGGTGTGTAAATTTCTTTATTTCTTTTCTTTTCATGATGAACAACAGAAAAAGCAATTGTGTTTAAACCCAATTCTCTCCATTTTTTCAAATAAGGTTCATATTTTTTCCAATCAGTTCCAAAAACCAATCCATTTGTTTGAATTTCAATAATTGGAAAATTAAAAGATTTCATCCTTTCCAAAAACTGAGTTATCTGATCTGGATAAAGTAAAGGTTCTCCTTTTCCCGTCAATAAAACAGTACTCACATTATTAATTTGGGCTAAACGGCAAGCCTTATCAAAATTTAACCAATTCGTCTTTTCCAATTTGTAGCCCACTCCTTGTCGAGGAGTCATTCTAGAAATGCAGTAAGGACAGCTAGCATTACAAGCACTAGTTCCAACGATTATTGTGTATGTTTGAATTTTCATTTTCTTATACCTTAGTGTAGGTATTACACTATATAAACATTTCTATATTTTGCCACATGATTCCACTCTAGCTAAAGGATTCTCAGCAAAACTCAACTCTACCGAATCTCCTTGATTAAAATAGTAAACTTTATTTGAATCTAAAGAAACAACTCCTCCTTTATGCATAGTAGAATTAAATTTAATTTTCTCGAGAATATCTCCTCCAAGTAATTTTGAATCGAACAATCTACAAATAAAGGGTTCCCGAACAATGTATTTCAAAACTCTTTCAAAATAAGGTTTTCCTCCAGCAGATTTATACCAAGCATTACTTCCCATTGGTGTAACAACCAAAACTCCTGAGCTTCGATGTTCTTCACTTTTCCCATCAACTTCAATAACATATCTAGAAGTAGAAAATTGGTTTCTAGCTCCAATAAAAACTTCATTCATTGCATAACTATCCAACAATTTTCCATTTTTTCTAATTGCAATTCTATCTTTTTTATGAATTTTAAAATTCCCATCAAAAATTTCCAAAATACGAAAATAATTATTTTCATCAAAACTCATTAATCCTCCCTCGCTAGATTCACTATCTGAATTAATTCCAAAAACTAATTGACCATAAATAAAATGACTAGCACGAATTAAAGTTCCATCCCCTCCAATAGTAATGACCAAATCAATTCCTTTAAAAAATTCTTTTTTCAAATCACTAGCTAAAATATATTGTAAATTAAGATCTAATTTATTCAATAATTTTTTAACTCCCCTAACAACATTCAAATGTTTTTCGGTTCCTTTCTCACTATAAACCACTAAAACAGTTTTGATCTTTTTATATAAACCATTGTCATAAATATACTCCAAAACATTTTTTGGAACTAGTTCTTCAATTAATTCTTCTTTTTTAATTTTATTTCTAATAGAACTAGAAGAAATTGAATTCTTTCCAGCTCCCAAAATAAAAGAAATTCTCATTCCTTCAATTTCTTCCACCAAATAACCTTCCCTTTCTTGCACAATAAAATCCACTAATTCAAATAATTGATTATATTCATACCATTTATGAATTTCTCTAAAAACGTCTGAACCAATAACCCAAGAAAAATCATAATCATATTTTTCCTTTAATTTTTTAATTGTGTTAACAGTATAACTAGTTTCTTCGGATTCTATTTCAACTTTTTCAATTCGAACATTTTCTAAATTTCCAATAGAAAGTTCAATCATTTTAATTCTATCAATACTAGAAATAAGCCCCTTACTAAAAGCATGCTTCTTGCAAGGAATTATCCAAACTTCATCAATTTTTTCACTCTTCAGAATTTGTTCAATAATATTTACATGACCATTATGAATTGGATTGAAACTCCCTCCGAATAAGGCTATTTTTTTCTTTTTCATTTTAATTTCTCCTGGAAAAGTTTATTTACAAAATATTTTGATTTATTAAATCTTTCAGTGTAATTACCATTTATACTTTTAAAAAATATTCCTCTTTCATGAAACATTTTTTTAAGTTTTTCATTATTTTTTAATCTTACATCTTCTTCCCCAGAAAAACGAATTCCATCATTAACCCATTTAACATCTGGTTCCAAAAATAAAATTAAATCATAATTTTGTAATTTTATAATTTCCTCAATTAATTCGGATTTTGAACCATTAAAATACATATCCAGATAATATTGGGTAATAACGGCATCGCTATCAATTAATAAAACTTTATTACTTTCCTTGATTAATTTTTTTTGAAGAAGCCAATGCTCCATAGAAATTTCATTAAACATTTCAGAAGTTAGACGATTAGAATATCTCAAACAATAATCTCTTCCAACTTCTGGAACATAATTCGTATTATAAAATTTTGCTAATTTTTTTGTTAAAGTAGATTTTCCACAACTTTCAGTTCCAATAACTAAAACTTTTTTTACAAAATATGGCCTAACAGAAAGAGGAAGTTTATCCCAATTATTATAAATATCTCTACGTAATTCAGTAGCAGAAATTGAAACAACGTCTCTCCCCTCATTAATTACAACATGTTTTGCCTCGGGATAATATTTTTGAAAATATTCTCCATAACTTGTTTCTGAACTAAATACAAAATCTATTGGTTTTCCAATTTTTTCACGAATCATTTTAGCTCCAGCTTCCCAATCATAATCCTCGTCCCAAGAATCATCTTCAACATGAATAATTCTTATATTTTCTAAATCATTTAAATTTTCTCCAATCCAAGATAACCTAACATCTGCAGGAATATATTTTATTTTATCTCTTTCACAAATTTCCTTATCTCTATTTTTTGAAGAAGATAAAACTACATACAATTCATCAACTTGATTAGAAGCAGCTATAATTCCATAAACATGTCCTTGATGAAAAGGAAGAAATTTTCCCCCCATAAATCCAACTGTTTTATTTTCTCCCATCTTCTTTCTCCATTTTTTTCCAATTAAAATAACCATATACTGCATTAACCAAATAAGCCGACCACATCACAAGCATACTAATATCATTCCCTCCTTGAAATAAAACCTGGAACCACATATAAACAGAAACCACATCCACAATAATCCAAAGTATCCATTGAACAGTGGCTCTTCTAATCATTAACACCATAGCAATTACAGATAATACCGTGGAAGTAGAATCAATGAAAGGTAAATTTCCCCCAAGTAATTTCAAAACTAATCCATATAAAAAAACTCCCACAATGGAAAGAAGCGCCCAAAGTATTTTTTCTTTATTAGTCAAAATTTTTACTTTTACATTATCCTTCCCTTTTTTCTTATTTTTATTTCTAATCCAAAAATAAATCCCCACAAATTGAATTGGGAAAAAATAAAATAAATTCAACATAACTTCCCCATAATACATACTCTGATAAGCAATATAAGCATACAATAAAACATTTACAATTCCAAAATAATAATTACTTATTTTCCCCTTTGCCACCAAAACAACACAAATCATTCCGGTCAAGGATGCAATTAAACCAACGATACTATCTTTCCACGCAAAGAACAAATATATATTTATTATAGTAAAAACTAACAACCAAGTTTTCTCAAATAAAGTCCAATCCCTAAAATATTTTTTAATAAAATTCATTTTCCCTCCTCAGATAATCTCCAATAATTTTATTATGATCAAATGCTAATTGGGGTAATTCATCAAAAGAAAAATATTTTGCACTTTTTGCATCATCCGCCGCTTTCAACTTACCCGAATATTTTTTTGCAAAATACACATGACTAATCACATGACCTCGAGGATCTCTTTCCGGATCAGAATAAACTCCAACAAGTTCTAAATCCTCAACTCTTGTAACCAAACTAGTTTCTTCTTCCAATTCTCGAACGGCAGCTTCTTCCAAGTTCTCTTTACCACAATCTAAATATCCTCCGGGTAAAGCCCAATAACCTTTAAACGGATTTCTCAATCTTTCAATCAACAAAATTTTCCCTTCTTTTTCAACTAACAAATCTACAGTTGCTGCAGGGTTAACAAAAGATTCTTCACTCATTTTATTTCTCCCAAAATTTTAAAACTAGGAGGACTAATTATTTTAGCTTTATTCTCCGCGATCCCATTCCTAAAAAATAAATCATCCAAGGCTTCACCTAAATTTTGAAATTTGATCTTCCCATATTCTTTTTCATAATCCAATTTTTCTTTTCCAAATAACTCTTCGACTTGAAAATGTTTCCTTAATTCGTCCTCACTAAAACCTTGAGCTTTACCCGCAAAAACTAATTCCACAAAATCATAACTATATCCCAAATCTCCAAAATCTGTTTGCCCAGTTTCAAGACCCGCCGTAGGAACTCTTTCAGCTAAATCTTCAAAACCTAAATACCTCGCCATCCCTCGAACTAACCTTTTGGATAAATCAGAAATAGGAGAAAAGTGAACTGCTCCATCTCCAAACAAAGTATAATAACCAACTCCAAAATCTTCGTCGTGATTTCCAGTTCCAATAACTAATTTTTTTTCTAATGCTGCTTTTCTATGTAAAATAAGTGCACGAATCTCACTCATTAAATTTCCACGCTCATAATTATTCTTAACTGTTTCAAAATCTATTTCAGAATAAGCTTTAACCAAAGGTTGAATATCAACAATTTCAAAACGAATTCCCAATCTATTCGCAACCTTTTTACCATCAACCAAATCCTCTGGATTATTCACACTAGATGGAAGCAAATAACCAACAAGGTCTAATTTTTTTTCATGATTTAAATTATATTTGTCAAATGCTCTCTTCGCCAAAGCTGCAGTAACCGTAGAATCAACTCCCCCACTAATTCCCAAGATTCCTCCACTAAAATTTATTTTTGTTATTTGTTCAATTATAAATTCACCAATTTCATTGGCCAATTTCTCATAATTCACTTCTAGCAATTTTATTTTTTTCATTTCTACCATTTTAAATAATCCAAAACTTCCTCCGTTTTCACCATTTTCACATTATGAAATTCCCATTTTTTAATTAATTTTTCTAAATCTCCTCCAGAAATTTCTTTTACTGCATCTTCAACAACATAAACTTCCTTACCATTTGTTCTGAATCCTCGAACAGTTTCTTCAATATCTTCTCCATAAACAATAACTCTATCAGGATCAATTTCATCAACAATATCTTTAGAATGAGGATTACTCAAGAACTCATTTACCCCATTTCTTTGAATCACAATTTCTGGAGCATTAAAAATCTTACAATAAGACAAACTTTTATGATTCATTCCAATCTCATAAGTAGCTTTCTCTCCCAGCGGAAAATAAACTCCCCAATCATTTTCAACAAAACCACTGGAAGTTTTTACTAATTGATATTTATTTTCTAAAGCAAAATTATCTAAAGATTTAGACCTCCCCCCATTTTTAATATCAAAATTAGAATTCCAAAAAATAGTTTTCATTTTCCTAAAAATTCCTCCGTCGTTAAATAATTTATTCCAACCTGTGTGCACATTTTTTTTGCAGCATCATTTGACTCTTTCTCTGTTTCAAAACCAAAATTTTTACCAAATAAATGAGTCGAAGCATCAGCGATAATGTTTGTTTCTGCTTTAGGTAAAATTTGAACTATCCCACTACCAGTTTGATACATGCAAATTCCCATAACAACTCCATTAAGATTAATTCGAAGTCCCTCGCCCAAACCATATTTCTGTCTCATTAAAGAAAGTATATTCATTTCATTATTTGGAACATCAAAATGCTCACCCATCCAATCCGTTGCTTGAAGTGCAGTTCCATTAAACATATGTTTGGCATTAACTACATATTCAAGATTACCATCCAAATATTCTTCAGGATTAAGTCTCTCTATCTTAAAAGTTTCTTCGACGTCTTTCATATTAAAAGAAGGCTTAAAGTTTTTTTGATCAACATAATCTTGAAAAAATACATGTCTTGGAACAATTAATCCAGATCTTTTATCTTTCACTAAATCATATAAAGATTTTGTTAATTGTGGACTTGTTATTTGTTCTTCCAAAACCCCCAAATCTTTTTTGTATTTTTCATCTTTATTTAAAAGATGATGTGCTGGATATATTCCCCCATTGGAAATAAATTCTGGACTGTGCCTTGAATGAACATCAACAAAATAAACAGTTTCATCAGAATCCTCATTTATTTTAACTGCATTTTCTTTTTGTAAATAGGTTGTTCCACAATAAAAACTTCCATTTTTATCGGTAAAGGATTTACTAAAATCTACATATGCATTTATTGTCTTCATAAAACTCTCTCCAAATTTTTATTTAATCTCGGAGGACGACCAACTTTGTGTAAAATATTTTTGCTCTGAATTTCATTAGAATAAAAATCAACTTCTTCGGCAGTTTCCCCCACAGCAATTATATCTGCAGTAAAAGTTCGAGGACCATCCAAAAACCCTGCACCAATAGCATCATACAATTTAACTCCATATTTCTTTTCTCCATCATTGAAAGCTTTAACTTTTTCAGGATTACTGAATCCACTACTCAAAGTAATCCCAACATTTTCATGACCTGCCCCATTCAAAGCTCTCCTCAAAGCATAAACTCCTTCGACAGTAACACCATTTCCTTCCCAATATTTTTTAGAACCCTGAACGCCACCTTCAGAAAGATTTTCCCCACAAGTATCGACCCTAACTGAAGTCAATCTTCCTTCCAAACTTTCAGCAGTAACAATACTATCTTTAATTTCTCGATTATTATAATCAACCAAAGCAACCCTGGGAATATTCGCATCAATTACTCTATCAAAAGCTTTTGTTGATTCAACAACTCCTTTTTCAAGTCCATAATAATAAGCAAACACATTTTCCAACGCATGGGGAATAGTTCCACTCCCTTCTTTTCCAACTTGTGACGCACCATTATCTGTAGCAACAAATTTACATCCATTTTCAAAAGCCAAATTACTCAAAGCAGAATCATAATTATAATGCCAATGTCTTGCACCAAAATAAAGAACAGGTCTATCTCCAGCTAATTCCACAACATCCCTCATTTGCTTTCCAATTTTATTGAAATCTAAATCCATGCCCTCATTCAATCTACTAGTAGCGGTAGTCAAAACCCCCAAATATACCGTTTCAAGTTCCACAATTTCCTGTATCGGAACAATAATATTCATCACAGTTTCTATAGGTTCATAAAGAGAATTTTCTTTCTTCGCATAAATTCTTCCTCCAACATTTTCTAAGTTACTATTATCCCTAATTAAATTAATTGCTTCATTAACTCCTGCAACTTGTCCCGGACCTTTTCGAACAAACACTTGCATATTCACCCAAGGATTCATTCCTTCAGATTTCAAAATCTCATTCGCTCGGAGAAAATATTTATCCACGTATTTCTTCATTTTGTTTTTCATTTTATTTTTGTATTATTTGAACAAAACATGATCAAAAAAAGTTCCAAGAATAAACTTCTTGAAACAAATCAAATGATTTTTGTTTTGTGTGTCCATACCTTAGTGTAGATATTACACCTTATAAAGATTGTTGTCATTTAGTATATGTATGTTTTACACTATCTATTCTCTAAATCATGAATGCAAACAACCCGTGCATTGTTAATTTAAAGGGAGCTTTCATTGCACCCAAATTTTTTCAAAACCTTTAAATACTACAAA
>CAZFLO010000016.1:0-1760 GCA_964519005.1 Candidatus Woesearchaeota archaeon
ATACGCCTCGGGCCAGATTCGAACTGGCGCACCCCGAAGGGTCCAGATTAGCAATCTGGTGCAATAACCGCTATGCGACCGAGGCATAGTAATAAAATATAGTTTGGGGTTTTAAAGATTACTATTTAGTGAACGGATAATAATAAAAACAAAAATTATTTTTCTAAGAAATGAAATCCAAAAAATTAGAAACTTATGCTCCGAAAAAAACAATTAGGGAAAAAACCACTCCCTTTCTGCGTTCTTTTTTGAATCTTTTGGTGATTGGGACCGTCATCGTTTTGACAATTTATGCCACAAAATATATTGTTGAGCAAAACTATCAAAAAGATAATTATGATTCTCTTTCTAACCAAATCATTATTCATACTGGGAAATTGATAGATTCAATTGAACCTTTTCCTGGACAGAGAAAAGATTTTGAATCTGAATCTCAAACGGATTATTCCACATTGATTCAGGATTTATTGAAAAGTGAAATGATTGGAGATTTGCCGAAAGGGGCTGTTTTAGAATTAAGATTTTATCATTTCGATTCTGGAGGGAGAGTTTGGGAAAAAAGTTATTTATTGAAAAAAGATTCTGTTGAAGAAGGTCAAGGTCGAAGTGATATTCAGATAATCATGCATTCAAAATACGTTAAGGGTTTCAAGAATAAATCTCTTTGTGAAGTTATCATTAATGCCCAGAACCAGGGGGACTTGAGAGTGGAAACTCAAATGACTCAAAATGCCTTGATGTGGAAATATAAAAATATGTTGAAATATCGTAGTTGTTTGGGGATTTGATCTTTTTGGAAGGGGAGGGTTTAACTTATAGTTAAATGTGAGAAATTTAAGAATTAAAGGGCATGTTTTTTATATTTTTAATCTGAATAAATATTTTTTTCTTTTGAGTATTCTTCTCTTAGTTCCATCCAAATCTTTCCTAAAAGATTCTGCCCATCTTTATCTTTGCCCCATCCCCATATTGCATCCCTCCAAGAGTCTTCAATTATTTCTCTTTTACCTGATTGTAATAACTTTTTTAGAACATATGGATGTTGGTTTACTTTATTTCTTAAAATATTTTTCATTATAGATGTTTTATTTTTACCCCATTCCAAATCGACTTTGTCTTTATTTTCTATTGCTAACTTTTGTGCATCGTGTGCAGATTTAGCGGTTTTTACTTTTTCAAAAAGTTCAGGATTTGTTTTAATAAATTTCATTGCGTGATATGCATGTTCTGAAGTTGGAAAAAGAATTCCTCCATATTCCACCTGAAATGAAGAATAATTATCAAAAATATAAAATTCCTTTGGATAAAAAAATACTTTATCTTCAGGTCCTGGTTTGTTTACCTTGTCGCGTGTTGTATCTTTTTCCATTTTATAATTTATAAAATTGCGAATAGCTTAAAAATATTTCTTTTTCACCTTAATTTTTTTATTGGAATTAATTCATATGGGAGAATCTGAAAGGAGAATATCCATCCAAAAATACTCTCAAATTTATTCTGAAGTAATTTAAAGTATAATCATATCATTTCTATAAGTTTAGAACTCGCATTGTACTAAAGAAAAAATACGAGGGCCAACTCACACTCCGTGAAATCTTCTTTAAATTCATTGCATTCATTTATTCGAAATTTCAGAAGATGTTCGGGGTTCGAGGACCTGCGACGAAGATTCTAACCCGAAAAAATAAATGCGAAGGATACCTCCGGGCACAAACAGGGTTCGCTAAAGCCAACAAGTTGGAAGCTCGTCCACGCTGTGA
>CAZFLO010000016.1:1860-15589 GCA_964519005.1 Candidatus Woesearchaeota archaeon
CTTCGCTTAGTTTTACCAACAAGTTGGAAGCTCGTCCACGCTGTGACTTCGCTTAGTTTTACCAACAAGTTGGAAGCTCGTCCACGCTGTGACTTCGCTTAAACCAGCGACTTCGCCTGCAGGCGATAAATCTCGCTTGAATTTTTGAACCTTCGAATTCTGTTCCAGAATTAAAATTATTTCGCTTTGCTAAATAATTTGATGCGAGGGACAGGGTTCGAACCTGCGTAAGCATAAGCTACAGCCGCTTAAAGGCTGCCTGTTTGACCACTCCAGCACCCTCGCACTAGATATATTTTTTGAAGATTTACTTAACTTATAAAACTTATTATTCTATCTGAATAATTCAGAAACCGATTGATTTGTTTGCGCCCGGTAAATTGCTTCTGCGAAAATTGGACTGATGTCTATCACATTTACATCCTCTTTCTGATAATGAGTATTACTTGTGAAAACTTTATCAAAAAGGCAAGTTAATTCTTCTGTTCCCTTTGTGAATAATCCATGTGTGGCATAACAATAAATTTTATTTGCTCCACCCTGTTTTAAGATTTCTGCACTTTTGCAAAGAGTGTTCCCGGAATCAATAATATCATCTACTATCAGCACATTTTTGCCTTGATAATCAGATCCAACATATCTCATTGTCCCAACTTCTCCTGCCTTGGGTCGGTCTTTAATCATAAAACCTAAATCGTAAACATTCTCAGGAGTTAACCTTCCAATTCTTTTTAAGAAAGATTTCACTCTTTCAACTCCGCCTGCGTCAGGGGACAAAATTAATAAATTTTTTAATTCCTCCGAATGATTTTTTATTAAATATCTTGCTAATTCTGGAAAACTATAGAGGTTATCTACTGGAACATTTGCTGGATAAAAACCCTGAATTTGTGCGGCATGTAAGTCCATTGTGATTATTCTTTTTATTCCAGGTGAAATTGAATTTGCAACGGCTCTTGCTGAAATTGGAACTCTTGGCTCTCCCTTCCTGTCTTGTCTTGAATAATACATATCAGGTAAAACAAAACTTAGGGAATTTACAGAAGCGTTCAAAACTAAATCCTTAACTAATAAAAGTTCAGCCCACCAGTCATTTGGATTTTTGGATGAATCCGCGATATAATAAATATCTTTTCCTCGAAGATTTGAAACTCCAGAAATATTTAATTCATGATTCCTGAATTGTTTTACGGCTAATTCGGCTATCTCAACATTCATTCCAAGATTTATTTCCAAGTAGGCTTGAATTTTTTTTGAAAAATCCCAGGCTAAAGAATTTTTATCAGTTAAGAGAACTATGTTTTTCATTCCATAAAATAAATTTAATTGTTTAAAAGATTATGCCCCAACTTTGATGGGGTTTGGGGAAATTTTGTTGAAATAAGGGGGAAAGTTAGATGGAGCCAGGTTGCTAGAAGAGCAATTGAAGAAAGAATAAATGATTTGGAAGAGATGGAAAGAATTGTATCAAAGAGTAAGTTGACAGAAAAAGATGCTAAGATTATTGCAAAAAAAATAAAAGCAGGAATGGCTAAAAGATTTAATGAACATAGTAGTTGATACTAATTTTATAAAATGAAAAAAGAAAAAATTTTGCTTATTCTCCTCCTAATCATATTTTTTGCAATTAACTATTCTTTTTTTGATTCCTTGTTGATTCAAGCATTTGTGGATTACGAAGAAGGAATTGTTGAAAGAGTTATTGACGGAGATACTGTTGTGATTAATGGTAGTTCGATTCGACTTTTGGGAATAAATTCTCCTGAAAAAGGGGAACCATTCTCTCTTAAATCTAAAGAATTTTTAGAAGAAAAGATACTTGGAGAAAATGTTAGAATTTATTTTGATGTTGAGAAATTTGATCGTTATAAAAGAAAGTTGGGTTATATTTTTTATGAGGGATCGAATATCAATTTGGAAAGTGTTAGAGAAGGGTATTCAAATTATTATTTTCCCTCAGGAAAAAGAAAGTATTATTCTGAATTTGTGGGGGCTTGGACTAATTGTTTGGAGGAGGGAAAAAATTTGTGTAAAAAATCTGCGGAAAAATGTATTTCTCTGGATAAATGGGATATTGGAAATCAAGAAGTTGTTTTGAAAAATATTTGTTCAAAAGAAGTTAATTTGAATGGTTGGTCAATTAAAGACGAGGGGAGAAAAAAATATGTTTTTGATGATAAAATTTTGAAACAAGGAGAAAAAATTGTTTTGACTTTAGAACATTGGGATGAAAAATATGTTTGGACAAAATCAGGGGATAGTTTGATTTTAAGAGATTCCAATTATGAGATTGTTTTATTTGAAAGTTATTGACAATGTTGGATAATAATATTGCCATACAATCTTTAAAGAAAATTCATTGTATTTGAAGGGGAGAGATATAACTAAAAGGAGGTAAAAAATGAAAACGAAAAAATTATTAGGGATAATCTTTGTATTTGGAATTTTTCTTTTCGCAGGATTTGTTAATGCAACAGATTCTGATGAAATGCTAGTCAAGGTAAATGTTTTGGAAACTGAAGTGAGTATTTCCGTACCTGAAGAAGTAGTTTTTGAAGATATTGCTCAAGGATATCTCTCGGAAAGACAAGAAATTGAAATTAATAATCTTGGAACAGTCGATGTAGATGTTTCAATGGATTTAGATGAATCTTACAATGGTTCAATTTTTCAAAACATAGCATTTAGAAAAGTTCTTGCAGATCCATTAATATATATTAGATATTTTAATTTTGAAATTCTAAAACCAGAAACAGTTGGAGGAGAACGAGGTGAAGAAGTCTATATGTATTTGGATTTGACTGAATACGAGGAAGAAATTACAAGTAGCATGTTTGATCATGAAGCAACTGTTGTTTTTACTGCAGTTCCGCTATAATAAAATGAAAATCTATTATCTTTTTTTATTTATTTTTTTATTTCCATTGGTAAATGCAGCAACTCTCTCAATGTCTCCACAACAAATTGATTTTAATGGAAACGTTGGAGAAAAGATATGTAACAACATAAATTTAAAGACAGAAAATGGGGCTGTTCTAATTGGAGAAACTGGTTGGGCCAAAGAAAATTATTTTGAAAGAAAATTGAAGAGTCACAATCTTTCCGAAGAGGATTTGAATTTAATTATTGATTATCCTCGAGAAATTGAAATTTTTAATAATAAAACTATTGAAGTTTGTGTGACTGGAAAAAAATCCGGAAACTATCATGGCATTATTTTATATCGTGTAAAAAATAAACCAGTCAGAGTAGGTATTTGGATGAATGTTACTTTAGAAGGAAAAGGATTTCAAATAATTACTGGGAATTTTCTTGGTGGAGATGGGACTGGAGTAAAAACAGGACTCGTTATTAGTCCAATAATTTTCTTGATTATCTTGGGAGGATTATTGTTTTTTAATAGAAAAAAGAAAGATAAGATCCAATAGTTCAAAATCCAAATTAGTTAAACTTATATAGGTAAAATTCTCCTTATTTTCGTGGACTTGATCGGGAAGTTAGCCCCTTTCCCATGTACAAACGGGCTTCATGGTAGATGACAAGTAAGTGTGATAAAGGCATAGGTTGAGTCTTTATTTTCCTGTTGAAACTTTGTCCACTTCGATTCAACTTTTGTGAAATGGGTCAGGTGGGGAACCAAGCAGCCCTAATCAGATGTTTGGATGCTTAGTGGGTCGCAGAGTCGAGGGGATTTAAGGGTAGCTCTCCTATAAGTTTTGAGCTGACTACTTGGTCCACATTTATTCAAAAGAGGATTAGATGAAAAAAAACAAAAGGGGCCAATTTTATTTGATAGCAGTTTTAATTGTTATAACAATTTTTATCGGATTAATCACCATTGTCAATTCTTCTAGAAAAACTACGGAAGTGAATATCTTTGGAATTGAAGAAGAGCTCAAAATAGAAAGAAGAAATGTAATTGATTATGTATCTTTTCAGAATTTAAGCGAAGAAGATACTAAAGTTATTTTCACAAATTTTTCAAAAGAATTTGCTAGTAAAATAGGATGGGGGAAAAACATTGTTTTTATTTTTGGGAAAGAAGATTCAATTAAATTGGTTGGAAATAGAATTTCTGGGACCTCGATTTTTTATAATGTTAGTGAATCTTTGGTTAATTTAACTGATGAAGGCTCATTTGAAATAGATTTGGTAGTTTCTATTAATCCAATTGAAATTGAAATTGATGGTATTCCTTATTACTTTACTTTGTATGGCGGTCAAAACATTTATTACTTAATAAAATATAATTATGGTACAGAGGTGTACATTATCAATGGTTAGAAATAAAAAAGGAGTCAGTGTGATTGTGGGATATGTCTTATTAATTTCCATAGGACTTGTCTTGGGAATTATTGTTTATAGTTATCTTAAAACATATGTTCCAAAAGATGCCATGGAATGCCCCGATGGAGTTTCTATTTTAATTACCCAATATGATTGTGTGGGGGATAGCTTTAACGTTACTCTGAAAAATAATGGAAAATTTAATTACATGGGTTATTACATTCATGCCTCAGAAAATTCGTCAATTGATTTGGCGACAATAAATTTTGCAAATAATTTTCTTAATGCTTCTATTGGAAAAGCTTTTTCTCTCCCAGACAGTCATATTATATTCTCAACTAACAATTTGGAAAATTTCATGCAACCAACCATTGAAACAGAACATTGGTTTAATTTGAGTGGAATCGACGTTAAATTTATTGAAATAACTCCCGTTAGACAACAAGAATATAACAACAAAAAGAGATTTGTTAATTGTGGGAATGCTAAAATAAAACAAGAAATTACTTGTAGCTAGATTTAAAAATACTAAAAACTTTACAAAATGATGAAACAAAAAAAAGGGCTTTCTCCGGTTATTGCTACTGTTTTATTAATTGGTGTTGTGATAGTTATTGCCTTAATTGTTTTTTTATGGTTTAGAGGAATAACTGAGGAGGCAATTACCAAATTTGATGGACAAAATGTAAAAATGATTTGTGAAGAAGTTGAATTTGATGCAAGTTATTCTGGAAATTATATTTTTATTTCTAATAATGGAAATGTTCCAATTTTCCAAATTAAAGCAAAAATTTCTGGACAAGGAAGTCATTCTACTGAAATCATTGGCGGTGATGAAACTTGGCCAGCATTGGGATTGAATCAAGGAGGAACTTTTTCTGGAATTTTTTCTCCCACTGGAGATTCGGTTTTGTTAGTTCCTGTTTTAATTGGGAAAACAAGTAGTGGAGAAAAAACTTACACTTGCGATGATAGGTTTGGGATTGAACTCCCATTGAATTAAAATGAAATATTCAAAAGGTCTTTCTCAAGTTGTTACGACGGTATTATTGATTTTGCTAACAATTGTTGCTGTTGGAGTCATTTGGACAGCAATTAATAAATTTGTTGGAAATCGACTTGAAGGAGCAGGATCTTGTTATGATGTTTTAGATGAAATTCAAATTAATAACGATTGGACTTGCTATAATGCTTCTTCTAATCAAACATTAATTTCCATAAATAGGGGAGATGTTAATATTACAAGTATCTTGGTCGGAGTTTCATTTGAAACAAATTCAACAGTTTTTAGAATTACTAATGAAGATACTTCCATAGAAGATGTTTCATATTATAATGAGGTTGGGTCTGGAGTTGCATTAGTTTCCTTGCCAACCAAAGAAGGTGGAAAAACATATGTTTTGAATAATGTTTTTGAAATTCCAAGAGACATTACTATTTCTGCACAAGCCGGAGAAAAACAATGTGGAGTCAGTGATATTGTAGAGAATGTTTATGCTTGCTGAATAATTCAAACATTAAGTATTTAAATTGTATTCTTTTATTATTTCTAAGAGGTAAATATTTTAATTCGACGAGAAATGGAAAAAAGAGGACAGGTTTGGATTGAGACAGTTACCTATACTTTAGTTGCATTGATTCTTATTGGATTAGTTTTGGCTTTTGCAAAACCTAAAATTGAAGAAATGCAAGATCAAGCAGTGATTGATCAATCAATAAAGATAATTAATGAAATTGATTCTGTGATTAAAGAAATTGGTGAAAGAGGGATGGGAAATAAAAGGAAACTTGAGATTAGTTTGAAAAAAGGAGAATTTGAAATTGATTCGAAGAACGATACCTTAATATTTTTTCTGGAGGGAACATATATGTACAGTCAACCAGGACAGGAATATCAAGAAGGAGATTTGAATATCACTACAATAGAAAAAGGGAAAATTTATGAAATCACTATTGAAAAAGAATTTCCTAATTACAACATAACTTATTCAGGAAAGGAGGAAAGTAAAAAAATATTGAAAGCTTCAACCCCTTACATTTTATTAATCACAAATAATGGGGGAACAACAAATAATATTGATTTTGAATTAGGATAATGTCAAGAAAAAAATTAAAAATATTAGATTACCCGCAAGTTGCAATTGATTTTGCTCCAAAGATTCCTCCAATAAAGAAAGTAAAGGATAAAACAAAAATAGATGTGCGATATTGTTTGATTGCTCCTTTTGCATATGTTCATATTTACTGGGATCCTAAAGAATACGAAGTTATTTATGAAATTGAAGAACCAATTTTGAATAAAGAAGAAATGATTTACAAAAAACAGCTTGTTTCTACTTTGAGAAGTATGATAAATTTTGAAGAAATCATCGGAGGGGATAAAGACACTATTTTTGAATATATTGATAAAAGATTAAAACTACTTTCAATTGAATTGGGCTTTGATATGTCTTATGAAACCTATAAAAAAATATATTATTATTTGTGTAGGGATTTTATTGGATTTAATGAAATTGAACCCTTGCTGCGAGATTATTTTGTAGAAGATATTGAATGTAATGGGGCAAATTCTCCAATATATCTTGTTCATAGAATCTTTAGAAATATTAAAACAAATTTAATTTTAAGAAGCAATGATGACTTAGAAAGTTTTGTAGAAAAATTGGCTCAACGTTGTGGAAAGTATATTTCTTATTCTAAACCAATTTTAGATGGTTCTCTTCCAGATGGTTCGAGGGTTAATGCTACTTATACTAAAGACATCACCAGCAAAGGTCCTACATTCACAATTCGTAAATTTACCAAAACTCCTTGGACTCCTCCGCAGCTTATTGGATTTAATACTCTGAGCCCCGAAATGCTTGCTTATTTATGGTTGCTTGTCGAATATAAAATGAATTTATTAATTGTTGGGGGAACTGCCTCAGGTAAAACTACTTTGTTAAATGCCTTGGCTTTTTTTATTCCTCCCGAAGCTAGAGTTGTTAGTATTGAGGACACTCGAGAATTGAATCTTCCGAGGGAAAACTGGTTGCCTAGTGTTTCTCGTTCGGCTACAGGAATTGGAGGAGTTGGAGAAATTGATTTATATTCTTTACTTAAAGCATCGTTCAGGCAAAATCCAGATTACGTTATTGTGGGGGAAGTTCGTGGAAAAGAAGCATCTGTTCTTTTTCAGGGAATGGCTTCGGGACACTCTTCTATTGCTACAATTCACGCTGACTCTATTGAAACGGTTATTAAAAGATTGGAAACCCCGCCGATTGAATTGCCTCCTACGCTATTAAATGTTTTAGATAGTATTTGTATTATGACTCACGCAATTGTTAAAAATCAAGAAACAAGAAAATTAAGAGAGATTGTTGAAGTTGTTAATGTGAATGCTGAAGGAATTGCTCTTACAAATACTCCCTTTGTTTGGAATTCTAGTGAAGATAGATTTTATTTTAAAAGAGAAAGTAGATTATTTCAAAAAATTGCCGAGAGATATGGAATTAATCAAGACATATTACATTTGGAATTTAGGAGAAGAGCAGAACTTCTCTATAAATTGTATCAAAATAAAATTTTTAAATTTCAAGACGTGCAAGGAATCATTAATGAATATTATAAAAAACCGAAGGAAACTCTAGCAAAATTCCAAGTGAAATAATCATAATATTTAATAATGTGAATTTGTTCTATCTTCCAAGGAGAAGTGATTAAAATGGAAAAAACGGAAATTGTTTTTGTAAAACAATTAATTCAATCTTTAGAAAAAAAATTGTTGTTGTTAGAAAATGCTAGAAAAAATAATAATTCTTCTGAATTTAATAAAATTAAAAAAGATTGTTTTGAAATCCAATTGCAATTAAACGGTTTAATCAAATGACTCTTGAAGAAAATAAATTTGAAAAAGTAAAAAAATTTACTTTGAATGAAAAGAGAGTCGTTGAAGAGATTGAAAAATTATTTGGTCAAGTGGAAAGATTGACTAATCCAGAGGAAAAAAGGATTGTTTTGAACCACATTAAAATTCTGGAAAAAACTTTAAAAAAATTGAATACGGAAGTTGGAAAAACTCTTGGTGAATTGACTTTTTCAAGTCCACTAGTTATTGAAAAAAAAGAAAAAAAGGAACCTAAAACTCCTCAAATTCCTAAAAAAGATAAAGAGGGTATTGAAAGAACACATTTTGGAACTAAAGGAGGAAAATTATTTGGATTAAAAGAAATTTCTCCAAAAGGCCTTGAAAATGAAACTATTAAAAAATTAAAAAAGAAAAAGGAAGATGAAAAAAAACAAAAGAAAACATCTATTGGAACTTCAGAATATTCTAAAATTGCAAGTGCCTTTTTTTCAAAAAATTCTAGAAAACTACTAGGACAAAATTCCTTTAAAAAAATGGAAGAATCTTTACTGAAAGCAAATCTTAATTTTACTCCAGTAGGTTATATTTCAATTATTTTATTGACCACCTTCTTATCTTGTTTTGTTGCCGGATTTTTATTTTTATTTTTCTTGTTTTTTAATTTTGGTGCTACAATGCCAATAATTACTCGAGTAACAGAATCAATTGGAGTGAGATTTTTTAAGGTTGTTTGGATGTTATTTTTAATACCCCTGACTACTTTTTTAGTTATGTATGTTTACCCCAGTCTTGAAAAAAAATCTGCTGGAGCAAAAATTGAAACTGAATTACCTTTCGCTACAATTCATATGGCGGCTATTTCTAATTCGATGATTAATCCCATTAAAATTTTTGAAATTCTTGTTGGAACAAATGAGTATCCTGCTTTAGAAAAAGAATTTACAAAAATGATTAATGAAATTAATTTATATGGTTATGATTTGGTTAGTGCTTTGAAGAATACTGGGAAAAATAGTCCCAGTAAAAAATTAAGTGAACTTTTGAATGGATTAGCTACAACAATTAATTCGGGAGGGGATTTGCCAAAATTCTTTGATAAAAGATCTCAAACTTTATTATTTGATTATAGGATACAACAACAAAAACAATCTAAATCTGCAGAGACCACCATGGATATTTATATTAGTTTATTGATTGCGGCACCAATGATTTTGATGCTTCTTATGATGATTATGAAAATTAGTGGGTTGGGTGTAAGTATGAGCGTTTCAATGATTTCTATGCTGATCATATTCGGGATTATTGTAATAAATGTTATTTTCCTTACTTTTTTAAATTTGAAAAAGGCATCATAAAATGGAATTAAAAAATAAAGACTTTGTGGCGATTGGAATTGGGTTAGCTATTGCTGTGTTGGCTTATTTTTTTGCTGGAGAAAAAAGTTTTCCTTTAATTGCCGGAGTAGGAATATTGATTGGAGCTATGCCCTTAGTTGTTAGAATTGTTTTAGAAAATAAAATTAAAGCTGAAAAGGAAAGCATGTTTTTAGAATTTGCAAGAAATTTGGTTGAGAGCGTTAAAACTGGAACTCCGATTAGTAGAAGCATTATAAATATGAAATCAAAAAATTTTAGATCTCTCAGCCCCCATGTAAATAAACTTGCTAATCAAATTTCTTTGGGAATTCCTTTGAATAAAGGTTTGCAATCATTTGCTCATGATGTGAATAATAAATCAATTGGAAGATCCCTAACTTTGATTGGTCAAGCGGAAAGAGCAGGTGGGGACATTGGAGAAATTTTAGAAGCCGTTGCCGGGGCTGTAAACATGGCAGATAAATTAAAAAAGGAAAGGAAGTCAGTTATTTCTGCACTTGTTTCACAAGGATACATTATCTTTTTAGTATTTATTATTATCATCTTGGTTTTGCAATTTCAAATTATTCCAATGGTCTCTGGGATGGGAGATGTGGGAAGCAGTCTTGGATTTGGAGGAGGAGGATTTGGAAGTTCGGGAAACCCAGAAGTTGAACAAAAACAAATTTCAGATGCATTCCTTTATTTAATTTTAGTACAAGGATTTTTTACTGGTCTGGTGATTGGTCAACTCTCAGAAGGAAACGTTAAAGCAGGGGTGAAACATTCGTTTGGTTTGATGTTTTTATCTTTCATAATTTCGACTTTAGCAAACCTACTATTTAATTAAAATGATTAATAAAAATAAAAAAGGATCTCATGTGGGAATTGTTCTTTCTTTCACTTTGTTCATAACATTTCTTATTTTTGCTTATGTTGTAATTGGCCCGCCTGCAAGTTTAAAGAATGAAAAAAAATATGTTATTGAATCAATTAAAGGAATTCTTTTTGAGAAATTGCCTCAAGATGTTATGATTGCTAGTATTTACGAGGACAATCTTTCCATTGATTGTTTTCGATTTGATTTTGACAACTCTTTTGAGGATCCCATTATTCTCGCAAATGATGGGGATATAAAAGATGTAGGAGCAGAAATTTATGGAAACGAAATCTTGATTCAAGGCGGTCAACATTTTTCAAAAGTTTATTTGACAAATAATTCTTTTGAAGATGAAACTGCTTTGACGAACGAAACTCCTTGTGAAGAAATTGTTCCAAATAATATTTTAAATGAAAAAAGAATTACTGAAAAAGGGATAATTGCATTAGTTGCAATGGTGGAAGATGATTACGATGAAGCAAAAAATTATTTGGAAGTGAGGGGAAGTGAATTTAGTTTGCATTTTGTTGATGAAGCCCAAACTGTTTTTGGCAAAGAAAGAATCCTGATAAACGGATTCGAGCAAATTAAAACCAATGTTTATGCCAGAACATATAAGGTGGATTATTTGAACGTTCACGGCGAAGAAAAAATGGGTGAATTAATTATAAAAGTATGGTAAAAAAAAAGTTATTTAAAAAAAATAAAAAGGGATGGCTAAAAATTGTTGAGGCATTTATTTCTGTCCTATTTTTAATGGGAGTTTTGTTAATTGCTATTGGAAGTGAAAATATTAGAAAAAATGAAACTGGGATCATGCATGAAAAAGAACATGAAATACTTTTAGAAATTGCAATAAACCAGACATTGCGTTCAGAAGTTTTAGGTCAAGAGAATTTACCAATTGATTCAACAAATGAATTTTTTTCTCTAATTTTAAAAGAATATATTAATAATTCTCTCTCCGACACGCTTGAATGCCTCCTCTTGATTTGTTTGGAAGAAGAAACTTGTGTGGTATATCCCCCCATTAAAAAAGATGTTTATGCCGAACGGACCTTGATCACCTCGAATAAAACCTTGTATTCCCCCAGAATATTGAAAATATTCTGTTATCCAAAATGAAATTTGAATTTTTGGAACATACTGCGGATGTGAAATTTAGAGCATATGGAAAAACACTCGAAGAAGTTTTTGAAAATTCTGTTTTAGCTATGATTAAATCTATTTGTGAGGATAAAGTTAAGAAGAAGAAAGAGATTAAGATAAAAATTAAAGGAAAGGATTTGGAGGGATTATTATATAATTTTTTGGAAGAATTGATTTTTTTATTTGATTCTGAAGGATTTTTGGTTGCAGGACTAAAAGAAATGAAAATTGACCTGGAAAGAAAAGAATTGAATTGTATTCTTTTGGGAGATAAAGCAGAGAGTTATGAAATTTTTTCTCATGTGAAGGCTATTACCTATAATGAAATGTTTGTGAAAAAGGTAAATAATAAATACGTTGTTCAGGTTGTATTGGATATATAAAATGGCTAGTAAAAAATATACTCGTAAAGAATTTTTGAAATATTTGGGAAAAATAGGTTTCGGCGCTGCACTTTACGGTACAGGAGGAAATTTAATTGGAAGAGGTTACAAAAAAGGTAAAGATTTTTATGAGAATGATATTGAGCCTTACATTGAACGAGGAAAAAAGGTTATAGACAAAGGGGAGAAGATTATTGAAAGGAGTGAAAAAATAAAAGAAAATACTGATAGATTCTTTGATTATTTTAGATCTAAGAAAAATAAAAAATATGATAAAGTTCCAGAAAAAAAGAAAACACCTAAAAAAGAACAGGAAAAACCAGGACATCTAGAGAAAATTTCTCGGAGATCTTTTTTTGGCAAATTTCGTAAGTTATTTCATGATTATCCTATTGAAACGGGAACGGGAACGGGAGTTGCCTTTGGTGCAAGTAAAAAAGCTGTTGGGGGATATAGAACATATCGGAAGGAAAAAAAGACAAATCAACTAGGAAGAGATGTTAAGGAACTTAAAGAACAGGTTGGAGCACTACAAGATGAAAATGAAAAATTACGGGCTTTGAAAGAATTGGATGAAGGGAATGAAGGCGGATTGGAAGAAAAACTCTCTTTGGGCAATGAATCTTTATTTTATGCTGGAATCATCGGATTAATTGTTTCTATATTTTTATCTACAAGCAACATTACTGGTTTGGTTGTTTTAAAAGATAATTTTTTAGAAAAAAGTTTTTCGGGAATAATCTTTATTGCTTCTTTGTTGACTCTTCTCTTGAGTTTCAAGAAAAAATAAGAATTATTAGATTAAAAAATCATATAAAAATTTTGAATTCTAAAAGTTTAAAAAAGAATAAAAACCCTCTCTACCAAAAAATAACATGGAAACTAAAAAAATTTCGAAGAATATTTATGAAATTCCCAAGGAAGGGAAAATGAATGTGCCGGGAATAGTTTATGCTTCAGAAAAAATCATGAATAACATAAAAAATGATAAATCTTTGGAGCAAGTAAAAAATGTTTCGCAGTTGCCGGGAATTATTGGATCATCTATTGCCCTCACTGATTGTCATCAAGGATATGGTTTTTGTATTGGAGGAGTTGCAGGTTTTGATTTGGAGGAAGGGATTGTTTCTCCCGGAGGAGTTGGATATGATATTAATTGCGGAGTTCGACTTCTGACTACAAACTTGAAAAAGAAAGATCTTTTAGAGAGAAAGGAAGAAGTTTTGGAAAAACTTTCTAAAAAGATCCCTTCAGGGGTTGGACGCGGGAGCCCATTTCAAATGAGTAAAAAAATTATGGCAGGCGTTTTGACTGGAGGAGCGAAATATTTAGTCGAAGCTGGATATGGTAAAAAAGAAGATTATTTGTGTGTTGAAGAAGAAGGTTGCTTGGGAGGAGGGGATTCTTCAAAAATTTCAGAAAGAGCGATAAAAAGAGGAATTGGGCAACTTGGAACTTTGGGAGCTGGAAATCATTTCTTGGATGTTTTGATTGTTGAAGAAATTTTTGATTCTGATATTGCTAAAAAATTTGGTTTGAAAAAAGATCAAGTTGTGATTTTGATTCATTGTGGTTCTAGAGGATTGGGGCATCAAGTCGCATCGGATTATATTAAAAAAATGGAAGAAGAATTTGGATTTGAAAATTTGCCGGACAGAGAATTGATTAATGCTCCAATTAAAAGTGAGTTGGGTCAAGATTATTTATCTGCCATGAAATGTGCTTGTAATTTTGCATTTGCTAATAGGCAATTGATCACGCATTGGGTTAGAGAATCATTGGAGACGCTCTTTAAGGGGGCCAAGACGACTGTTTTGTATGATGT
>CAZFLO010000017.1:0-5913 GCA_964519005.1 Candidatus Woesearchaeota archaeon
CGGGGAAATCAGTTATTATGGAAGAGAAGATCGGAAAAGATGGAAGTTATTATTTGTGGGAAAATCATGAATTGTTGGTTTTGGACGAATTAATTTGGGAACTTAAAAAAATCAAATCTTCTGGAATTGTGAAATTCAAATCTGAATCTCCGGTTCTTTTTGTTGTTTGTCAAGATATTGAATCTGCGGAGAAATTATTTTTTTTGGCTCGGAAAGCTGGGTTTAAACAAACTGGAATTCATAAAACTAGGAAATTGATTGGGGTGGAAATTCGAAGTGGGGAGAAATTGGAATTTCCTTTTATCAAGGACGGAAAATTATTAGGTAGTGAAGAATTTTTGTTGGAAATAGTTAATCAATCTAATTTTAGAAGAAAATTAGGTTGGGAGAAGATCGAAAGATTGTTTAATTTATTCAATTAATTCCGCAGAATAATCATGTTGATACTCTTCAACAATATCGTTAATTTCGAAATCTTTGATTATGTTGTTGAATTTGCTTCTAATTTCTTTCATTATTTGATCAAATCCTTTTAGTGATTTTGCACTGATCGCAATAAGGTAGTCAACTTTCCCGCTTAGCTTAGTGGAATAGGTAATATTTGGGTGATTTTTTAGAAAGGTTGTGAAGTCTTTTTCTTTATCTGGATGAAAATTAAATGTTGTGATGCTTACGTATTTGTATATTGGATATCCCATCAGGGAAGGATTGATTAGAGAGTAAAATGTGACAACTCCTGTTTTTTTATATTTGTTTATTCGATATAATACAACATCTTTTGGCAATTTTGTTTTTTTGGCTATTTCAGTAATGGGCATTCTTGCATTTTCAAAGAGGACTTTCAGAATTTTTTTATCTTTGGAATCAAGTTTAATCAATTCTTCTTTTTTGGCACTGAATTCCCTCATAATGCTTTAATGGGGTGACTATTTATAATATTTTCCATTTTTGAGGGAACTTTTTCTGGATAAGCTTATAATGAGATTATATTTGTTTTTATTACTCAATAAAATGGAAAAGAAAAATTCAAAAACAAGAATTGGAAAATCTAAGCATGGAAAAGGTCTCTTTGCAGCTAGGGATTTAAGGAAGGGGGAAGTTGTTGCAGATTTGACTGGAGGAAAAATAGAGTATGCAAAAAAAGCCACAGATCTTTCTCTTTTGGCTGGAGATTATTATGTTCAATTTGAAGAGGAAGGATATATCCATCAAGAGGATGTTATCTGTATGAATCATTCTTGTCAACCAAATTGTGGATTTAGTGGAAAATTTAAAATTGTTGCAATGAGAGAGATTAAAAAAAATGAAGAATTAAATTTTGATTATGCAATGAGTGAGGATAGCGATTGGAGGATGGATTGCAAATGTGACAATGAAAATTGTCGAGGGGTTGTTGGGGCATATTCTTTGCTTACAAAAGAATTGAAAGAAAAATAGGGGGATTATGTTTCTAGTTGGATTAGAGAGAGATCCAAGGAGAAGTTTGAAGGAGAAGAAGTAAAAGATTTTGCTCCTGAAATTTATCGGCAGAGATTTATTCTAGAGGGATTATATTCAATTGAAATTACTCCAAAAATTTTAAAATCTTTTATGAAGGAACTTTCTTCTCTTTTGAAAATGACTATTGTTTATGGGCCAATTGTAAAAAATTTGGCGGAGAGAATTAATCCAATTCATGAAGGATATGAGTCTATTTTAATCTGGGCAGAATCGGGAGTTTCTGTTTATACTTGGAACAAGCAGAAGTTTTTTACAATAGATATTTATTCTTGCAAAAAATTTGATGAGGAAGTAACCAGCGAATTTATCAAAGATTTTTTTGGAGCAGGTAAAAATTTAATTTCGAAGAGTGTCTGAATTTATCAAATAATTTAGAAGAGGAAAATTAGAAATTTGTGAATAAAGTAGGTTGGGAGAAGATCGATAAATTACTCTTAGAATTTCGTTAATTTTTTATAGTCTAAATTTTTTATTAATTGAATGGCTAACAAAGATATTATTAATCATTTTAAAAGTAGTTTGAAGAGAGGGCTTTCTATTGAGGAAATTAAACAGCAGTTATTTTTACAGAATTATGCGGATTATGATATTGATTCTGCAATGAATGAATTGGGTCTTGAAAAATCTTCTAAAAAAGAAGTTTCTAAAAAAGAGAAGGTGCCAGATCAATCTATTGAAGATTGGGATAAAGATTAAGGATTTATTGATTTTTTTAACTAAATATATTTAAATCAAGAGAGATTATTTTTTCTATAGGGAAAAAGTTTTACTTAGTGAAACTGTTTTAAGGAATTACCTTGAAAAAGAGTGTATAAAGGAGGAAAAAGAAAAAAAGAAAAATGGTACTTGATTTTGCAAAAGAAGCAATTCAACAAGCAGACACACATAGTATTAACTTTGATGAATTGAGAGCTGGAAAGGCTTCAATTAAAGTTATTGGTTGTGGTGGATGTGGATGTAACATGGTTACATGGCTTTTTAATAAAGGAATTAATGGTGCGACAGTTTATGCTTCAAACACAGATGCTCTACATTTGAGTGTAACGAAAGCTGATGAGAAAATCTTAATCGGTAAAGAGTTAACTCGAGGTTTGGGTGCGGGTGGACAACCTAATAAAGGTCGTGAAGCTGCTAAAGAATCTTTAGTTGATTTGAAGAAAACTGTTAATGGCGCTGATATGATTTTCGTACTTGCTGGAATGGGTGGTGGAACTGGAACTGGTGCTGCTCCTGTTGTTGCGCAATTAGCGAAAGAAACTGGAGCTGTTGTAATTGGTGTAGTAACTATGCCTTTTGAAGCAGAAAAAGCTCGAATCGATAAAGCCGAATTTGGATTGCAAGAATTACGAGAAGCTACTGATACTTGTATTGTATTAGACAATAACAGATTAGTAGATATCGCAGGACAATTACCTCTAGAACAAGCTTTTGCTGTTGCTAACGAACTTGTTAGTACAATGGTTAAAGGTATTGTGGAAACTATTACATTGCCTTCTTTGATTAACTTAGATTATGCCGATGTTTCTTCAATTATGAAGAACGGTGGAGTTGCAGTTATTGGAATTGGTGAATCAGACGCAGCGGATCGTGTTACTGAAGCCGTCAAACAAGCCCTTACTCATCCTCTACTTGATGTGGATTACAAAGGTGCGAGTGGTGCATTAGTGCATATTACGTGTGGCCCTGATTTGAAATTAGAAGAATTTGATGTTATTGGTAGAACTGTGTCGGAAAATTTGAGCCATGATGCTCAAGTAATTATTGGTGCTAGAATTGCGAAAGATTTCGTAGGAAAAGTAAGAGTAATTACTATCATGACTGGAGTTAAATCTCCGTATGTCTTAGGACATGAATTTCAGGATACAGCAATGCCCCAATCTAGAGCTATGTCAGACTTAGGAATTGATATCTTAGGTTAAATTAATAAATGGTTATTACGTTTTTATTTTAAATTGTTCGGGGGATTATAGGGATTCCCCGAGCGTTTTTTTGATTTTTTGTTTCTTTTTGGTTAAAATGCAAAGATTTAATTTTCTTGCAATCAGCAGATTGCGGCGAAAACGAATTCTTTGATTTTACCACAAAAATATTCCAAAAAAATAGGGGAAAAGGCAGGGGAAGATAAGGAGATAAAAGAAAAGAGAGGAGAAAGGGGAGAAATTTATTCTATTGAAGTTATCTTTTTCATTCTGTTATTTTTCCATTCGTTGAAGTATAAACATTGGTCGATGTTTCCTTTTGGTCTTTTTGGTTTTATTTTTTCTAGAGCATATCCAATTGGGAAAAGAGCTTCGAGTTCTTGGTTTTCAGGTATCTTTAATATTTGTTTTATTTTTTCATCGTTGAAATGCCCTATCCAACAAGTTGAAAGTCCGACTTCTGTTAGGTGGAGTAAGAAATTTTCTATTGCTGCTCCTGCTTGTTCTCGCATATATCTTTCTCCTCTTTCATAATATGTTTTTGTTTTTTGTGGATCTGAAACAAAAGCAACAACGTATTTTGCATCTTGAATGAATGATTGTTCGGACCATCTTGCAATTTTTCCTATTTTTTCTTTTTCATCTATTAACATGAATCTTAAAGAAAAAAATCCTCCTGCCATTGGAGCATACCTTGCTGAATCTATTGCTTCTAAAATATCTCTCCAATCTGGTTTTTTATTCTTGAATTTTTTAATAGATCTTCTTGATTGGATTGCTTTTATTGTGTTCATTAGTTTATTAGGGGAATGGGGTTTTTAAGATTTATTGGGAAGAAATAACTCCGCCACCAATGCATTTTGTTTTATCATAAAGGACAATTGCTTGGCCTTCTGAAACTCCTGTGATTGGTTTGTTCAAGGTGGCAATTAATTTTTTGTTTTTTAATTCTAGTTTTGTTGGAATTAATTCTCCGACTTGTCTTATTCTTGAGAAAACCTTTCTTGGAAGGTTTTTTTTAAATTGTTTTTTATCTTCGTCAATCAAATGCAAATCTGTTATGATTATTTTTTGTCTGAAGTTTAGAGGATGGTCTTCTGGTGCTGCAACGATTATGTTTTTTTTTGCGTCTTTTCTTGCAACATACCATTTCCTTAATCTTCCCGTTGATTTATCTCTTTCTACTTCAAATCCATATCTTGGTCCTAACCTTTGCCCTATTGTATAATAATAAATTCCGTCGTGCTCTCCAATTTGTTTTCCTTCGGGATTTAGGATTTTTCCTTTTTTTGGTTTTATTTTTTTTGAAAGGAAATCTTTTAGATTTACTTTCCCAATGAAACAAATTCCAACTGTTCCTTTTTTGTTTGCATTTTGGAATTTGTTTTTTGCTGCAATTTTTCTTACTTGTTTTTTTGTGAGGTTTCCTATTGGAAATAATGTGTGTGCGAGGTCGTTTTGATTTTGTCTGTATAGGAAATATGATTGATCTTTGCTTTCATCTTTTGCTCTGTGGAGTTCATAGGTAGTTTTTGAATTTTTTATTTTTGCGTAATGGCTAGTTGTTTTAGTAAAATTCAAAAACTTTTTCGAGGGAGATTTTTTCTTTATTCTTGCGTAATGGCCAGTTGCAATTAGGTTGATTCCTATTTTTTTTGCCTCTTTCAAAAACATTGGGAATTTAATTTTTTGGTTACAATCAATATCTGGATTTGGAGTGATTCCTTTTTTATATTTCTTGAACATTTCATCAACCACCAATTCTTTGTATTCTTTTTCAAAATCGAGTGTCACAAAAGGAATGTTTAATTTAGTCGCAATTTTAATTGCGTGATCTCTTTCTTCTACCCATGCACATTGGCCCGTGATTTTGTTCTTTGTATCTGACCAGTTTTTCATAAATGCTCCATATACTTCGTATCCTTGTTTTTTCAGGAGCAGTGCTGCGACTGAGGAATCAACTCCTCCGCTCATACCTAATAGTACTTTTGTTTTTTGTTTTTTTGTAAAAAGTTTCATAATATTGGAAGATAATTTTGAGTTTTAAGAGTTTTGGAAAGGCTAATTTTGAAATGCATAATCTTATAAGGCGACTTAAGTTATTTTTTTCATGAGACAAGAAAAACCATTGCCAAAAGAAGGGAGCTTTAAGGAGTTTTCAGAAAATAGACCTAATGATTCTAGCAAGACTAATTTTAAACCAAAGAGAAATTTTTCTAGTGATTCTGGTGGTCGAGATTCGGGGAGATCTTCTGGAAGAGATTCTGGACCTCGAGAAATGTTTGATGCTGTATGTTCAAAATGTAAAAAAGCTTGTAAAGTTCCATTCAAACCAACTTCAGGAAAACCGGTTTCATGTTCAGATTGTTTTGTGAAGAAAGATTCTGGAGACCGTGGAAGACCTTCATTTGGTGGTCGAGATAATAGAAGAGGAAGTTTTGGTGGTCGAGATTCGGGGAGATCTTCTGGAAGAGATTCTGGACCTCGAGAAATG
>CAZFLO010000017.1:6013-13466 GCA_964519005.1 Candidatus Woesearchaeota archaeon
AAAACCGGTTTCATGTTCAGATTGTTTTGTGAAGAAAGATTCTGGAGACCGTGGAGGAAATCGAGGATCTAGTGGTGGAAGAAGTTTTGGTGGTCGAGATAATAATTTTTCAAGAGGAAGAGATTCTGGATCTTCTAATCGTGGAAGAAGATAATTTTTTTGTGTTTGGATATATTTTTGATTAATGTGTAATTCAGTGAAATATTTTCTATCGTAAAATTATTTAGCAAAATTAAAAATTTTGAAATGGATATGATAAATTTCACGAATTATTTCGGAAATTTAGAAAAATAATTAGGATGAATCTGAAATAATAATAATAATAATAATCTTACTCGAAATGTTGAGGGATAACTGTTTATTTCTAATGGGCAGAGTGAAAATAACTTTGCGTTTAGCAAGATAATTAAATGGAGCAATTAATAATTTTGACTGAGGACATATGTTACTTGTTTTTACAATATATTTTTGATCAACAAAACCTTTAAATAAGAAAAGTCATGATTTAATATATCATGACCCGATAGCTCAGTTGGCTAGAGCGATCGGCTGTTAACCGATAGGTCGTAGGTTCGAGTCCTACTCGGGTCGTGTTTAAATTTCTGTTCGAGAGGATGATTCACAAAAAATTTCAAAATCCAAACTAATCTGATAAAAAAATAAAGAACGGGGGGCAAAGGGAGAAGAAAAAAGGAGGGGCATCTTGAGGGGGAGCAAGCGATGGGAAAAATTTATTTTTCTTTTTCTCGTAATCCTAAATCATAGATTTCTTTTGGAGCATTTTTTTCTAGTTCCTTATAGGTTGCTCCGTGTTTGGCACCTTTGATTATTGCAATTAATGCTTCTGTTGCTCTTTCCATGTTTTCGGGACTAGAAATTATTGTTACGTGATTTTCTTTTATTTTCATTGCAGAATCGGTTAATACCGAGAGTGTTTTTAGTGCTTTTCCCCCTTGGCCAATTACTCTTCCTCTGACTCTTTCCAAATTAGCTTTGTTTGTATGTTCTTTGATATTTACGATTTTAAGGATTTTGTCTTCTTTTTTTATTGAAATAGCTTCGGTGTATGGGAATCCTTGATTTAGGGCATCAATAACTTGAACTGCATCATATTCGTTTTCTGGAGTTCCATCGATTGTGACTTCTTTTCCTCTGTTTGAGATTTTTATTTCCAATAATTTTTCTAATTTTTCTTTGTTTCTAATTATTCTTGCAATTTTTTCACAAATTATTATTTTCATAAAAATAGGGGGACAATTTGGATTATAAGTTTTTTGGAAAGAAAGAGGGATTATAAGATTTTTGATTTGGGGTTTTGGAGAGATAAATTCCTGGAACGTGGTTCTGGAATTTTGGGAGCAGAAATTATGTTGGAATTTGAGTTGAAAGTATTGTAATGTGGTTAGGAGCGAAACGAAATTTTTTTGATATTGTAATTGCTGAAAAATTGTTGTTATTTGGGGGAAAGAGAGTGTTTTTTTGTTTCTTTTTTAAAAAAAGACGTTCTTTAAAATTAAATTTTACTTTCCCATTAAATTAGAACAATCAATTAATGTTAATTCAGAAGGATATAATTCTATGCAATCATTACCTGCATAAACTTCTGCATTATATCTTTCAATCGATTCGCAGATAGGATTATCAAATTCCATTATACAATCTATTCCATCAGTATATCCTTGTTCTTCTAATTTTTCTAAAGTACAATCTGTTATTTTTTTGTTATTTTCTTCAATTTCATTTATACATTTATCAAACTCAGATTTTCCCTCAGACTTTGCTTGTTTTAATTCATCTAATGTTTGAGGATTTTGATAAGAAGAATCTTTTTTTGAAAAAACAAAAAATCCTCCAATTATAAGAATTGCAATAATAACTCCAATGCCAATTATTATTTTTTTATTCATCTTAGTTTTATCTAGCAAAAGATCTATTTAAATTTAGTGATTCTAAAAAAAATTTGAGGAATAAATATATAAATCCAAAATTATTATCTTCATGATGGAGGAAATTAAATTAAAAATATATAATGAAGATGGACTCGTTAAGGAAGATAGGATTAACCTATTTTCTAAATGTCAGGAAAGAGAAATAACTCAATTTTCTCCAAATACATCTTATGTTGCAAATAATCTTAATGATTGTTCTGCAGATTCATCTCAAGGAGTAAACAATCAATTCAATGCTGTTAGTGGAGGGCAAATATTCCCTTCCCAACAAATAAATAAAATTAATAAATCAGATGGAAAATCACAAATTTTAAACGAACCTATTTCTGCGAATATCAAAATAAGATATGATAAAAATGACCCTCTTGAATCAAGATGGAATGTTGATGTATATGTAGATATACATAACCCAGATTTAAATTGGCAAGACAAAAGACTAATAACTAAAAGACCAAAAAAAGCTCATAAAATAAAAGATAGTTCTTGGATTCGTGTAGATTGGGAAATTGATGAAATTAAACAAGAATCAATTAAATCTGTAAAACCTTAAGCAAATTAAATTTTTTGACTAATTCGATTATATGTTTATCTTTGATAAAACTCGTATGCTCTTTTTTAATTTGATTTTGAAGTATTAGATGAAAATATCAAAATAAGAATTTTTGGTTTACTGACGCTGAAATTGAATATAACATAAATTCAGAATTCGTTGTCTTCTGTTTCTAGATGACCATTTGCTTTTAACCAATTGATTTGATTTGGTTTGTATTTTAGAAGTATGTCGCCTTTTGTATTGTCTAGTTCCCAAGGTTCAATTATTACAACATCGTTTGGTCTTAGCCACAAATATCTTTTTAGTCTTCCTGGAACTCTTCCGACCCTTTCTTTTCCGTCAAGACAATTAACTTTCATTTTGTTTCCACCATGTCTTTGTTCAATTATTCCAATAACTTCTTTTTCTTTTGGAAGCGGAGCTCGAATTATTCTTGGTTCATCTGAAACAGTTGAATATTTTTTCCTATTATTTTTTTTGAAAGCCATATTAATTTATTGAGAATTTGCTTTATAAGATTGGCGGTCTCAAAGGAGAATCATTGCATATGGGATCCCATCTATTTTTCCAATTCCTTCCTCTGGAATTAGTTTCATTTCTTTTGCAACTTCAATTGATTTTTTCCCAACTATGTTGAATGTGGCATCTTCTTTGATCCAATCAAATATTATCTCTTTCACTTCTTCAAGGGTTTTTTCTTCTGAATTTTCTCCCCCATAGAATGATTCTTTCACATCTAATTGTTTTTTTTCTTCAAAGAATTGCTTTCCAATTAATTCTTTATCTGCGATTGTAATTATATCTCTATACGAATTAATTATATTCACTATCATTCTCGTTTTCCTGTTCTGATTTACACCCAAAGGTGCACCTCGAAAAAATTTCTTTGAGATTTTTTACTAAAGGTAAAAAAATAAAAAAATAAAAAAATGTTTGTTTAGTAGCCTTTTTTAGCTTCGCCGGCTGTAATTGCTTTTTCCGCGTTATCTTTAGACATCATAGCACACATTTTCGTTTTGTTACATTTAGAACAAATTCCTTTTGCCATATATCCTCCCCTTGAAGTCATTTCCACAACTGGGTCTTTCATGTTTACGCCTTTTTCTTTACAGACAACACAATATCCTGTTACCATTTTTTTATATAATCCTCCTTTTCATTTTACTATTTTTATGTTTGATACCTGATGGGATGTTTTGCCCCACAGGCCAAACAATGAATTAATGTTTGTTTACCTTCTTTAATTAATTCAGTATCTGGTTTTTTACACTCTTTACATAAAACAAATTCATTTACATATTGTTCTATTTTTGGATTGATTATCTTACTCGACACTTTTCCGGTTATTATGATTCTTTCTCCTTCTGCAAATCCTTTTACTGCTAATTCTTTTAAGAGATATTTTAGAAATTTTTCTGGTTTTCGTCGTATGTGTGAAGCAATTTGAAAGAAATTTGTAATGATTGTTTTTTTCCCTTCAAATCTTCCTTCTATTTTTGGAACTTGAAATCTTTCTTCAGATCCTCCAATGATTTTTACTTTTTTATAGGCCCCCTCTAATAGTTCTTCGTAAGATTCCATGAAAATAAAAAAGAAAATGAGTTTTTAAGCTTTGTTTAAGGGGAGTTTTACCACAAATTTTAAAAATGATTTTCTAGAGCGTAAAAATTTTCAGTATATTGGATTTTATTTTTGGAAATATGGAGATCTTTTGGTTTAAGAAATAGTTCTTTTTGGATTCCCATCTTTTCAAAATTGAAGCTGTAGGGATATGACGGGTCTTTTGTTTCTTGAATTATTCCTTTTCTTGGCCCTTCTGAAAATTCAATCTGAACATTTTTATTTGTTAGATCTTCTAGGGTTGGTTTTTTTGGTAATAATTTAAATGACATAAAAATGTTTAGAAGAAAATTGTTTTTAAAGTTTATGGAATTTTTTTATTATTTTTTTGAAGGTTTTTTCCAAAAATGATTGAAATATTTCATGAAGGATTCTTTGATTTCTTCTGATTCTAAAACGAATGCGAAGGATTGTTTTCCCCAAAGAATTTGAGCTACCTTGTTACCGAATATAAAAATGACTAGGGGAGAGTTAAATCCTTTTGGAAGCTCTTGTTTCTCATAGAAAATCTTTTTGTTTGATTTGAATTCTTCAAGTTCTTTTCCATGATCTCCTAAATCATACATCCATATTTTCTTTTCTGCTCTTTGATTCATCCAATGTGTGAACCATATTTTTAGGTTTGTGTTTTCAATTTCAGCGTTTCCGCCTATCCAATATTGTTCTTTGTAATTTAGAGATTCATGTAAGAGGGTTTTAATGGATTCGTTTCCCCTGTAGACTTCCGCTTTAATTTCTGGTTTATTTGTGTTGAATATTTCTGTGAGGTTTGGAATTTGATTTTTTAATTCTTTTAGGGATTTTTCTTTTTTCTCTATTTCTTCTAGGAGTTTGTTCGGGGAAGTTAATTGATAGGTTTTTTTACCTTTTTCTGTAGTGTATGAGATTAGCCCTTTTTCTATTAATTTGTTTAAAATATCATAAATGTTCCTTCTTTCAATTCCTGTTTTTTCTTGAATTTTATTTAGAGTTGAGATTCCAAGTTCTAGGACAGCCTCGTAGACTTTGATTTCTCCTTTTGTTAGGTTTAGTTCTTTTAGGTTTTGTAAGTCCATTTTATATGGTATTGCAAGATACCACAATTATTTAAGTATTGTTGTTTTCTATAACTATTATGGAGTAGTTAAATACTTCAAGGAAAATAAAATGAAAAATGAAAAAACAAATTCAAACAAGAGGATGAGCAACTTAGTTGTGACTTTAAGAAGAAGGAGAAGGAGATAAATAAAAAATGACAGAAGAAAAATTAAAAAGACTAACAAATGAATTTTACAATGCAAGAAATGGAAACAGAATAAGAGATATAGTTAAAGTTGTTGCAAAGACTTACGAAAAGAATCCTGTTGAAATAATGAAATATTTCAATCATGAAGATAGGAAGATTGCAGGAATCGCGACTTCAGCATATCACCTATTAACGGGAGATTTGACTCCAATGTGTAGAAGAGAATTTGGAGGATTAGGAGCAATAATTAACGATTCTGAGTTCGGATTGACTTTTGGAAGAAATCAACTCCAATTTTCTGAAAATTCCGGGGTTGCCTTAACTGGGTCAAAAAATTCTGAATATGCTTTATGCTTTTCTGAAAATTCCGGATATGTCTTACGCGATTCTGAAAATTCCGGATCTGCCTTAAATGGGTCAAAAAATTCCGGATCTGCCTTACGCGATTCTGAAAATTCCGAAGATGCTTTATGCGGTTCTGAAAATTCCGAAGATGCTTTACGCGGTTCCGAAAATACCCCATTTGTCTTACGCGATTCTAAAAATTCCTAAGGGAGAAAAATAAAATGAAAAATGAAAAACTAAAAAAATATACAAAGAAGGAAGAGATATCTTCTATTCTAAATACTTTTGGTAGATTTTTTCGATCTGGTGAAACAGAAGATTTTGAACATCTTTCAGATTATGATCCAATAGAAGAACTTATTTCGGAAAGAAAAGTAGTAGAAGAAATAAAAACCATGATTACTGATTATAAAATGGAAACGTCTCTTATTGAAATTTATAAAGCAAGAGATACAGAAGTTCTCTTTTTTTATTATAATCCCCATAATGCTTGGGTTGTTGGGAAAGATTTTCAAATAAATGAATTGGAAAGAATAGTTGATGAAGAGGAAAATGAAAAATGAAAGCAGAAATGGGAAAAGTATATTTAACAGGAATTCCACATCAGGGAACAGAGATTGCATTTCAGCACCCTGAATCAAAAGGAAGGTACATGGAAGTTGCAGGGCAAATTGATAAAGAAGGATTACAATTACCAAATTCCAATGAAATAGCCTCATTATTATATGATGCATTTCAGAATCCAAAAGCAAAATATGAATCAGAAATAATAGGTTCTTTAAAAAGTAGTTTGTTATGGGAGTTCACGGGAAACTTATATCTTCCAAAATCAAATAGCGAAATAAATAATGGGGTTATTTTAGAAAATAATCCGGATATTATTGAGGGCAAAATAGTTATGGATAAAAGCTCTTTAGTTAAAAGATTAAGAAAAAATGATCCTAATGTTACATTTGTTCCATTTGGATACAAAATAGGAAGACAAAGTCCTTTAGTGTTATCCAAAAATCCTTATATTGTAGCAAGATATGGGGAAGAGGGCGCAGAAAAAATTGCAGAAGTTGCATCAAAATATGAAAGTGGGCCAAAGCTTCGGAGTTTTGAATCTGTTGATAACGAAATGATAAAAATGTCTTATTTGAATAGTGACCATGACTTAGGTCTGGGGCTGTGTGTTGGTGGTGATTATTTTGATGCCGGCTTTTGGGATGACAGTGTTCGAGGTCATTCCTTTGGGTTAGCTGATAAGTGCGCAAGTTATGTGATGTTCGCTGGCAAAAAAAGTAGGGCCGTTTTGTTCGAAAATTTTTAAGTGATTATATACTTCAGGAAAAAATAAAATGAAAATTAGAGAAAAAATACAAAAAATGAAGAAGGCAGTTGGAAAGCATATTTTTACCTTTCGTAATAGCTGGAACGATGGTTGGTTTTTCAAATTTACATGCCCAAGAAGTTCCAAAGGTTAAAGTGGTACCAATAGCAGCAGAAGAATTGCATAATAAATATCTTCTTGATAGAGGAATAGTCTATGATTCTAACCCTACTTTTATAGGAATTCTTGGTGGAAAAATTAGTTATAAAAATTTTAATCTAAAAGGAATGTATTATGCGGCATTGTCAATAAATTCAGATCTTCCAGCTGGAAAAAAAGAATTCCTAAAAGTAAGGGATAATGAAATTCTTTTTTCATTAAATTATGCAAAAGGCGGCTCTGGGACAGAACTCCCGCATTAAGCTCCCAATAAAAATAAATTTCTCCAA
>CAZFLO010000018.1:0-13280 GCA_964519005.1 Candidatus Woesearchaeota archaeon
ATTCTAAAGATCCTCCAGAAGACCCCCAAGATCCCCGATGGGGATTAAATGGATATGTTTCTGCATATGACACAAATTATCAAACAAATACTGATTGGTATGGATCAGGAGACATTGATGGCGACGGAGCAATTACTTGGGATGATTATTTCTCTACTGTATCTGGAACAGATCCTTTTAATGATGGGACTTATCGAGGAGATGTTAATTTGGATGGAGTCACAGAATCTTCAGAATTTTCACAAGATAAGCAAATAATTTATGAATATTTAATGGGAGAGAGAAACCATATTAATGTTTATGAATTTGAAACAGAGCCACAGCAAATTAGTCATTTGGAAAAGGCTTTAGCAATTGATCCCACAAGTGAAATTTCAGCCGGATATAGTGGATGGACTTGTGGGGAATATAGGGCTCAATTGTTTATTAACACAACAGGAGTTTATGATATAACAAATAGCGGTTTTGCAGAACCAAACGGAACAAATTTAGAATTTGACTTGACTCATAATGGGATATTTAGAATCCCAGGACGTTATGTTAGTACAATGGCTTCTACGGGAGCACATGCAATTAATAGTGTTTATTTGGGAAATCCTGAAAACCAAGATGCAAAAGAATTTGATTACAAGATTTTTATTGAACCCCAAAATGATCAATTTGCAGAAATTGGAGATTGGGATTTTAATACATTTGCAAAAGAAAAATGGTATGGTTATTTTTATAATAGTTTATTTGAAGAATGGCAATATGGAGCACGAAGTCTTGTTGATTATGATATTTCTAGCGGGGTTGCTGTTCGTGGCAATACTCATCCAGAGTTAGTGGAAGCCTGGAATCCTTGTCTGAAATCAGAATTTCCCGAAGACAAAACGCATGAATTTCCTGCGGATACTTCAACCGCTACAAATGGTATTCCTGCTAATTTGTATCATGGAACTCGAACGAGTTATTCTGATGAGACGAATCAAACTTCTAACGGGACTTGCTCGGATGTTAGTTATAATGTTTCTCGAGGCTGGGAATTAATTGCTGGTGCTTATAACCCCAGTAATACTAGTGAGGCAAGTCATGTTCAAAATATTGATGTTGAGGATATGACTGAACCTGAAACTACGAGTATGCCCTCGGACACCACAATTACAAAATATGATTCGATGGATCCTTCTAACTTGGGTTGGCCAACTTGGGGAGAGAATTCTGGTTTGCCTTTGGCGGATTCTTCATATCATGATGTTCTATTAAGTGGGGATGATCCAATCCAGAATTGGGCAAGATATTTTACGGGAACGGATGTTTGTGGGAACATGGGAACTAGTGAATTTCAATACATAAATGTTGATTTGCTTGAAGGTCTTGAAAAGAAAGTTAAAGAAGATAATGCGTCAGTTTATCCTAACCCAACTATGAATTATTTTACTTTGAATTATAACAAACCTGGAAATATCAAGGTGGGGTTGTATGATGTTCAAGGAAAATTAATAGAAGAAAAAAGTTACAATAATCTTCCTGAAGGGATAGAGATTCCCTATGACTTAAGGGATAAAGCCAGAGGGCTTTATGTTTTGAAGATCCAGGACGAAGCTGGAAATGTTGAAGTCGAAAAAGTTATTAAGCAATAAATTTCTTTCTTGTAGAAGCAAATGACATATATCCTCCCTAAAACAATAAACTAAAATCAAAAAGAATATAATAAATTCCACGAATGTGATTCTAGAATTTAAAAAAAGTAATTAATGTTCCTTTTGAGTAAATCTAATAATCTAACTTAAATTTTGTTCTCGGAATAATTTAATCATTCAATGTGGTGAAGGCCTGAAGTCTGGAGACCATCCCGTGGGAAGCGACAATTTTATGCACGAACTAATTTTCTATTACTTAGAGCAGATATCTGATGATTGCAGATAATTTTCTCCTTAGAAAGATTTATATCTTTGAAAAATAATTTTTATTTATGGTGGTGTATCAAGAATTGGTGGATTGGATTAGAAGAGAAAAAGAGAGAGGAATTTCTTCTGAGAAACTTTTGAGTTATATGGTTCAAAATGGCCAGGATCCTACCGTCGCGAGGGAAGCACTTGATTTGTCCAATAAGCGTCCAAAAAAAGTTTTCAAACATAAAAAAATTGTTTTTATTATCTTGGGCATTATTGCTTTACTGGGGATAGGTTATCTTGTTTTTAATTTTCTTAACGCTCCGGAAACATTTAATCTCGAAATCGAAGAAGGAGAAAATTATGCTGTGGGAGAAACATTTTTAGAAAATGTTAAAATAACAAATAATGGAAAAACCACAGAAATTTTGATTGCTACTTTTTCTAATAAAGATAATTTTGAAAAACATCCCAAAGAAATTGAATTAAGATCAATAGAAAAAAACGGAGAATTTTCTCTTTCATTGGGGGCATTTGAACAGAATGAAAATTCTTTTACCGCTAAAGATCGTTTTGTTGAACCAGGAAACTATGAATTTGAAATAAAAGTTTATTCTTGTGGAATTCTTGAAAGAAAAACTGGGAAATCTTGTGAAGAGATTTCTCTTCCAACTATTGAGGAGGATTTGAGTGAAATTCTTCCCCAGGGAACCATAACTCAGACATTTGTTATCACTGGTGCAAATATTCCTCAAGGATGTGTTGATTCCACTTCCTGTACAAGAGAATGCTTGGGCTGTGAAACTGGAAGCCAAATTTGTGAATTGGCAGAAGGAGAATGCATTGATTGTGTTTTAGATTCGAACTGTAAAGAAGGATATTTTTGTTATGAAGGTGTATGTACTGAAGGAAATTCGAATGTTTCCTCCCAAGGTATTTTTGATCATGCTCTTTGTGGGGAAGAAATAATTGATTGTGGGGAAATTAATAATTCGATAAATGAGTGTTATCTTGATGCTGCTCAAAATTGTTGTTTGGCAAAAATAATTGTTAGTTATGAAATTGATTTGTTTGGGATGATTTTCGCTTCAAAAACTCAACAAGAAATTCAAGGCATTGAAGAAGATAAATGTTTATTGTATAATAAATATTTGGACAATACCGTTGGTTTTTCAGAAGATTTTTTATTACAAGCTTTAGAAAATGGGACAACTCAAGAAGATCTTGATCAACAATTGAATGAATCAAACCTCCAAGCAAGCATATTTATTGGAAAAGAAAGTGTTTGTAAATACCCTCATTCTGATTTGATTTTAAAACTTGAAGAAGAAATGGAAGGTAGTTTTTCTGGATCTAGCGAAGACGCGGAACTTTATGAATGTAGCGGAACTCTTTATGAAATTTAGCTATAAATCAATAACAATATAAATCTTCTTTTTTATACTATTTTATGGCAAAGAAACATGATTTAATTTTGGAGAAAATTTTAGAAAAAGTTAATCCTACGAAAAAAGAAATGGAGAAAATGGAATTTCTTTTGGAAAATTTTAAGAAAAAATTGAACCTGAAAATTGATAAATTAAAAATTGATGCAGAAGTTTTTGTTGGGGGAAGTTTTGCAAAGAATACGGTTGTGAAAAAGGATATTTATGACGTGGATTTATTCTTAAGATTTAATCCCAAGTATAAAGAAACTGAATTTACTAAACTTACTAAAAAAATATTGAAGGGAACAAAAAAAGTTTCAGTTGTGCATGGTTCTCGAGATTATTTTAAAGTTAAAGTAAATTCTAATTTCTTTTTTGAAATAATTCCGGTTAAAAAAGTGAAAAACCCTCGAGAAGCTGATAATATTACTGATCTTTCCTATTCGCATGTTAAATATATCAAGAAAAAAATTAAATCTAAAAAAGTTCTGGATGGAATTAAACTTGCCAAGGCATTTTGTTATGCGACTGGAACTTATGGTGCGGAAAGTTATGTTCATGGATTTAGTGGTTATGCTCTTGAACTTTTGGTTTATTATTATGGGGGATTTTTGGAAATGTTGAAAACTCTCGTGAAAGAAAAAAAAGACAAAATTATTGTGGACATTGAAAATGAATATAAGAAAAAACAAAATGTTTTGTTGGATTTGAATTCTTCCAAGTTGGAATCTCCAATTATTTTGATTGATCCCACATTTAAGGGCAGAAATGCACTCGCTGCTTTAAGTTACGAAACTTTTGAAATCTTTAGAAAAAAAGCTAGAGAATTTTTGGATAAACCAAAAGAAAAAATTTTTGAATTGAAAGAATTAGATTTGGAAAAAGTGAAAAAGAGAGCCTTGCAAGAAAAAAAAGAATTTTTAATTTTGCAGACAAAAACTACGAGGCAAGAGGGAGATATTGCTGGGACTAAATTATTGAAATTTCATCGGCATATGATTTTTGAAATAGGAAAATATTTTGAAATCAGTGAAACTGGTTTCAGGTATCTTGGAAACAAAATTGGGGAGAGTTATTTTGTTTTGAAGAAAAAAGAATTTATTTTATTTTGTGGTCCGCCAGTTGATTCTAGGAAGAATGTTTTGAAGTTTAAAGAGGAACATTCAAAAACTTTTGTTGAAGAAGGACGAGTTTGTGCTAAAGAGAAAATTATTTTTGATTCCAAGGGATTTTTTAAATTTTGGGAGAGAAAAAATAAGCGGAAGATTAAACAGATGTATGTTTCTAGATTTAAGGCTATTTAGGATATTTTGTTTCTTTTTGGTTAAAATACAAACATTTGATTTTCTTACAATCAGCAGATTGCGGCGAAAATAAAATATTCGATTTTTCCTCAAAAATAATTCAAAATTGGGGAAAGACAGATTACCATAAAATTAAACAAGAGAAAATTATCCCACAAAAAAATAAAAATTTCCAAGTATTTTCACCCTGTTCCGTAAATAAGATTGTAAGAAATGAAATCATTGCAAGCATTCCCAAATATTCTTTATTTCCCATTTTATTCCTTCATGGCCATATCGAATAAATTTGCGAAAGCTTCTGAAAAGAAATCAGAATTCAACCAAATTGCTTGGTCTTCTTTTCCTTTGTCTTTGGAAACATAGAATAAAACTTCTTTTCTGTCAACAATGAAAAACTTTGCTTCCATTGATACTTTTTTTATTGGGAATTTAAATGTTTTTTCTAAAGAATCAATTGTTTCTTGTTCTCCGTAAAGAGTTAATTTGATGTCCACCTTATTTTTCTTTAATAAATCAAATGTTATTTCGAAAAGTTTTTCTTTTTGTTTCATTTCTATTGCGCTTGTGCAAATCACAACTTCTTTATTTGCGGCCTCAATGATTTCTCTTAAATGTGTTGATATGGTTGATTTTCCTTTCAAAGCTGCAGACAAATCCTCTCTTCTAACGGGATTTATTCCAACGGTGTATAATTCTTCTAATTGAACGAACTCGTTTGTTCCCTTGATGTTTATTAGAGATTGTACTTTTTCTTCTGCATCATTTCTAACGTTGTTCTTCAATTTTTCCAGAATTGTTTTTGGTTTAACACCTAAATATTTTACGGGCTTTCCTAATTTGATCAAAGCAAAACCTTTCTTTTCTAATGATTCTAATACATCGTAAGTTCTACTTCTTGGAACTCCAGATAAAGTTGCTATCTCTCCAGCCGAAGCTGAACCTTTCCCTAATAAGGCTAACCAGACTTTTGTCTCATAAATATTCAAATCAAAATAGTCTTTGATCTTTCCAATTAATTCTTGTTTAACTAACATGTTGTTACTACATAATAACACTTTATAAATGTTTCGTGTGTTGTATTTTAGTAGTAGTTACAGATGAAGTATTATCTTTTTGGAGAGAAATATATATTAAGACATTTTTATTAAATTTTTTATGGAAGAAGATATTTTTGTTGGAAAATATGTTTTAGTAACTTCCCTCACGGAAAATGGAGAAAACGTTTATGGTGGAAGATTAGAAAGAATTACTTTTGAAGAAGATGAATGCAAAATTTTATTTAGTGAATTTTATGATGGTGATTTAATTGATGGCAAATTTAAATTAAAAAAAGATAAAATTCCCGCATTAGTATCAATTCCTCGAGAAATCTATAGGGGAGTTTCTCAAGAACCTAAGGAAAAATTGGATGAATTTTATAAGGGAGTTAATGATCGCATGGACAAAATTAATTTGAAAAGGGAAAAAAGTTCTTCTCCTAAAGATATAAAAAATGAGAAAACAAAACAAAAATTCTATTCGCATGGAACAAAAATTGGATTTAAAAAAGATTCTAATTGATTATCAACCAACAGATTCCCATTGCTAAAAATATTCCTGTTGTAATAAATGGCATTGCAGGATAGAATTTTTTCTTTTCAGAAAAAGATAATAAAAATAACAGCCCTGCAAAAGCTCCGAAAATTACTACAATTGCGGGTAAAACTCCCCAAATTTTTAAGACAACTCCCGAAGCTATTATTGGGAAAATTATATCTCCTCCTCCAAGTATCGCGATGTTTACTTTGATTCCTTTTTTCTTTGCTTCTTCTTCCGTCATTTTCTTGTTCTTAATTTTTTCTTTTATTTTTCTGATTTTTTCTTTTTGTTTTTTAGAAGCATAAGGAATGAAGAATCCAGAAAAAATCTTTAATTCATTCATTTGGAATTTTGCCATTTTTTGCATTATCTTTGACTTCCAAACTGCCCACATGTCGTAAATTGAAATTAAAACTAATAAAATAATAATTCCCATTAATCCTAATAACGGTACAAATATTGCTGCAATTCCTGGATATATTAATAACTCTGAAATATTGTGAACTATGAAATCTTTTTTGTATATTTTTGCTAGCGTTATTGGAATTGCAATACCTAATGCAATTAATGAAGCAAATTTTATCTCAGGTAAAATGGCTGTTAAAGAAATCCCTAGCGCCAACATGGTCACGATAAAAAACCAGCCTTTCAATATGAATCTTGCTTTAAGCCGCATCAATAGAAATAATACTAACATGGCAATTACAAATGCAAAAATTATTGAAGTTAACAAATTAGATTCATTTTGAACTTCTTCTTCGTCCAAGCCCATCCCATAAGGGAGAATTTTCGAAGGGACTACTTGAGTTGTTTCACCGTCGATGAATCTTTCTGTAGAATATGAATCTACAACATAAAGTCCGATGAACTGAGTTAGCAAAAACATTGAAAGAATTAAGATTGTTATTTTGACGCCGTGTTTCATTTTATCATCTCTTATTGTTTTTAGTCCACATAATATTATAAAGTTATTGCGAATGATTAAATTATGAAAAAAATTAGGTATTATGAAATTTTGAAGAGTATTCAAACATATTTTCCTGAGAGCAGTTTATCGAAAAAAGGAGAGATTGAAATCTGGACAAAAACTGAAAAAGATAAAGACATTAAAATAGCAAACTTTGGATATAATCCCGGAAATGATTGTTATGAATTGAGTGAAATAAAATATAACGCCGAACAAGCCCATATGAATGGTAAACTAAAAGATTCTGAAGAGACTGTTGGAAAACTTGAAGAAATGGTAGCAAAAATCGAGAAAGAATTTACTCCAGGCAGAAATGTTAGTAATTCAAATAGACCAAAGGAAATTATTCATTACATGATTTTTGATAGAGAATAATTTTTTCTAAAAATTACTTCAACCTTAAAATTTCCAAACCTCGGGGGACAGAAGTTTCAATGCCACATTTCTTTGAAAAGAAATCTAGGCTTTGCAAAGAAACTCATTTTACTGCTGAACCAGTTATTGATTTGTTCATTAAATGAAGATTTTTATTTATTCAAATCAAAGATTTGTATTCGCCCAGAAAAATTTTGAACAAATATTTACGTTCAAGACTGATTGATAACGAATTGAATTATTTCAACCTTAAAGTTTCTAAACCTCGGGGGACAGAAGTTTCAATTCTGTTTGCCTTGTAAAGAGAAGAAGCAAGATCTAAAGATTTTGATATTTCCCCATGATTAACGATAATTCTTTTTGGTCGAGGTTGCATGTTTTTGATATAATTCATTAATTCGTTTCTGCCCGAGTGAGGTGAAAGACCGTTTATCAATTCGACTTTCATATTTATTTGTAAATTTCTTTTTGTTCCATCGTCTTCGATCTGGACATGTTTTGCGCCTTCTTGTAATTGACGGCCAACTGATCCTGGTCCTTGGTAACAAGAAAGAATCAAAAGATTGCTTTCGTTTTCTGCGAAATTTTTAAGATATTCTACTGAAGCTCCTCCGACAAGCATACCTGAAGTTGCGATAACTATACAAGGCCCACCTTCGATTACTTCTTTTCTTTCTTGAGGAGAACCGATTCTTTTGAAAACGGTTGAAGTGAAAGGATTGTTGTCTTGAAAAAATTGTGATCGTACGTTTGCAGATAAGAAATCTGGGTAGGCTGTGTGAATTGCATTAATATCCCAAATCATCCCATCTATATACATTGGAACTGAAGGTAATTCCCCGGTTCTTATTGCTTCTTCAACTCGGAGCATTGTTTCTTGAGCGTGACCTAACCCTAATTCTGGAAGCAAAACTTTCCCGCCATTATTAACTGTATCTCTAACTAGTTTTAGGAATTTTTCTTCCGTGTCTTTTCTCGAGGGTAGAACATCATTTTTTCCACCGTAAGTTGATTCTATTTGAATTGTTTCTACTCTTGGAAATCTGTTCACTGCCGGATCCAAAAGTCTAGTCTTCCCATATTTCATGTCTCCTGAATAAACAAAATTGTGGGCCCCATTTCCAATATTCATGTGAATTTGGGAGGATCCTAAAACGTGACCTGCATTGTATAATGTGATTCTTATGTCTGGCGTAATATCTGTCACTTCACCATAATTTAAGCAGACTGTTCTTTTTACCATTTCGCTTACATGTGATGAATTGAAAATTGGTGCTGCAGCTTGTTTGTATGCTACTCCAATAAAATCAAGTGCCAATAAAGATGAAATGTCCCTTGTTGGAGCGGTCATGTATGTCGGGCCTTTGTAACCCATTTTATATAAATAAGGCAATAGTCCGGAATGGTCCAAATGTGCGTGTGAAATTATTACTGCATCTAAAGCCGAAATATCAAATTCTGGTATTGTGAACACTGGGAATTTATCTTTCCCTTCAGATGAAACATCAACTCCACAATCCAATAAAACTCTTGAATTTTCTGTTTGAAGTAAAAAACAACTTCTTCCCACTTGTCTTCCTCCTCCAAGAATTGAAACTCTTGCCCAACCAGTTGATTTTTCCTGTGTCCAACCTTGATATATTTTTTCCCCGATTTCGTTTAAGAATTTTCTTCTGTCTCTGTTTTTAGCATAAAGAACTGATCTTATGTTTTCAGTAATTTTTGATCTTATTGCAGGGGATCTTTGAACTTGAGGAGACCATAAAGTTGATTTTCTTATTTCTTCCAAAAGGGAACCTTGTTTTCCGATTACAAGTCCTGGTTTTTTTGCTTCAATCATCACAACACTTCTGTGTAAGTCAAACAAAATATCGGTTACTTCTGCTTCAACAGGAACAATTTCTTTTATTTTTTTCTCAACTTCTTCTTTATCTAATAAAATTTTCATATCTGCTCGAAGTTCAATTCTTTTTTTTATGTCATTTACAATTTCTTTTATTTTTCTTTCGCCCTCTTTGAAGAACTTTTCGTTTTTTGTGTAAAGAACTATGTTTGCGCCTTCAAAGGTTGCTTCAGATACATCGCCATGTAACCTGTCTGTAATGTTTCTTAAAATTTCTAACATTTTATTTTCCTAACAAAGAATTATTCTCGTTTTTTGAAAGTTAATTCTGTTTTATCTCTAACTACTTCTTTAATTCCGTCTTTAGTGATTGTATAAATATTCATTCCATTTCCTGTTGCCATATCTCTTTCCATTGAAGATTTTATTGATTCTTTTGCTAATTCAATTCCTTCTTTTACTGTAACATCTTTTTTCCACATTCTTTCTAGGTAACCATAAACATACATTAATCCAGATCCAATACTTGCAGAATAATCACTAATTTTTGTAGATAATCCCCCAATTATTTCGTATAGCGAAGCAACCCCATTTTCATCAATTCCTGCAACTAAAAAACCACTTGCTTGGACTGGAATATTTGACATTAAAGATGCTGCTTCTCCCACTGTTGGTCTTTTTTTGCTTCTTAATTGTTTTAATTTTAATTCTGCCGCCAACATTTTTGAAGCTTTTGTTGCTTCAGTAGCATGTCCAGCTATTGCAACCAACAAATAGTCATTAACTCGTAAAACTTTTTGAAGATCTTTTCCCCCAACCAATGTTGTTCCTAAACTTGCTCGATTATCGCCTGCCATTACAACTCCGTCTTTACAAACTATTCCTAGAATTGTTGTTCCTGTTTTTATAATATTGTCTACCATTTTAATTTCTTAAATTACAGAATAATTTAGATCTAATACAATTTTTTGGATATAATATTTTATAAAAGTTTCTGTTTTGGGTTATTACATGAAAAAAGAGCAATTTGAAGAAAATTTGGTGAAAATTTATGATTTATCTGACCAATATAACAAAAAGATGTTTGAATTCTTTTCTGCGGTGACTGAAGACAATGAGAAAAGGAAATTTATTGATGATTTTTTGGATTCTCAAAATCTTCCCAAAACCAAAGAATCTCGATTTTCTGTGGCCTCTAGAATTGCTGGACTTAAAGAAGGGTCACTCATTCAATTTTTGAAAAAAGAAGGATTTGATGAAGAAAAGCAAGAAACAGTAAAGAATAATGCTTATTCCTGGGTTAAGAATTTCTATGAAGCACACCACCAAGAGTTTTTGAATGAAATTAAAACACAAAATCTTTTGCCAGAATTTTATCAGGAAATTTTGAAAGGAGTTTATTCTGTTGGATTGAAAATGAATAAATTGCATATTGCTTGGAATGATCAAATTTCAAAAACCAAAAAAGAACTGGAATCAAAGTTTGGAAAGCAAGAAGATGTTATGCATTATTTGAGAGAGAATAATTTAATGGATAAAGGTCACGGAGGAATTGAAGCAGATAGAAGTTATTCTGTTTTGGTTAATCAAGGAAAAGGTTACGAAAAAAAATCTTATTTTGATGCCTTTGTCGAAACTGCAGAGGTTGTTAATTCTTTGAATGAATTTAGAAATAAACTTGGAGGATTAGAAGATATTGTTTACTCCCAGAAGAAAGAATATTTGGATTATTTGAATTCTTTGAGTGATGCTTTTTCGGAAACTGATACGAATAATTTGGTTTTGAAATGGGCGGAAGTGGATTCTAAATGGATGAAAATTACTGGCCCGTTGCAGATCGGCCATCCTTTGGAATATTATGGTGATCATTATAGAAAAGCTGTTTCTATTGAATGGGATTTAAGATTGAAAAATTTTTCTTTTGGCAAAAATCATCGAGCGGAAAAAATTAAAGAAATGTATAATGAATTCTTTGGAAAGATTGGGGTTGATAAGTACAAGGGTGCATATGATAAATCGATTGATAATATTGATCGAACTCAATTATTTTTGTCTAAGCCAATTTTGTTTTTCGGTTCAGAATTGAACGGGCTTTTTTCTGCACAAGTTGTTCCCAATGATATGGAAATTTCTAAAAAAGAGGGGAAGAAAATTTTTGCTTTTGCAGACATGGTTTTGAAGAATGGTCGAGAAAGACCCATTACTAAACTTGGTTATGCTGTCTATGAAAAAGATTTTGTTGATGCTAATCGAAGATTTTTATATAACGAAACAGAAAACTGGCACCGCATCTATGATTTTGAAACCATTGGTCACGAATATGGCCACATATTGTGGTTAGATGATGATACTGAAACTCTCATGAATAAAACTGGTAATTTCAAAAATATTGAAGAGTTTAAAGCGACAATGGGGGGGGTTTTAAGTTTCTTTCACAATCCTGAACCCCAAATCAAAAAGAAATTTTTGGAAGAAGTTGTGAGAAGGGCCCTTGGAGTTACGGCTTGGATTGAAGAGGAGGAATACAGGCCATATCATTGTGAAGGGCTTATTCATTTGAAGGGATTTTCAGATGCAGGAATAATTAGTTTTGACGGAAAGAAAATTAAAATTGATTTGGATACTCCTGGAAATTATGAAAAAATTGAGAAATGGCATTTTGAAACTTATGAAAAATTGGCGCGACATTATTTGGATAAAAAGGATGCCTCGGATTTTTTGAACGATTATGTTAAAGTTGAAGATGGTTTGTATGTTTCAACTGATCCTAAAATTGAAGAGATGAGAAAATTCTTTTATGAGAAATATCAAGAATTAGGTAATACTATTGATGAAAGTGTTAGTAAAGAAGATTATATCTACGCTGAATGATTTTTTTTGAATTTTTTTGCTTCTTTTAATGCTCTTGCATTTTTGCTTAAACCTGTTAGGAAAATTAATTTTTCTAAAAATCCTCCTTCATCTAAAGAAGTTGTTTTTTTAGAAAATCTTCTAATTAAACCAGCCACATAATGAATTCCTTTTTCCTCAAAAAATGGTTGATAATCCCAAATCCATTCCAATCCAACCAAATTATATCCTTCAGAGAATTTTATTCCTCTATTCGACGGAAAACTAGAATATTCTGTTTGCCTATTTCTTTTTATTGTCTCGACATCTCCGGAAGAAATATGATCTGGATTAGAAGTTCCAAAAAATGAATTTTGTTGATATTTATTTCCCATTTTTTTAGAAAGGAGAATGAACTTTATAATTATTTATGTTATTCTTTTACACTAATTCCAAATTCTTTTTTGAATTTGATTATGTTTTCTACGAATCCTTCAATTTTTTGTTCGTGAGAAACGATGATTATATTTGTGAAGGATTATTTTCTTTGAATTTTTTTGCTTCTTTGTAAAAATGATTTAATTTTTTAAAATACTTTAGGGGATTCTCATGTTTGAATCTTTTTATTACTCCATTTACATAATGAATTCCTTTTTCTTGATAGAAAGATTGCATATCCTCTTGCTTTTTTATATCTATTAAATCATAACCTTTTGAAAAATTCCATATTTCTGGTGTAGGAAAAGAATTTTTATTTTCCGGAGCATTACTTTGTTTTATTCCAAACATAAGTTCCAACCTAAGTCTTCTTCTATCTCTTTTTATTGCTTTGGATAAATCCTGAAATATCTCTGGGTTAGTAATCGCATAACTCCCCCGAGGAGAAGCTTGAGGTAATTGGGTTGAAAAAAAAGCAGGAGTTCTAATATTTGATTTAAGTTCCATATTTGATTAAGCAAAATTGGATTTATAATTATTTATGTTATTCTTTCAAACTAATTCCAAATTCTTTTTTGAATTTGATTATATTTTCTACGAATCCTTCAATTTTTTGTTCGTGAGAAACGATGATTATATTTGTGA
>CAZFLO010000019.1:0-12988 GCA_964519005.1 Candidatus Woesearchaeota archaeon
GCCCCATAGTACAGCGGTCAAGTATGCCGGCCTTTGAAGCCGGTGACCCCAGTTCGAATCTGGGTGGGGCTATTGATTCGAACAGTTCTATACTGTCTCACTGCGTTCCCAGCACGAGAACCTGTAAACAGGATCTGGGGTGGATTTTTTATTAGTGTTTATATCTTCCACGTTTTTCAATTGCTTTCATTCTTTCAAAAACTTTTTTGGCTTCTTTGGCTTCAATTGAACTATATCCTTTTTCAAATTCTTCGAAAAGAATCGTTGCATTTTTGAAATGCTTTGCTTCAAGCGCTTGTTTTAGGAGGTGAATATCTACACCTTTATCTTCATACTTTCCATTGAAGAATCCTAATCCAAAATCTATTAGATATATTTCTTTTTCATTTAGTATCATGTTGGAAGTTGTCAGATCTCCATGAATTATTTTTTCTTTGTGCAATTTCCCAATCAATTCTCCTATTTGAAAAAGGATTTTTTTTTGTTTTATTTTTGAAAAAGAATCTAGATGTTCTGAGAGCTTTAATCCGTCAATAAACTCCATTTTAATTAAATCAGATTCTTCTTGATTTTTTGTTTTTGGAACGGGAATGAATTCTGCTGCTTTTTTTAGAATTTTTGTTTCTGCTTTTGTTCTTCTTTTGATTATTTTTTTATCTAATTCTGGGTGCCTATATTTCTTTGAAAGTCTTTTTTTTGTTACTTCATTCTTTTCTAAATAGATGATTGCTTCTGCACCGTGCCCTATTATTTTTTTTGCCATTTTATTATTTTTTGAAAAAGTCAAGTGACTCATTTATTTTGTAAATTGCTAGAAGGACGAAGACTGCTGGAAGTCCATACTTGAACATGTAATCGTTTATGAATAGAAATGCAAGTGCAGCCAAGATAATTGAAATTATTGCTTCTAATATTGATTTGTATTGTTGTTTCATGATTGGGTGAAGAAGGAGGGGATTTTAAGTTTTATGGGATTTGAAAGAAATTAATATCTAAAAATGTAATTAGTTTTTTTATAATAAAATTCAGTAAAAGTTATACCATTGTAGCTAGTAATTTTTATATCTTTAGCTAAAGTGGGGAGATTAATATTTACATCTTCGTTGAAATCTATTTCTATTTCTCCTGTTGAATGTTTTGCTACTCCTGCAGGAGTTTTTTCCATGTTTCTAAAACCCCTTGGTAATTGAATTATTTTTTCTTTTAGTTCTTCTTCGTTACCGTTTAAAGTTATGTTTTCTAAATCCATCATTTTTATAGATTAATCAAATTTAATAATCTTTGTGTTAATTTATTGTTAATTGAATGAGTTTTTTATTTATCTTTGAATAAAAGAATAATTCCCAAACTCAAAATTGTTCCAATGTCTGTTATCATGCAGTATTTACAGACGGCATTTAATACAAAGAATTGGATTATTAGAAAATATATAGCCATGACTGAGCCTATTGATAACCCTAGAATTAAGAATTGTTTTTTTTGTTTTGTGGGTTTTTTTATGTGTAAGAAATTTATTATGAATAAAACGGAAAAGGCCACAAGCCCTAAGTGGGCGTTTTTTACTCCGAGGGTTTCTTCATAATCAGAACTTTGTACAGTATAGCATCCGTCGTCCTTTGGACCGCAAGCTTGTTCTATTGGAATAAATGACAGGATTGTTGAAGCAATTATTATTATTGCTAAAATTAATAATATTGACTTGTATTTCATTATGATTTTAAGAAAAAAATAGTTAAAAGGGTTTGGGTGTAACTGGTTACTTTGTTTTGAGTAGGTTGAATTATTCGTTGGCGGGGATTGGAAGGCGATTATTTTCTTTTAAATTTATTTGTGAGTTCTTCGCTTAGATTTTTTATTGGTCTTGTTTTAGAAATTAAAACAATAAAAATATAAATTAATATTATGTGAATAATTTGAAAAACAGTTTTGTTTAATGATTCTTTGAATATGAAAATTAGTAGATCTTTGATTATGCTTGCTCCTAAGAGTATTAAAATGAAAACTAAGATTGCTCCAAAAATTAGTTTTATATTTTGTTTTAATTTTTCATTCATTTTAAATTTTCATACCTTTCATTCCTCGACCAAACTTCTTCATCATTTTTTGCATTTGTTTTTCGTTCATCCCCTCGGACATGTCCATTCCCTGTGTTCCCTTAACCATCCCTGAAAGCATGTCATATTGTTTAATTAAAGAACGAATTTCTGAATTGTTTACTCCGGCTCCTGCAGCGATTCTTCCAATTCTCGAAGTTTGTTTTTTTATTAATTCCGGATTTTCTTTTTCTTCTTCAGTCATGGAATTAATAATATGCTCCCATCTTGCAACTTTCTTTTGTTGTGTTTCTAGTTGAGCTTTGTCTATTTTTGCTTTGCCCATTCCCGGAATCATTGACATCATTTTGTCCATCCCTCCCATTGAATTCATTGATTTAATTTGTTCAACAACATCGGTTAATGTAAATTTTCCTTCCTTTAATCTTTCTTCAATATTTTTCTGTTTTTTTTCATCAGTTACTGAATGTATTTTTTCCATTAAGGATTCTAAATCTCCCATTCCCAAAAGACGAGATAAAAATGTTTCTGGATTGAATTTTTCTAGATCATTTATTTTTTCTCCTGTTGTAATAAAATAAATACCTGATTTAGTTTCCGCGCAAGCTGTTAGGGCTCCTCCTCCTTTTGCAGTGGAATCCATTCTGGAAATTATTACTCCTGTTATGTTCAATGCATTCGAAAATTTTTCTGCTTGGTTTTTTGCAGCTTGGCCAATGTCTCCTGGCATTACCAAAATTGTTTTATCTGGTTTGATTAATTTATCTAATTCTTTAATTTCTTTTGTTAGTTCTTTATCCAAATCGTGTCTACCTGCAGTATCAACAATTACTAAATCAAATTTTTCTAATTTGGGTTTTATCTCTTTCCAGTTTTTTACTGCTGAGTCATTTTCTGGAACGGTGAAAACTGCAAGGTTATTTTGTTTTCCTAATTGTTCTAATTGTTCTTTTGCAGCTGGTCTCCAAATATCAAGCCCAACCAAAGCTACTTTTTTTCCTCTTTTTTGAAAGTAGTTTCCTAATTTTGCAGTTGTTGTTGTTTTTCCTGCTGCATAAAGTCCACATATGATTATTCTTGTTTGACCTTTTTCTTTTAGAGTTAATTCTTGTTTTTCTCCCAGGATTGAAACTAGTTCTTCATGCAATGCTTTGATTAAATGTTCCTTTTTTTCTAATCCTTTGATTTTTTCGTCATAAGCAATTTTTTTAATTTTTTGAGATAATTCTTTAACAAGCATTATGGATACATCTGCTTCAATCAATGCTCTTTGGAGTTCTCGAATTATTCCGTCAACTAAATTCTTATCCAATAGAATTGCATTTGAGATTTTGTCAGTTGCTCTTTTCAATGCGTTTCCTAGTTTTTCTAACATAGAAATAGAGAGAATTAGGGATTTATAGGGTTTTTGGGTTTTGCGAAAATTATATAAATCTTGTTTTGAATTATTTTTGAGAGGTGTTAGTGCCTCAGACTATTTCTGAGATAATAAAAAATGGATAAACAGGAAAGAAAAGATATTTATGAAGAAGTTGTAAATGGGGGGCTACCTAAATTAGTTGCAAATTTTCATAGTTGGAGGGCTTATGTGTTTTCAAATTTAAAACCAATTAATTGGTTGATGAACAAAGCTTATTCTAAATGGGCTGAGCCTATTTTGAAAGAAGAAGATCATGAAGCATTAGTTAAGAAACATCTTCTGGGGAAATTGGAAGTTATTGGTTCTTATGGAGTTATTTTTGGAAGCGCAATAGCAGCATATTCTACAGGAGATATTGCTTATACTGCAGGAGCAGGTTTGGGAGCATATTTAAATTGGAAGGGCGAATTGGAAATGAATTCTTCTAAACAAAGAATGAATGAGTTAAATGTTGATTGGGAAAGAACTGTTGATAAATGGTTTGAAAAATATAAGAAAGATTAAGTTTTTTTGGATTCAAGATTACAGATCTAATTTTTCAATGTTTTTGCATCTTTGATCGGTTCCCAAATAAATTATTGGTTTTAATTGTTTGAAGAAATAGTTTTTTATTCCATAAATATTTTTAAATAAGTTTGATTTTTCTAAAATTATGAAAGAAGGATTTATTTGTTGTAATTTATAGTTGTGAGCAATTTTTATAAATAAGGAAATTTTCTTCTCTTATGCAACGTAAATATATTGTAGTTACTGGGGGTGTTTTGAGTGGTCTTGGCAAGGGAGTTGCTCTTGCTAGCATAGGAAATATTCTCTCTTCTGATTATAAAGTTGTTCCGATTAAATGTGATGGTTATTTGAATGTTGATCCTGGGACTATGAATCCAATTGAACATGGAGAGGTTTTTGTTTTGGATGATGGTGGAGAAGTTGATATGGATTTTGGGCATTATGAGCGTTTTTTGGGAGTGACTTGCAAATTTTGTTGGAATCTAACGATGGGAAAAGTTTTTAAGGAAATTAGAAAAAAAGAAAGAAAGGGAGATTTTTTAGGTAAAACTGTTCAAATGGTTCCACATGTTTCGGATTTTATTGCTGAGCATTTTTTGAAAGTTGGGGAAGAAGCGAATGCAGATATCGTTTTGATTGAAGTTGGGGGAACAGTAGGGGATTTAGAAAATGAATTATATTTGGAAGCTGTTCGTTCTCTTAGGCAAAAAGTTGGGAAAAATAATATTGTTTTTGTTCATCTAGGTTATGTTCCCATCCCCAAAGGTGTTAATGAACAAAAGTCAAAACCAACTCAACAAAGTGTTTCTCTTTTGAGGCAAAAAGGACTTTCTCCTGATATTATTATTGCAAGATGTGAGGAGATGCTTTCAGAAAGTGTTAAAACTAAAATTGCAAATTATTCAAATTTAAATAATGAAGATGTTATAACTGGGTTGGATGTAGAGGATATTTATGAAATTCCTCTTGTTTTTGAGAGTCAAGGATTAAGTCAACTTTTAGCTAGAAAATTAAATATCCAAGTTATTCCTAGATTGGATAAATGGAAATCATTTGTGGAAAAGAAAAAGAATTATTCTTCGAGTGTTACGATTGCCATTGCGGGTAAATATACTGCGCTTGAAGATTCTTATGCAAGTATTATGGAGGCATTAAATCATTGTTCTGCTTATTTTGGAGTTGGTGTGAATATTAAGTGGATTGATACGGAAGACATTTCTTTTAACTTTGAAGGAGTTGATGGAGTTATTGTTCCTGGAGGTTTTGGGACAAGGGGCATTGAGGGAAAAATTAATGTTATAAAATATTGTAGAGAAAATAAAGTTCCTTTTTTAGGAATTTGTTATGGGATGCAAATGGCGGTTGTTGAATTTGCTCGTAATGTTTGTGGTCTTGTTGGTGCGAATTCTAGAGAAGTCGAAGAGAATTGCAAAGAACCAGTTATTAAAATTCTGGAAAACCAAAAGAATGTTGAAGACTTGGGAGGGACGTTGAGATTGGGAGCGTATCCTGCGAAGATTAAAGAGGGCTCTTTGATCCATAATCTTTATGGAGAATTGAATGTTTCTGAAAGACATAGACATAGATATGAAGTGAATCCAATTTATCATAAAAAATTGGAAGAAGAGGGGCTTATTTTTTCTGGGTTAAGTCCAAATGGTGAGCTTGTTGAATTTATTGAATTGCCTAAAGAGGAGCATCCTTATTTTGTTGGAACGCAAGCACATCCCGAATTGAAAAGTAGTTTGTTTAAACCTGCTGTTTTATTTAAGGGTTTGATTGAAGCTGCAAGTGAGAGAAGAGGTTTGGTTTTTTAGAAAGGAAATTATTTAAATTAGGTTATATTTGTTTTATTATGGTCGTTAAAAAAAAGATTGTTAAAAAAAGAGTTTCTCCTGTGAAAAAAGTGGTGAAGAAAAAATCTTCAAGATGGGGAATGGGTTATGCTACCCGAAATTAGTTTTGATTTTTTATATTTAATAGTCTTTATTGTGTCTGTTATTATTGCTTATTTTATTTTTAAAAACAATAAAATATTTCATAAACAAAAAATGTTGAATGATTTAGTTTCTAAAGAAAGAGATTTGAGAATGAGCTTGAATGAATATCAAGAAAAGATTGATGTCACAAAAAATAAATATTTACTAGATAAACTTTGGAATGATCATGATAATTTATTGTTTAATTTCTATGAATATTTAGCAATTATAATTTTTGGAGATTATTTGATTGAAAGAGGTAGTCGAATTTATTTTAGAAGATTACTTGTGGATGTTTATCGTGCGTTTATAGACGATAAAGGTTTCTTTAAATCTGCAAATGTTTCAAGAAATGATTATTTTAATTTGATGAATTTGTTTAAGAGATGGAGAATTGATAAATTATATGTTGAAGTTGTTGAGAAGAATTGACTAATAAGTTAAAATAATTTTATAATCCTAATTTTTCAATAAATTTATTTTTATCGAATTTTTCAATGTCTTTGTATTCTTGACCGGTTCCCAAATATATTATTGGTTTTTTTGTGACATAACCTACTGATAATGCAGTTCCACCTTTTTCATCGATATCTGCTTTACTCAAAAATATTCCATCAATTCCGATGTTTTCATTGAATGCTTTTACCTGATCAACTGCATCGTTTCCAGTTATTGATTCCCCTACAAAAATTGTTCTGTCTGGTTTACAAACTCTTTTTATTTTTGCCATTTCTTGAAGTAAATTTATTGCTGTATGGATCCTTCCAGCAGTATCTATTAGAACAACATCTATTTTATTTTTTTTAGCATATTTTATTGCGTCAAACCCTACCGACGCTGGGTCGCTTCCGTAATCATGTGAAATTACAGGAACGTCTAAATTTTTTCCATGTTCTTTTAGTTGCTCAACTGCTGCAGCCCTGAATGTATCACCTGCTGCTAAAACCGAAGTTAATTTTTTCTCTTTTAACATGTTTGCAAATTTTGCAATTTGAGTAGTTTTTCCAACTCCATTTATTCCACAAAAAATCATTACGTAGGGTTCTTTTTTTTCTTTTATTTCTTCTAAAATATCGAAGGGTTCGATTAAAACATTTTCAATAATTTGTTTTAAGGAGTTTGTAATGGTTTCTTCAATTTCTTTTTTTGATAACTCTTTATCCACAATTTTTATTTTTAATTCTTCGAGTATTTTATCTGCAACTTCTAGTGCAACATTGTTTTCTAAAAGAATCATTTCCAAATCTTCAGAATGTTCTAAAAATTCTTTATCTGAAATTGTTTTTTTATTTGAAGTTAATTTTTTTAAGAAGGATTTTTTGCTCTCTTTTTTTTCTTTTGAGGGCACCTCTTTAAGTGCTTCTTTTGGTTCTTCTTCTAATTCTTTTACAGATTTTTCTATATCTGGTTCATAGCTTTGCATTCCATCATTAAATGTTTTTTTTGCTTCTGAATATTTTCCGTTTTCTATTTCTTCTTTTAATTTTTCATCTATTTTTTTATCAGGTAATTTTTCAAATTCTTTTGAAGTTAATTCTTTTGGTTTTTCTTTTTTCTTTTTAGAAACTTTTTTTGTTTTTTTGATGGATTTTTCTGCTTTCTGAATTGGTTTTTTTTCTATTTTTTCTATTTTTTCAGTTGGTTTTGTTTCAATTTCTGTTTCTTCTTCGACTTTTGCGATTTTCTTTGTCCATTCTTTTAATTTGTTTTTTAACTTTCCAAACATGTTTTTTGAAATCTCTAAACATTTATATACTTTTTTTTATTGATTTTTTTATGGAACTTTGGGGGTTGGTGGTGTCTATTTTTTTAGGAGCATTAATTGGGCTTCAAAGAGAATTTACTCAGCAAAAAGGAAAGAGCCCCCATTTTGCAGGATTTAGGACTTTTGTTTTGATTACTTTGTTTGGAGGGATCATGGGATATTTATCTGATGGGTTTGATTCCTTATTTGTTATTGTTGGTTTTGCAGGAATTGTTTTGATTATGCTTGTATCTTATATTTTGAATTATACTAAAGGAAAAGAGCTTTCTGCAACTACAGAAATAAGTGGCATTTTGGCTTATATTATCGGGGTTATGTGTACTGCTGGATATATTAAATTGGCAGTTATTTTAGGAATTGTTATTGCTGCACTTTTAACGTTTAAAGAACGTTTTCATACTCTTGCTAGAAAGTTGGAAAAAAAAGAATTATTTGCAGTAATTAAATTTGCAATTGTCTCTTTGGTGGTTTTACCTATTTTGCCAAATAAAAATTATTCTCCAATGGATATTCCTGGATTTGGAGATATTTTGTTGGGTCTTGGTTTGAAGGGGGATTTTTTAGCACAATTGACTGTTTTTAATCCAGCGCATATTTGGTTGATGGTTGTTTTTGTTTCTGGACTTAGTTTTTTAGGTTATTTTTTAGTTAAGATTATTGGTTCAAAAAAAGGATATGGGGTTTTGGGATTCATTGGGGGTCTTGTTTCTTCAACGGCTGTAACTTTATCTATGGCTGGAGAAAGTAAACGACATAAAGAAAATTATTTCCCTTTTGTTCTAGCTGTTATTTTAGCAACTTCTGTCACTTTTATTAGAATAATTTTTGAAGTTGCAGTCGTGAACAATTCTCTTTTATCTACTTTATTTATCCCAATGATAATCATGGCAATTGTCGGATTTATTATTGCTTATTTTTTCTATAGAAAAAGAGATAAAAATAAAAAAGCTAAAAAAATTGAATTCAAACAACCTTTCGCATTAAAACCTGCAATTAAATTTGGATTGTTTTTTGCTTTTATTTTATTGATTTCTAAGATTGCTCAACTTTTATTTGGATCAACTGGAATATATGCCACGAGTATTTTGTCGGGTCTAGCAGATGTTGATGCGATCACTTTATCTATGTCTGCTTTGAGTAAAAGTGGAACTATAAGTAATTTTGTTGCAACTACTGCAATAATTTTGGCGGCGATATCTAATACTTTGGTTAAGGCTGGATTGGCTTTCTTTTTGGGGGGCAAGAAATTTGGTAGAATGATTGTTTGGTCTTTCTTGTTTATTTTGGTAGTGGGATTACTTGTTTTGTTTTTAATTTGATTTTAGTTTCTTTTTGATTAAAATACAAAGATTTTCTTTTCTTGCAATCAACAGATTGCTTCGAGAATAAATTTTTTTGATTTTATTCCAAAAATAATTCAAAATTATGGAATAAATAATTGAGTTATTTTGAATATTTTAATATAAATTTTTATAAACAATCTTTTGTTTTTTATAATATGAAAAAAGAGAAAATTGATATGAAAGGTATTTTTGTGATTATTGATGGAGTAGGGGATTTAGATAATAAACAGCTTAAAGGTAAAACCCCTTTGGAAGCTGCAAATACTCCTAATTTAGATTTTTTGGCAACGAGGGGAGAAATGGGTTATATGTATCCAATTAAACCGGGTTACTCTCCGGGTTCAGATGAAGCTATTGTTACTTTGTTTAGAAATGAGCTTTCTGATTCAACCCGAGGAAGGCTTGAAGCCGAAGGTGCTGGTTTGAAATTGAAAAAAGGAGATTTGGCTTTGAGAGTTAATTTTGGGACCATTGATACTTTAGAAAAAGGAAATGTGGTTGACCGACGTGCAGGTAGAACTCTAAGTAATAAAGAGGCAAATAAATTGGGGGAGTCTATTAATAATATTGAATTTCCGTATGAATTTGAGTTTGTACCTACAGTTCAGCATCGTGCAGTTTTGGTTATTCGGGGGGATTTTTCTGATAGGATTGCGGGAGATGATATCACTTATCAAAAGGGAAGTTCTGAAGAAATTAGGAAAATTATTTCTTGTCAGCCTTTGATTAAAACTGAAAATGCCAAACATACTGCAGATGTTTTGAATGAATTTTTGATTTTGGCTTATGATGTTTTGAGAAATCATTCTGTTAATTTAGATAGAAAACGGAGAGGGCTTTTACCTGCGAATTATTTGTTAGTTAGAACTCCTGGAGTTAAGAAACCTAAATTGAAACAATATAAAGATTGGATTTCTACTCATTCGATGGCTTTAGAAGTTGGATTTTCCGAATTAAGTGGAATGAAAAATTTTCCTTTTAAGTATCCGGTGTTGAAGGGCCTTGATGCTTACAAAAATTTATGGGCAGGATTAAAAAAAGCTGTTAAACATTCAATAAAAATTCTTCAGAAAAATTTTGATAAGGCGAGTTATTGTTATGTTCATTTTAAAGAAACGGATTTGCCGGGCCATGACAATAAACCTTTGGAAAAAATGGCGATGATTGAATATTTGGATAAGACGTTTTTCAAATTTTTGGTTAGGAGTTGTCCTCAGAGAAATATTCGGATTTTGGTGACTGGAGATCATTCAACTCCTTGTAAGTTGAAAAGTCATTCTGCTGATCCGGTTCCTGTTTTGTTGTACAATGGAAAATTACCTCAAGAAAAAAAACATTTCAATGAGCGTGAGGCTCGTAAAGGTAGCTTGAAAAGAATTTTGGGCAAAGATTTGCTTCAAAAAATAGGTTTTTTGAAATGAGGGGATTAGTATAGTAATTTATTAAAAGCTCAGCTGTTTTTTTATTTGATGATAACATATAAAGATATTTATGAAGCGGCAAAAAAAGAGAGGTATTCTGAAAATTTGCAACCCATTCAAAAAAGTTTTGTTAAAGAAGTTGCAATTTATTTGAAAGAGAAAAGAGATGCTTCTTTGAAGGAAAATGATGTTTTTTCTGATGTGCTTTTGAAAACAAAAAAGCAACTTGAAAATGCAATTACTTTGTTTCAGGAATTACTTAGGCGTAGAAGGAAGAAAATTTTGAATTTGGTTTTGATTGCAAGTGAAACTGGGATTTCTAAACAGGATTTTGAAAATATGTTGTTAATTGAGAAAAGTTTGTTTGAAGATTTGATGCAATGTATTGAGCGGTCCGATAGTCGACTGAATGAGCTTTTGACCGGGGGAAAAGATGAGAACTCACAAAAGAATAATTTGATTGTTTTTTTGGAGGAAGTTGAAGAGTTTGATTCTCCTTCTGGGGAAAAATTTGGGCCATTTAAGGTAGGGGAATTTGTGAATTTGCCTAAAGCTATTGCGCAAATTTTTGTTGAGGATAAAAAGGCTGAGAGTATGGAAAAGTAGTTTTGGAGTTATGCAAAAATTAATAGTTTATTTCCTGGACTTAAAAGTATTTATAAAGTACTGTTATTTTTATGCAGTATAATTAAATTATAGGAGATAAAAAATAATGGTAACACAATTAAATTTGAATAATTTTGAAGAAAATGTAGTTAAAGAAAAACTTCCAGTAATTATTGATTTCTATGCTGATTGGTGCGGTCCGTGTCAAATGATGAAACCAGTTTTTGAAACTTTGAGCGGAGAGTATAAAGGGAAATTGAATTTTCTGAAATTAGATACTCAAGCAGAAGAAGGTTTGGCAATGAAATTTGGTATTCAAGGAATTCCTGCTTTGGTGGTTCTAAAAGATCAAAAAGAAGTTGGAAGAATTGTTGGATTTGTGGGCGAAGATCAATTGCGAACGAAAATTGATGAAATTTTAGCGGGGATTTAAGATGATTGATTTTGCATGTAAGAAATTTGACTTAGAAGAAGTTGTAAAATGTAGTTTGGGTTTAAGTAAATCGGAATTTAAATTATTAAAATTTTTGATTGAAAATGATAAAGAATTTACAACTGAAAAATTATCAGAAAAATTAAAATTAGACAAGTCAACTATCCAGAGGGCTGTGAAAAAGATGCATGAAAAAGGTCTTATTCGAAGAGGACAAATTAATCAATCTGTTGGAGGATATGTTTTTTTGTATAGGATAAAAGATAAGAGCAAGATCCGAAAAATAATCTCTGATACTGTTGATGAATGGGTTAAGGTTTTTCATGAAAAAATTGGGAAGTGGTAAGGTTTATTAATTTTAATTTATTTGCTTTTGTATGGAAAGAAGAGTTATAGTGGGGTTTTTTATTGGATTATTTGGATTTTTATTAATGTTAATTCCTTTATTTATTTTGGAAAAAGAGGGTTTCTTTTCTTGGATTTATGGACTACCGATTTTCATTGTTGGTTTGATTATTATGTTTAATAAAAAAGAAGATGAGATTGAAAAAATTAAATATAAGGGAGGGAAAAAATGAAAAAAATTATTGTTACAACTGGATTAGAGATTCCTGGAAAGGAGGTTGTTGAAATTTTGGGAGTTGCTAGGGGAAATACTGTTCGAGCTAGAAATATAGGGCGAGACATTGGTGCTGGTTTTAAGAATTTGATTGGTGGAGAAGTTAAGACTTATACTGATATGACAACTCATGCAAGAGAAGAATCTTATAATAGGATGGTGAATCAAGCAATTGAACTTGGTGCTGATGCGATTATTGGAATGAGGTTCATGACTTCTATGATAATGCAAGGAGCATCAGAAATGTTGGCTTATGGAACTGCAGTGAAGCTCAAGTAATCTTGCACCGATAAATCGGATGTTCATTGACACAGTCTTTCGCATAGGGTCCAATTCATGGATGTTCATCGACGCAGTCATTTCGCATAATGCAATGAGCTTCTGAAATGCTTGCTTATGGAACTGCAGTGAAATTGAAATAAATTTATTATTATTTTTATTATTTTATTTCTGGTTCTTTTTTTAAAATGTAGACATAATATGTTTTTGTAGGCGTGTCGATTTTCTGGTAACTTAGTTTACCTGTTGGTTTTTTTCTGGATCTTATGTTTAGAGGTATTTTGAAATATTTTGTAACTCCTTTGTTTCCGCGAGTGTTTATTTGAGAATTGTGTGAGCATAATTTTGAACTAAATAAGTGAATGTTTTTTAGATGGCCTTTTAAATTATATATTTCTTTTTGATCTAGAGAAATTTTGTATTTGGCTGTTTTGTTTGGAATTGTTTTAGAGTGGATGATTTCTCCCATGTCTTATAAAATGATGTGCATTTTTCCCCTTTCTTTATCCATAAAATGGAATATTATTTATATATTTGTCTGTTTATGTATAAGAAATGCAAA
>CAZFLO010000020.1:0-12691 GCA_964519005.1 Candidatus Woesearchaeota archaeon
AATTTGTTACTTCATCAATTGGATCATTCAAATGAATAGTTCTTCTTTTCAAATCATCATCCAATGCCTTTTGTCTGTAGAACTCTTCCAATTCGTCATCTTCAACATAATAATTATATCCTGAAGAGGAACAGTTTTCTTCTTCCTCTTCTTCAATTTCTATCTCAAAAAGTATTTTGTCTGAAGCAGTATTTCCATTTGTATCCATGATATATACGTCTAAAATGTTTGTTCCTTCAATTGTTTTTAATTGGTCGTAATTATTTAATCCTTCTTGACAAGGAATAATTTTTTCTTGGAAATTGTTTATAGTATACCAACAAGTTATTCTTGAAAAGATATTCGGATTTAATGCATCCACTTCAAATTCAAAGGAAGTTATTTCTTCTGAATATGTTTCGCCATGAACTGGATTCAAAATTGTTAAATCAATCCCTTTTGCTGAAGTTACGAAAGGCATCATTGTCGCAATTAATAAAATTGAGAATATTGCTAGGCCCATGAACAAGTTTTTTCCTTCCATATATAACTAAAGATTGCTTTGAGTTTATAAAGATTTATATTGTTATTCTTATAAAATGACAAAGGCTTTATTGAAGTTTTTTTCTATTTGTTTTTCAACTTCTTCTTTTGGAGTCTTCCAAATTTCTGAGATTTTTTTTATTGTCTCTGTGATGAATGCTGGTTCGTTTTTTTTGTCCTTGTGCGGAGAAAGATATGGCGCATCTGTTTCTGTTAAAATTTTGTTTTTGGGTAAATCATTTACCATTTTTTGAAAATGTTCTGATCTTACTATGTTTGTTGGGATCGAGAAATAGCAACCCATTTCTTCGGCCTCTTTTACTAATTTGAATTTTCCTGAGAAGCAATGGAGGATTTTTTTTAATTTGGGGTAATCTTTTAAAATTTCTAAGACTTCTTTTTCTGCTTTTCTTGTATGAATTATTACGGGGAGATTAAGTTCTTTTGCTAGGTTTAATTGTTTTATGAAAATTTCCTTTTGAATTTTCTTTTCTGGGAGAGCTTCGGAAAAATCAAGGCCTATTTCTCCTATTGCGATTATTTGTGGGAGATTGTTTTTAATTATTGAATCTAGTTCTTTGAAGTCTTCTTCCGAAAGGTTTTTTTCTGGATAAAGTCCTGCTGCTATTTTTATTTTTGAATATTTTTTTGAAATTTCTAATGATTTTTTTAGAGAAAGTATATTTACTGAATTAGTGATTACTAATTTTATTTCCGGGTTGTTTTGGATTTCTTCTAATTTTGATTGCTCTAGGAAATCTAAATGTGCGTGAGTGTCATATATCATAACAATCAATATATATTTGAATTTATTAAATTTGGTATGCATATATTATTTTCAAAAAAAGAAAAAGAGAAAAATATTGAATTTGCTAAAAGAATTTATGCTATGAAAGACCTTGAGGGTTACCGGTGTTTTTTTGATAAATCTTTGAAAACTCGTTGGTTGAAGGAAAAAGATGAAACTGGTTCTCTTGAAGAAATTGTGGAATTGATGGAAAATAGTGAAGTAATTGTTTCTAGTTTATCCATTGGTGAAGACGAACATATTCCTTTTAGATATGCAGTTAATCCAAGGATGTTTGAGAAAGATAAATTGATGGACATTCATTTTGGTTTGACAAATGATAATTTTGGGAGAGTTCAGAATTTATATTTTGAAGTTTATGGGAGATATTTGCAGGATTCTGTGGTTAGATGATTTGTGGAGATGAATTTTCCCAAAACCTAAAAAGAATCACGTTGAGTAATCCAATCTTTTATTTTCGGATCTCGATTTCCAGTAAAGTAATATCCTGGAATTATAATTCCAGAAGAAGTTTTTCTTTCTTGTTTTGAACCAAAATATTCTTTTGTTAAAGCTTGAACATGTCTTTCAAGTTTTCTTGAGGGAATTTGATTATGTTTTCCGGCGTTAAAAAAACCTATTCCTTTTAATTCCCCTTTAGCAATATTAAGTTTCCCAGTTGCATTTACAACGTATATATCTTGATTACAAACATTTCCATTAAAAGTATAAACTTTTTTTGCGGAGGATTTTGGAGCAAAAAGTCCAAGTTCTTCTTCCAATTCTCTTAATGCAGCATCCAAAGTATCAGAATCTTGCCTTGAATCAAACTGTCCTCCCGGAAGACTATATTTTCCATTTACACGCTCAAGACCAAGAATAATACTATTGTAAGTCTTGCCAGTAGATTTACTCGTATATAGGAAATGTACTATTATTCTGCCTGTCTCTTTTTTAATCATGAAATTATGTGTGTTTTGTTATATTTAAATGTTTTGATTCTTAGTCCTTTAGAAGTAGTAACATTTTTATTTTAACAAAGAAAAAGCATTTTTAAAAAATTAATATTCCCACCAAAATAGATAAAATATTTGCTACTAATGAAACATAAAATGCTTTGTGTAATTTAAGTTTAAGTAGTGAGTGGTATATTAAAGATTCAATAATAATTACAAAAATTTCTCCTACAAGAAGATAGTAAGTTGAGGGAAGATAAGCAAGTAATACAAACCACAGGTAGGGCAAAGTTAAAGTTGAAGCAATAATTCCTGTAATAATTATCTTTTTTATGGAAATATTTTTTAGTTTGATTTTATATTTAAGAAATATAATTAGAATTGGAATTTCAATAATTAATGTTAAAATAAGGGATAAAAGAAATTTTGTCTCATAGATCATTCTAACAACTTCTTCCAAATATTCCTTTGAAAAAACAATTAATTTTGCTCCAAAAACTTTTTGATTCTATATTTTGTTCAGGATTTTTTTTGTTATCAATAATTAATTTAAGATTTTGAGTATTTGGTTTTTCAAAAGTTTCAACTTTTGTCGATGTTCCATCATTATATTCAGAAGTTTCTTTTGATTTGTACAATATTAGTTTATCATCTGAAAAACCAAGAATAGAATATTCTATTTCTAATTTAATTAAAGGGTTATTTTCATCAACATACCCTCCATAGGGGGAAATTTGCTCATCAGAAGAGAAAACATTCTCATTTGAAATATCTATATTGTTAATACCAACTGAATCTACGTATGATTTTTTCGCAGCCAAAATTTTTAAAGTGTTAAATTTATATCCCATCGTTAAACATTTATCTGGTTCAATCATATATGTTTCATAATTTTCAACCATTGGACCAGTAATATAACCTATAAAATAAATATCTGAAAATTCATCTAAATTTACTATTTTTATACATTTTGGCAAAGGATGAGAATTTTCTGGAGTAACATCTGCGTTAACAAATGGAACCGCAAACATTACTATCATTAGTAAAAATATGATGTTTTTCATTATGTAAGGAAGAAGAATAAATTATTTATAAATATGTTGAATTGTTCTAATCTTATTGAAGTTAAAGTGTTTCTAATAAATTAATTGAGAATTATAAAAAATGCATTGCTCCAAACTTTTGATTTTATCATCTTAAATAAATATTGTATAAGCAACACAGCCCAGGATTATTGCTGCTGTTACTAATTGTTTCCAGGTTAATTTGTTCTTTAGGAATTTCCAAGCGAAGAAATAAATTAAAACAGGGCCTAACATTATTGTTAAAGTTGTTTCAATTACTCCTAAATTTGTGTAACCAAAGTAAACTATTATTCTATAGAAGAAGAAAATTGCTCCCGTTCCTAGGATTTGCAAAATTGTTCTTGAGTTTAGATTGTTATGGAATTTGGGTCTTAGAAAGATTAAACTAATTACTAATATTGCTGCACACCTTAGAAAATAAAATGTTATTGGATTGAAATTGTCTAAAATTAATCTTGAAAGAATTAATTCTATTGCGAAGAAAAAACTTCCGAGTAGGGCTGCCAAATAATATTTGTTGAATTTTAAATGGTGTTTTTCTATGTGTGAGAAAATTAATGCTGCTGCTGCAATGATTGCGGGAATTAATACATTTGGATTTCTACCATAGAGTGCGGTTCCAAAGATAAAACTAAAGATAAATGAAAGGAGAATTACGAATAATGGTTCGGTTATTTTGGCAGATTCTAATTTTCCTAATCTTTCCCATTTCATGGAGAAGAAAGTAAAACAGTTTGCAAAAACAGAGAAAATAATTACTCCTGCAAAAACTAAAATATTTTTTGTTGTGAAAAAATCTGGAGAGACTTTCCAAAAAAATGGAAGGAATGGAAGCATCACAATTATTATTGCTAAAAACTGTGCGACCTGGTAGAGTTTTACGGAAACTTTTTCTTTCGCCAAAACTAATTTTTCTGCCACTGTTCCTATTGCTAAAGCAATTGCTCCGAAAAATGGCCATATCATAATTCAAATAAGATGTTATGGTTTAAAAGAATTGACTTTAGAAGTTTTTATTTTTGACTTACTTTTCTTCTATAGAAATCTGCTAGGAAAATATTACTTGTGAATATGTTTGCTGGAATTCCTACTAGAATTATAATCATTAATATAAAGATTATTGCCAACGCTATTGTTTTTATTACCGCTTTGAAATAATCTCCCAAGTTACTGAATACAGCATTCAATACTTTGAATTCAAAGAATGAGTTTACTGTTTGTTTTTTGAAAAAGTTTATTGTTAAAATTGGGATTACAAAAATTCCAAGGAAAAGATCTGCTGCATTTCCAAGACCTTCACTTATTACGCCTAAGATGCCAATTACTACTATGTATGCAATTACAAAAGGTAATGATTTTAGGAACATGTTGAATCCTAATTTTAAATCATTCTTGAATTTGAAAATAGGTAGTCTTTTGAATTCTCCTTTGCAGAATTCTTGAATTATTCTTACGCCATATCCGAATAGAGCAAACCAACCAATAATTGGAACTAGGATCCATAAAATATTCCATAAACCTTTTGCCCTGTTGAATGGATAATTAAATGCTTCTTTGAAAGTTAGAATAGTTTTTTTTGATAAAGCTTTCGTGTTAGATTTCTTGGACTCACCTTTTTTCATATTATGTTTAGGAAAAATTAGTTTATAAAATTAATTGATTTGTTTGGGTGTTCAAAAGAGGGTGGTGTTGACGTTGCCAATGTCTAACCATCAAAGTATAAAACATGTATCCCACAAATCCAAGACAATTAAGCTATTAAATTCACAAAATCATATTCATTACATGCGCTGGTAGTACAGTTAACTATTTATCAAGATAATTAAACACCCATTTATTTAGATATAACGTTCTACATTAGGCAGGGATATTCTTTTGAATAAGTACCATTATATTTTTAAGTTGAAAACCATAATAATCTATGTGTTATCACAACTTAACGATGTAATCGTTAAGATTTACAATGCGCTGGTAGTTCAGTGGTAGAATATCTCGTTGCCAAATCCTTCGGGATGCAAAGACGAGGTGGCCCGGGTTCGAACCCCGGCCGGCGCATATTTTCTTTTAAATAAAATGATTCCAATAAGTTAAAATAAATTCATCAGAAATATATTTTATTAGATTTTTATATTTAACTTTATCAACTTTTATCAAATCTATTTTATCGGCACTTCCTAAAGCATCCAAATATCCCGGCCTTTTCTTTTTATCAATAATTATTGGAGGGTATCCGTTATTAATTAGAATTGAATTCATTAAAATTCTTCCAGTTCTACCATTCCCATCAAAGAATGGATGTATCTTTTCAAATTTATGGTGAAAAATCCCCGCAAGGGCTAAAGGATGAAGTTTCTTTTTATTTTCATTATACCAATTAATCAAAATCTCCATGTCCGCTTTAACATATTCAACAGGAGTTGAATCAAATCTAGATTTAATTACTCTAATGTCTGCAGTCCTATAACCTATTCTTTCATCAATGTCCTTCATAAGTTTCTTGTGAATACTTATTATTGAATTATGAGAGATATTTGCTTTCTTATTAAATATATCCAAAAAAACATCTTTTGTGTTCCTTAGATCATATATTTCCCTAAGTGTCCTATCCTTTGGAGAGACTCCTGACTCCAGCATTTTCCTTGCCTCTTCCAAAGTAATTGTATTTCCTTCAAGTGAAGTTGTATTATAAGAAAAATGAGTTGCAAAAGATTCAATGAAACTATTAATTGTTTTTTTATCAGATTCATTAAAATCTAAGTAATGGAGTTTACATGCTTCAACTTCTGTTAGATTATTTCCTATTAACTCATCTCTCTTTAATTTCATCTCAATGATTTTATCTTTATAGTGTTCCGACTCAATATATAAATTTATTTTCCGAAAGCTCTTCCTTATTTCACCTTTGTATTTTGGCAAATTCAAAATCTTTTTCTTTGCACCCTCTAGGCTATTTCCGAGATATGCAATATCTTTAGAAACAACTTTAGTTCCAACCCTCTTTGAAATTCTGAGATAATACAGAGGATTTCCTTTTACTATTTTTTTGTAAATAAATACCATAAAATTAGATGATTTTGCAATTTATAAATTTACCCACTACATTTAACATGTAAGGATTGTAGTGGGTAAGAGATTTTAAGTGATTTTTGATAAATATAGAATAGATAATCAGGAGGTAGTTCAATGGTAGAATGCGACATTGTTTGGGGTTTGGGGGTTCCCGGCAGGTGCATGTTATTTTTTGATAGCAGAATATTTAAAATAATCTCGTAACTTTTGTTTTTTATGGATTCGCAACCTGCAACTGATTATTATAGGTCTCAAACTAAACTTGCAAAAAAACAAATAGAGTTTCTTAAAAATCAAGATAAAATTTTGAAAGAACAAATAAAAATATCCCACAATCAAACTAATCTCATAGAGAAACAAAATAAAGTTTTAGAATCTCAAACAAATTTTTCAAGAATATTGGCTCTTGCAACGATAATTCTTGCTTTATCAGGAATTATTCAAGCTATCTATAATTTTGAAATATTTAGTAATGGGATAAAAAATTTTTATGATGGGATTGCATTAATCCTAATTGGATTGATTCTTATTGCGATGGTAATTCTTGGATTAAAATTAATAAAAAATTTAGATTCATTTGGATTGAGATTATTTGGAAACAAAAATGGAAAAAATAAAACTCTTTTGGTTTATAAAAAATATTTTTACAAAAAAATCCAAGAAAATTTCTAAAAAAAGAAAAATAAAAGAAAAAAATTATGGGATTCTAAAATTTAAATATAAGAGTTATTATAAAATTGCCAAAATAACTCAAAAAAGAGCAATTAAAGATTATAATAAATATTTCCATAATTTTATTGGAAAGCATAAAAGAAATCCCAATAGAAGAGAATTGGGAAGGATAGTTAGAGGTTGTTCACATGAAACAATACATTATCGAAAAAGGAAGAGCGGGCATTGGAAAAGGCAATGGGTCAGACAATATCTATACGGATTGCATAAAATTAGTTATACAAAAAAATAATCTCGCATAATATGAGAAAATTTACCTTCTTCCCTTGGGAGACTGAGATCTTTTTTTATAGATCATATAAGAATTTTGAAATAAAGATAATTATAAGAATATGGAAAAACTTTGTTCATAATGAAAAGCTATAAAGATAATTTTCCAAAAGATCTTGAATCAGATGAATTAACAAAATATATCTATGAGGGATTTGATGTTATGAGAAAATTTCGGGGAGAATTTATGGAGAAAACACTACAACTTGATCTTATGCTTGATGAAATAATTTCATGTTATTTCTCAAAAGAAAGAATGAAGAATGAAAAATTTAGAAAATTAATTTTAAATCCAATAAATATTACAATTCATAGTAAAATTTCAATATTAAAAAAATTAGAACTATGTACTGATGAAAAATATAAAGATTTTATAAAAAGATTTTGTTGGTTTATTGAATCTAGAAATTACTTTGCACATGTTCCTAGAGATTCATATCATCCTGAATTTGAATTTCTTTGGAAAGGGAAAAAAATTACTAAAGAATTAAATGATAGTTTTTTTAAAGAGTTAAATGAAGAAGTTCAATATTTAGCTATGAAGTTGACTTGGATTAGACATGAATCTAATCTGTATTATAGTTCTTTAAAATCAAATAATAATAAATAATTCAACTTATTGAACCCAAATATGTTTGTAAAATTGTTTCGCCTTGTTCATTTATGCAAGTACAAGTTTGATCATTTTCATTATAGTAATAAGCCATGGAATCTTCTACATTTTTGCAAATTTCAATTGCGCAATAATTTTGATTATCTGAAATATTTAATCCAATAAATAAAAATGTTCCAATGATTGTTCCCAATAAAACAAATAAAATGATAAAAATTATTGCAATTGTTTTCCAATAAGCATTTACTTTTTTCATAAATAGGTAAATTGGTTTTTGTTTAAATAATTATGTCTCTTATCGTCTTCGAGAATTACTTCTACCTTGAGAACTTGAACTTGGAATAAAACAATTAGAACATGAAACACCTTTTCCGGTTGTTGGCTTGAATGGAACTTTACATTTCTTTCCGCATTTTTTACAAACAGCGTCGAACATTTCTCTTCTTTCTGAACTTTGGCTTCTTCCTCGGTCTGAAGAACGGCCCCTGTCTGAAGAAGTTCTTCCTCTTGAAGAATCTCTTCCCCTTGAAGGACTTCTTTTACTTGAAAAATTACTTTTTCCCAAATCTCGATCCATATGAATTTTTTCAATGTAAGGTAACTCGACTTCTTCGATTTTTACTTTTTCTCTGTTTTGGAGGTTGCTGAAATTTTCATAATCTCTTGAGGCCAAAATACTAATTGCAATTCCTTCTTTTCCTGCCCTTGCTGTTCTCCCAATTCTATGAATATAATCACTTGTGATTTTAGGTAAATCATAATTGTATACATGGCTAATTCCTTTAATGTCTAATCCTCTCGCTGCAACATCGGTGCAAATTAAAATATTTGTTCCTTTTTCTGTGTGGAATTCATCTAAAACTCTCATTCTCTTTTTTTGTTCTAATCCCCCATGTATTGCCTTTGCTTCAATCCCTAGATTATTCAGATTCGCTGTTACGAAATCTGCGTTTCTTCTCGTAGAACAAAAGACCATTACTAAATGTGATTTTTCTTTTTTCAATAAATGAACTAACAATGAAAACTTTAATCCATCTGGAACATCGTAATAAACTTGTTTCAACTTTTTTGGATCGACGTGTGATTTTACTGCAATTTCAATTGGTTTTTTTGTATATTTTTTTGCCAAATGATCTACATCTGGAGAAAGTGTTGCAGAGAAAAGCATTGTTTGTCTCGCTGTTGGACATTCTCTAATTATTTTATCCACGTCTCTTTGAAAACCCATGTCGAGCATTCTGTCGAATTCATCTAAAACTAAAAATTTAACATGACGTAAACTTAATGTTCTTCGGTTTATATGATCTAATATTCTTCCGGGAGTACCGACGATAACATCTGTATTATGCATTCTTTTTGTTTGGCCTTCAATGTTTACTCCTCCATAAACTGAAGTTATTTTTAAATTATTTTTTGAGAATACTTGAATTGATTGTGCTACTTGTTCAGCTAATTCCCTCGTGGGAGTTAGAATAATACTTTGAACTGTTTTATTTGGTTTAATCTTTTCTATGATTGGTGCTGCAAAAGCCAAAGTTTTTCCGCTTCCTGTTGCTGAGCCTCCAATTAAATCTTTTCCATCTAGAGCTAAAGGAATTGCTTTTTCTTGAATTTCCGTGGGAGTTTCTATCCCCATTTTTTCAAGAGTCTTGCATACTTCTTTGCTCATTCCTAGTTTTTCAAATTTGTCCATTTTAATATGATAATAATAATATATTGAAAGAATCAATCTATCTGTTTACTATGTGAATAAATCATACTTTTAGTTTATAAAACTTTGCTACTTGGGAGTTGTTAAATTTTCCCATCACAAACCTTTTAAAATGAAATGGCATAATTTTATTATCGTGGGCCCGTGGTCTAGTGGTTATGACACCTCGTTTACACCGAGTAGATCGCAGGTTCGATTCCTGTCGGGCCCATGTTTTGAATCTCACCTGCTTCTTGGTTCTGCTCTCAACCCGTGAATTTTTCTTTAAACTGAAAGTTTATTTGAAAAAGTCAGAGTTGTTCGTCCTGTCGATGGCCCTGTTTTTGATATTATACAACGCCCAAACAGAGAATATTTAATTATAAATAATTAAATTTGTCATAAGTTTCAAAAGAAGTATAACCCCATTCTCTTATTCCTGGGAATAAATTTCTCATTTTTTCAATAAGTTCTAAAAGTTTTTGGGCATTTTCTATTTCTAAATATATTTCTAAATCAACTCCCCCAGATACCCAACCTGCATAAATAATGTATGGATTATTTTTACAATAATTAATCAAATTTTCTCGGAGGGATATGTCTCTTAATATAAAATCAATTTTAAAATATGAAAAATTTATTTTATCAAATCCAAACAGTAATTTATATCCTAAGATAATTTTATCTTTTTCTAATTTTTTGATTTTATTTGCAACAGTGGAGGCATTCATATTAAGTTTATTGGAAATTTTAACTAGGGGCGTTCTTGCATTTTTAGAAAGTATCTTTAATATTTTCAAATCATTTTGATCTATTTTATTGGTGTCTTTTTCTAATTTAATTATTTTCTGATTATTTATTTTATTTTTTTCATTTAGTAAATAGCTTCTTTGAAAATGATATATTTCTAGGTAAATTCCTAATTCCCTACTTTTAATATATTTGTTAAATAAACTATTAAATTCTATTTCAAAATTGTTTAATTCAAATAAATCCTTTATCTGAATTACAAAAGACAAATCAAAATCTCCTTTTGTTCTAGAAACAAGAAGTATGTTTTCTTTTTTTAAAAGAAATGCAATAAGATTTTTCTCTATTTTGGGAGAAATATCAATAAATTTTAAATGGAACCTAATTGTCAAGTAACCTAATTTAGAGAAATTCACAATTGTTTGATAACCTTTAATATATCCTTCTTTCTCAAGCTTATTTATTCTATAATTTACGATATCTCTGCTAAGCTTTACTTTTTTTGATAATTGGCTAAGAGTCTGCCTTGCATTAAAATCTAATTCCTGTAATATTTTTTTATCTTTAACATCTAAGGCCATTTTACATAAAAGACCAATTAACTATTTAAATATTATGTTTTTAAGGAATTATTTTCAAAACATTTTATATATCTATAATATTCTAATTGTATCATGGTAAAAAGATTAGAAATAATGGTGGGTGGCGGAGTGGATAGCTTTGATTGTAATCAAGTATCTCCCAATTTAACTTGTAAAAATGAAATATTAAATTATCTAAAATCAGAGGAAATAATCATAGCTAGTCACTATGGAAAATATATGGATGAAGGTAGTAGAGACCAGTATATTCCAAGAAATTCTATTCTCCATATAACTTTAATAGAAGATAACAGAAGATAATAGATTATATTGAAATATGGATAAAGAGAATTTCATCTTTATTTAATATTAATAATTTTTTAAAATATATTATATTTGAGTTTACGCTCACGTCGGAATTTATTTATTATTTCTCTCCCCAATTTTATATTCCGATTAATATTGTTTACACCTAGATTTCTTGCAGGCCCATTTTTCAGATTAATAACTTTTTTATTTTATTTTTTGGCTCCCCAGAGGGTTGTTTTTTTCTCAACTCCCGGCGTGAGAATTTATTTATTATTCCCCCCAATTTTATATCCTCATTAATATTTTTTGCCTTGAGTAGATTATTCTGAAATACAATAATTATTTTAAACTAGTTTAACTTGAGGAGTTTATGGAAGAAAGCAAATTAAAAGAGATTTTAGAAAAAGAAGGATTTGAAAGAATTGTGGGTTTTGGCTTGGAGATTCCAACAGGGGAACCTTCAGAAATTAATCCCAAATATTCTCTTGAATATCTGAAATTGGCTACTATTTTGGAAAGGAAATTTTCAGAAGGATATACGGCTCTTGCAATTGATGTTATGAAATCTGAAGGAGAGGATCCTTTCTTCAATATTTATGGTAAAAGATAATTTTTATTCGGGGGATAACGTTTCCTAAATCTTCTCTGAAAAACTTTATAAAGAATTAAGTTGTTTTCAGAGCATGGTAACACCGAATCAATCTATTCCTGGAATGGATTTGAGCAATAATAGTAATAATAACAATTATTCTAAATCAGTAGTTCCTAAACAAAATAATCCTGAAGAAGCTAAGAAAAAGTTTGAAAAAACGAAGAAGGATCTTGAGAAATTGAAAGATTTTGTTGTTAAAAAGTATAAATTTGTTAAAGCAATTGGCATCTTGCCTCCGCAATCTATTCCAAAGTTTATTGAGGAAGAAGAAGTTCCACCTGAATCGAAAGATCAGGTTCATTTGCAAATTCTTATTCCAGATGAGAAAATTAAAGAAATTCCTAAAATGAAGGAAGAGATATTAAAAGAAATTGAAAAACAAAAAGAGAAGATTTGGCTTCATGTGACTCCTTTGGCCGAGGTTTGGGAAATTTGTTTTGATCAAAAATTTGATTTGTCTGGTGCGATTGCAATGAGTTATCCTCTTTATGACGACGGAATTTTGGGTGCATTGCGTGTTGCTGAAATTCACAAATCTTTGGTTTTGCAAAAGTTCGAGAAATATGTTGTAAGTTATGTTATTGGTGGAAGTTTAGTTCGGGGAGATGCTGTAAAAACTAGCGATGTTGATGTTTTTGTAATTATTAATGATACGGATGTGAAGAGAATGCCTCG
>CAZFLO010000021.1:0-12458 GCA_964519005.1 Candidatus Woesearchaeota archaeon
GCTGGAAAAATAATCAAAGGTAAAATTTCTGGAGCTCATGGAAATAAAGGTGTTGTTAGGGCTATTTTTGAAAAGGGTTTACCTGGACAATCGGTCACAACTGAGGTAAAAATAGAATAAAATGGTAGGGTTAAGAAAAGCAAATTCATATTCAAAGAGAAAAGTTACTCCGTTTACTAGAATTTCTAAGAGGAGACAAAAATCTTTCATTAAGGTTGTTCCCCCCCAGAAGATTGTAAAATTTTCTATGGGTAAAACTACTTTGTATAGGCAGGGTAAATTGCCACATATTTTGACTGTTGTTTCTAAAGAGAACATTCAAATAAGACATAATGCTATGGAAGCTTGTAGACAGTTCATTAATAAAAAATTAGATAAAGAAACGGTTGGAAATTACATGTTTGAAGTTGTGCCATTTCCCCATCATATTCAAAGAGAACATAGAATGCTTACAGGTGCAGGAGCGGACCGTATGTCTTCGGGAATGCAGTTATCTTTTGGTAAATCAATTGGAAAGGCAGTTCTTTTGAAACCGGAAGCGAGAATATTTGTTATTGCTCTTGGGGAAAAAAGACATGTTGCTTTTGCAAGAAAAGTTGTGAAACAAACGAAGGCAAAATTACCTGGACAAATTAGAATTGATTATGAAAAGATTGAAGGCGAACCAAAGCTTTAATTTGTTACTATTTCTCTGGGACAACAGATAGAAAGCTTTATATAGTTTGAATAGCTATATTTAGTATAACCTTAAACTTAAAACGAGCGATTTTATCGCTCAAAAAAGAAGTGACAAGGGAGGATAAATATAATAAAAAAATGGCAGAAACAAAACACATAATTGATAAGGAAGCTTTAAAGAAATATTCTTGGGGAATGGTTTCAGAAGAATTATTGAAAAACCGAGATAAAGTTGGAGCATCTTATGCTATAGCTCAATTTGGAGAAGAAGGATCTATTCATGATAAGGCTTTTATGTATGAACAAGGTATTCATAAAGCTACTGACTTTCTAAAAGAAAAATATGCTGAAATTGTTGGAGATTCAACCATGAATGATTACATGGAGGCTCTTGGGACTAGTGAAGATATCGGAGAAATAGGCAAATTAGCTCTTTCCGACATAGAAGATAAGTTAAATGGAGCTATGTACATATTGAAAAAGAAAAGTTCTACTGATGAGGAAAAACTTGCTGCACAAGAAGAAGCGATTCATTACCAAAATCATTTGGGTTTGATTGAGTCTGGAGAAGGAGCTTTTACTGCAACAAATAAAGCAAGTATTGCTGGTTTTAAAAGAGACGGTCTTGTTCAAAAGATTCTCGAAGAAAACAAGCGAAGAGCTTTAGCGGCTTAAATTTTTTTTATTTTTTTATAATTTTATCTCTGAGATAAGGTCTTGGAGATTTTGACTTTTTAGAATGTGGGAGGCATACACTCACGAAATTTTGATTGCTAGATGCAAATTAAAATTTCTTCGTTAAAGAATTGAATTATCTATGCAATAATTGTTTAGAGGAGAATATTAAATTACAAAAATTTAAATTTATTTTTTAGAAGAATCGAGAATTTTTTGAATTAATTTTATCATAACATCTAGGAATTCTTCAGCACGTTTTTGCCATTGTTCAATTTCGATTCCTCTTAAATGAGCTATTTCTCTGTGATCAATTTTTTTATGTAAATTATACATGTCTCGATACCATAAAACATATTTCATTTTCAAGAGTCCTCTATCCACAAATGATTCTTTCAAATCTGCCATTACATGTTCTGGAGAAGGGGGAAAAGCTCCAACTGCAATTAATGCTCCATGTGCAGCATCAACCATCGACCAATAAACTCCTTCCATTGCTGACAATTCTGCTGCCTTACTTCTTGCAAGATGTCCTGGTGCTCTTTGAAGACATTGGAAAATTGCCTCGGGAGTTCCTTTTATTTTTCCTTTAACCATTAAATATTTCAAAGGATCAATGAATCCTGCATGATCTAAAATTGTAACTCCACTTCTAATTATATTCAAAACTACGGGATCTCCCTTCATCAAATCATCCCACCAAGTGCTTAGTTTTATTGTATTTATGTGGATTAATCCATTGTAGGGATTTGTCTGTAAAATTTTATCTAATTCTTCCCTATACCAAGCTGTCAATTCCATATCCCAATTAATTGCAATGTCATCAATAAGGATTATTATATCCACATCAGATTTTGATGTTATTTTTTGTTTTGGTACAGATCCAAAAAGAACTATTGATTTTATAATTTTGTCAAATTTTTTGTAAACTTTAACTGAAAAGTCTGTTGCTATTTCATGATCCGTTTTTAAATTTAAAGTCGGGTATTTTTTTTCTTCTGCTATTGTTTTTTTCTTTGCCTTTTGTTTAAGAGTTAGAGAAGTTTTCTTTTTATGAACAACTTTAGTTTTCTTTTTAGAAACTTTTTTAGTAATTTTCTTTTTTGCAACCATCTTTTTATATTTTATTAATGTGATTTAGGTTTTTAAAAGTTCGGTAAAAATTTAATTTTAAAAATCTCCTCCACCCATTCTTCCCCCGCCACCTTGTCCTACTGAACCTCCTAGGCTTGCGGGTAATTGCGAAAATCCTGCACCGAACATTGTGTAATGTGTTGTAGGAAGCATTTGTCCGTAACCTTCCATGTAACTTTGTTGAAAACCTCCTGCTTGTTGCCAACCTGGACCTGTTCCCGAAGAGTAAATTTGAGAACCAGTCGCTTCAAGTAACTGGACGAAAGGATTTGTTTTGAAATGTTGATACCACCCCCCCACCTCATTTATTTTTCTTGCTTTTGCTCCTTCTTCGCCAATTGCCTCTAAAAGTTCTTTTACTGGGACATTTCCCATTCCTATTGGAAGATGTGTGTCTGAGTATCCAAAGTTATCTGTGATGTGAACATGTTTAATATGTTTTTTTATTTCTTCGGCCTCTTTAACTAAGTTCTCATCTGTAAATCCTTTTGATTTAGAAACATTCAAATGGCCAACATCGAAAGTTACTCCGATCAATTTATTAGCAATTTTTTCTGCTTCTTGTTGAGACATATTTTTTTGTTCTTTTAATTGATTGGTAAACCTTTCTTGACTTTTTTCTACCAAATTTTTCAAATCTTCTCCTTGACTGAATCCCATTCCTTGATACAAATTCTCAATTGAAACAACTGGTGCGCCTTTCCCATGTTTCTCATAAGAATGCATTGCAACATTTGCAAAGGTTTCTGAACCTTTCTTAATTGAAAAATCTTCCATAGTTTCAAATAATTTTGGTTGAAAAGGTTTTAGTCCCTGGTAATGCTTGGGTTTTAGCCCATCAACCATGTTAAAAATAGCATCGGCTTGGACTGCAGGATTGAAAGAAGCTGCTGTTGGTTTCCCTTCCTTATATCCAATTTGTTCGGAATAATTTTTTGAAAGAGCATCTAAATATTGAACATATTCTTTATTTCCATCTTCTTGTGCAAATTTATATGCTTTGCTAAATGCTGCACGCATTTCTCTTTCTGCTTCTCCAATGTGCATATTTGCAGTCATTAATTTTTTCACTTCTTCACGCTCTACTCCTCTCAGTTCCTGAAAACTTTTTTGGTTTGTTGCAACCTCAAGATAGGGCTGATTAAAAATTGGATTTACTGTATGAAGAATTTTATCTGCATTTTCTCTTTGAAATTCAATTTTTGTTAATGTATCATCCCATTTCGTATTGTTCATTGCCTCCAATTGTGCTTCTGGACTAAATGGTTTTTCCATCACTTCTCCTCTTTCCCCCATTGCTGGATAATATTTTATTTCTTCTTTTGCTGGAGCTAATTGGCCAGTTTCTCTGTCAACTGCGACCATTAAATCATATTTTTTTTCTCCATCAATCATTTTGAAAGTTGAACCAGAAGTATTTGAACCATGAATTGTTACCGGCATGTTACCGTCTTTATCTATTATTGCAGCCTTATCCATTACGTCTATTAGTTGCCTTTCAACTAGTTCCCTATTTGATTCTTCCCAGCCTTGCTGGCCAAAACCTGCGGGGTCTGTTCCCTGAATTGGAGCATGCAAAGAAACTTTTGCTCCAGCGAATTTTGCTTTTCTTCTCATTTCATGCCAATGCTCTTGAGGGATTGTATCAAATGTTGGCATGTCCATTGTCCCTATTTCCATTAGTTTTGTTCCAACGTTTAATTTTGTACTTAATTCGTTTAATTGATTTGCAGTTCTAGGATCAGTATGCATTCCCATTTGTCCTGCAGAAATTAAATTTTGTTTTCCAAGATAATGTCCATCTGAAGAAGGTGTGAAAGAAGAAGCTCCGGGCTCATAGATATTTTCAACTGTATAACCACCACTTGCCATGGAAGAAATAAGATTATATTATTTATTAAAGTATTGATGTGGGAAAAAAGACGAGGGGAATATTGGGAAATTTGATTATCATTACTGGCGAAAATATTGAATTAATGTAAACTATGGGAAAAATGAACGTAAAAAAAGAGGATTGGTAATTTAATTATCCGTTGCGCTGCAGAACATAAATTGAGCTACAACACAAAATAGAGAACTAACTATTATAATAAAATAATTAATTTCCAAATTTCTTTTTGGATAAATAATCTGTTCTAATTGTATCTTCAACTTTTACATATTTGATGCTATCTTTTTCACGATTGATTTCTTTTCTTACTTTTTTTGGGGAATCGTAAAGTTTTTTTTGCTTTTCTAACATCCTTTCCCCTTCACTTAATTTTTCATCGTAAATTTCTGTTTCTGTTGTGAGATTAACATACTTTTCTCCAGTTTCTTCTTCCTTAAACAATTCATATTCAATTTTATTCTCTTCTTCATCTTCTTCTTCTTTTTTTGTTTCTTCTGGCAAATCAGTCTCTAAATTCATTATAGGGGTAATTTCTGGTTTTTCTTCTTGAACATTTCTCCAAGGATTAGCTAGAAATCTATTTAGATAATCCGATTTTATTCTAATTGTTTCATCCGTTGTTTTTTCATCCTCAGATAATAACTCTTCTAAATCCTCTGCCGATTCTTCTTCATCTGTTTCTTTGTCGGTTTCTTCTTCATCTTCTGGGATATCTTCCAGATCTTTTGTAAAATCTTCTTCTTTCATAAAATTTAGATTAAAGCGAATTATTTAAGGTTTTTCTAAACAAAGTTTATAAATTTAATTTTGTTTGGTGTTTTATGGTGGGCCGTGGAAAAAAGAAAATTGATTTCAAATATAATTTGAAAGAATATTTTAGTTTTGTAGCGAAGCATAAATTTTTGTTTGTTATGATGCTTATTGCTGTTTTGATAACAGAAGCTTTTTTTGTTGCGGATAAATTTTTATATAAAAGATTTATTGATGATGCAGAAAAATTTATTGGTGGAACCCTTGCCCAAAGCGTGTTTATTCAGGTTCTTATTGTTATCGCTATTATTTATTTGGGAATTGTTATTGTAAGAACTGTTGGTAGTTGGGCTAATTCATATCTTATGACCGTGATTGAACCTAAATTAATTCTTGATTTGAAAAGAAAATATTTTTCTCATATTTTGGAATTATCACATAAATTTCATTCAGATCATAAAACTGGCTCGTTGATTTCTCGACTAAATCGGGGAGCGGGAGCAATTGAAGGAATCACGGATTTAATTGTTTTTCAAGCGGGGCCTTTGATACTTCAATTTTTGATGGTATTTATTTCCGTTTTGGCATTTACCACTATTCCTGCAATTGTTCTTGCAATAGTTGTTATTATATTCGTTGGTTATAGTGTCTATATTCAAAATTTGCAAAAACCGATTCAAGTGGATTGGAATACTTCAAAAGATCGAGAGAGTGCATTTGTCGCAGATGTTTTCACAAATGTTGAATCCATAAAATATTTTGGAAAAGAAGGGAGAATTAATTCTCGTTTTGCCCAATTAACTGAAAACACTCGTAAATTTAATCATAAATATTGGAACTATTTTTCTAAACTAAGTTTGGGTCAAACATTTATTTTGGGCGTGGGTACTTTGGCTTTGTTGTATTTTCCAATCAAAGAATTTTTAGCAGGAGACATTACTCTTGGGACCATTGTTTTCATTTATGCTTTGTATGGAAATGTTTCAGGAAATTTATTCAGATTTGTTTATGGGATAAGGAATTATTATCGTTCTATGGCTGATCTGCAAGATTTATTTGAGTACGGGAAGGAAACAAATGAAATAAAAGATATACCTGGGGCTAAAGATTTGAAAATTAAATATGGAGAAATAGAATTTGAAAATGTTAGTTTTGGTTATGATGACAAGAAGAAAATTTTCAATAATTTTAATTTGAAAATTAAACCTAATGAAAAGATTGCTTTGGTTGGGCATTCAGGTTGTGGGAAAACTTCTTTGATAAAATTATTTAATAGATTTTATGATGTTGATTCAGGACAAATATTAATTGATGGGAAGAATATTAAAAATTTTAAACAAAAAAGTGTTCGTGGAGAAACTGGAATTGTTCCGCAAGAATGTATTTTGTTTGATGACACTATTTATAATAATATTAGATTTTCAAATCCTTCTGCTACTGAAAAAGAAGTTTTGAATGCAATAAAATTATCGCAATTGGACAAAGTGATTGATAATTTTCCAAAGAAAGAGAAAACTATTGTGGGGGAAAGAGGAGTTAAATTGTCTGGTGGGGAAAAACAAAGAGTTTCTGTTGCTCGAGCAATTTTAGCGAATAAGAAAATTTTGATTTTGGATGAAGCGACTTCTGCACTTGATTCTAGAACGGAGAATGAAATTCAAAGAGCACTCCATAAACTTTTGGAAGGAAGAACTTCAATTATTATTGCACACAGACTTTCAACCATTATGAATGCTGATAGAATTATTGTTTTGGATAATGGGAAAATTGTTGAAGAAGGAAACCATGAAGAATTAATTAAGAAGGGTGGAGAATATTCTAAGCTTTGGGATTTGCAGAAAGGCGGATATTTGGGGGAATAAAAATTTTTAAAAATTAAGTATAACTTGGGAACGAGGGCATTCCATGCGCTTTTTTATAAATTTCAAAAATTGTGAATGCGGAATCTTTTGCTTCTTTAGTTGCATTTTTTATGACAAAGTTTTTTTCTACCCATTTATCTTTTACCGTCATTTTTATTACTCTTTCCTTATTTTTTGTTTCTTTCTTTGGTGCTTTTTCATCATATGCGCCAATCAAGGCTAAGAAAGGATTTGAAGAATCTACTTGTTTTTTTGTCACAGTTTTTTCTTCTTCATCTTCTTTTAAAAAATAATCAATGTCTTCTTGCAAATGTCCTAAACTTTCTTCTGTTGCTCCTTCAATTAAATCGAGTGCGGAATTTAAATCTGAATTTTTTAGTTCTTCTTCAAGTTTGTTGATTTCTTCTTCATTTAATACATATGCCCTGAAAGTTATTTCTGCTCTTCCACCTACGACGAATCCCTGTTGCGTTCTGTTTGGAATTCCTCTAAAAACAAAATCAACTAAAACGCATTTGAAAACTTTTCTTTTTGGAGAATAATTTTTATTTGGATAATCGGAATCTGCTTTTTGTTTCCCCAGCAAAGTTAATTCTAATAATAGTGAATTAAACATTTTTACTAATGCTGGATTTCTTCCGGAATCGGACATTTCTAAGTCTTGGGCTGCTTTCATGTAGGGTTTTGCCCAACGAGAATAAATCTTTAATGAATTCACTTGGCTTTTCAAATAGGTTTTTTCTATTTCATATCTTTTTTGTAATTCGCCTTCCGACTGGGTTAACCAAACATTAAATTCATGAATTCGTGGTTCCAATATTCTTTTGACTATTTCATTTAAATCTTGTTTATCTACGTCTTGGGCGTCTTGGGCTACCAAAAATGCGTCGATTAAAGTGTTAAAACCTGCTTGTCCCAAAGCCATTGCTTTAATCGAGGAATTTCCTTTTTGAATGTCTACTTTATCCATCCATAATTGTTTTAAAGAAAGTGTTGCAGCTTCTTTTTTTGACGGGTCGTGTAAATCCTTGTAAGATTGTAATCTTATTTTGAATTCCCTTAAATCATAAATTAAATTTAACACGCTTCGTAAAACGGTATTTATGTCCATCAAAAGTTTTGAACCTTGTTGTTGCATTATTGATGACCTTTGACCCATGTCTCCAAAATGTTGTGAACCTGGACTTGAAACAAAATTATCTACAAGTTTTTCTGGGGCTAATCCGAATTCATTCATTAAATCTAGAATGAAAAAATAAATTGGTTCTAAAGTTTCGGTTGGGGAATCGTAAACTAATTTGTGTTCTGACAAAGCGTCTTTACCAATCACTTCTTTTATTATTTCAGATATAGTTTTTATCTTGCTCATTGTATAAAATAGAGATTTGAATTTAAAAAACGTTTGCATTGGAGTATTTCTAATGACTTTTTATAATTTGAAGGTTAATATTTTATTTTTTATGTAAAAATAGCTTCACTTCGTTTCACAGGGATGACCTTATTTGCATAATGCCTCAGAATTAAGAAATTAGATTATCCGCTGCGCTAGCGAACATAACTGTATTTAAATAAACAGCTGAGTTTATGAGATTATAATCTACTTGCCGAATTTTCTTTATGGCTATCAAAGATACCACATTACCAACATCCTTAAAAATAATGTTTCTTTTGTTTATTTATGGTTGTTTGGAGAAAAAAAGGAAAGGATTATGTTGATTTATCTGGGCATATGAAAAAACAACAAGATCGTATTGAAAATTTTAAATCTAATGTTTCCGAATCAATTGAAGAAAAGACTCCTGCAAAAACTGGAAATTCTAATGGGGGGTTTTTTGGCTTTTTTGGTGGAGGGAATTCTGCTAATGAAAGCACGGGTTCTGTTTCTACTTCTCCTCCTCTTGAAACCGAGAATTCTGACGAAAAAAGAAGTAAATTGGCAAAAAGATTAATGGATATGACTTCCAAAATGGAAGATATGGAAAATGAAATTTATCAACTTAAACAAAAGGTTGAGGTTCTTGAGAAAAAACAAAGATTGGGTTATTAGATTCTTTTGACGTAGGCTTTTCTACCATCTGCAACAACATGCAAATTCATAAATGAGTTATGACCTTTTTTTGTTTGTTCATAAAATTTTTCCAGGGTTTCACCGGGAACAAATAAATCTTCAAGATTTTGGATGATGGAAACTTGTGGTTTAAATAATTTTGATCTTGAACTATGTCTTTCACAAACACTCCCTAACTCAAGAAGATGAGATTTTTTTTCTGGATTAATCATTTGGATTTTTCTTTTTCTTACTTGGTCTTCTGAAAAAATATGGTTATAATGTGTATCCCATGAACCGTCTTCTCCTTCTATTTTCCAATCAGAATACCCCTTCCCGTAAAAATAATATGCTGTGACTTTGCAATCCATTCCTTCTGGAGAGGTTTTCCCTCGAACAAAAGGAACTTCTATTTCTCCCTTTTCTTTTTTACGATCTAGAACAAAATCTGCTTCCTCAAAATTTCTTCCTCGATGATATTGTAAAAAATAGTTTTTATTTTCAACTGTTTGAAATTCCATCATTGGACCGTGATTTGGATCAAAATTTTTCAAGTTTCTGACTCTTTCATATGTATTAATTAAATTGTGTAAATCTTCTCTCATTTCCGGAGATAATTTTGATAGCCCCAGTCCCTCAAACTCTTTCTCTATTTTTCCATTTTCAAAAATAGTGTAGCTTAAAAGTGAGTCTCTCAAGGTCTTTCCTCTCCTCTCTGCAGTAACGTGATATCTATTTGGAATTGCTGAATCTGCAACAACTAACCGATTAGTCCCACCTAATTTCTCCCAAATAGAAAATGAAACTTCTTCCTTGAATTTTTCTATGTCTAAATTAAAATATTCAGAATATGATTGATGGATGCCATTTTTCCCATATTTTTCTTCTAATGAATTGAAATATTCCTCAACTAACTTTTTCATTGTTTTTATTCCAGCAGGGACTATTATGCCCAAATCTAAACTAAAACTACTTAATAATCCAGACATTCCGGCATATTCTTGAGAGTGTTCACTCCTCATAAAAATTTCTTTTCCAGATTTTCTAGCTTCATTTAAACTATTAAATCTCTTTGGAACTAAAATTCCGTTTTCCTCAGCATAATCAGAAATTGTTCTTTTTGGTTGACCTTTTAATCTCGTTATATCTTCTAAATAATAATCTTTCATTATTTTTGAAAATAAAAATCCTTTATAATTATTGTTATTATTGATTAATGGGAACAGAAATTAATTCAATAACTTCAAACGAAATTGAACTATTCGCTTTATTTATATAGTAGTTTTATTTATTTTTTTTATGAGTAACAAATTCATTTTGATGGACATGGATGATGAGCGATCCAAAAAGATTGCTGAAGCCATTGGCAACAAGACCTGCAAAAGAATAATTGACTACTTGGCTGATAACCCAAATCGGAGTGAAGAAGATATTTCTAAGGATTTGAAAATTCCCATGAATACTGTTGAATACAATTTGAAAAAACTTTTGAAAACTGGTTTAATTGAAAAATCTAAAAAGTTTTTTTGGAGCCGGAGAGGGAAAAAAATTGATTTGTATAATCCTGCAGAGAAACATATTGTTATTTCGCCCAAAAAGATAAAACCAGATATGAATAGTTTGAAAACAATAATTCCCATGACTCTATTAATAGTAGCTTTGATTTCTTCGGCATTGGTTTTATTTAATTACGAATCTCAAGAAAATTCGCCCTTTTCAACTTTTGAATCTATTAAAGATATGAAAAATTTTGTTGAGAATAATCAATTGAGTCATAATCAATTTATGGATTTTGGAATGATAGGAGTCTCTAGATCTACTGGTACTCTTGAATCTGGAACTTCTGGCGGGGCAAGCGATTACTCAACGACAAACATCCAAGTTGAAGGTGTTGACGAGGCTGACATAATAAAGAATGATGGCCAATACATTTATGTTGTATCCGGAAATAAGATTGTTATTGTCGAAGCTTATCCGGCTGATGACATGAAGATTCTTTCTGAAATAGAATTTTTGGAAAAAGCTCCTCAAGAAATATTCATTAACGGGAATAAACTAATCGTGTTTTCAAGTGAGTATTCTCAAGTTCCTTATTTGGAATCTGAATGTGCTGAATTTGATTGTATTGTTCCCCCAAGTTACAAAGAACAAAGAACTTTTGCAAATATTTATGACATAACAGATAAAGAAAATCCCAAATTAGAAGATGAAATTTCTGTTACTGGGAATTACTTTGGTTCTAGAATGATTGGAGATTATGTTTATATTATTACAAACGAAGGAGTTTATGGAAACGTTGTTTTGCCATCTATAGATAGAAATGGAAATATGGAAATTATTGAACCTAATCAAATTTATTATGAAGATGTTGAAGACTATGGGTTCCAATATACAATTGTTTTGGCAATAGATATTGGTGATGGGTCAACTAGTGAAAAAGTTATGTTAACTGGGAATACTCAAAATATTTATGTTTCTCAAAATAACATTTATACAACTTTCACGGAATATTCTAAATGGCTTGAAGGGAAGTTGAATATTGATGAAGAGAAAACTAATATTAATAAAATTTCTATTAACAAAGAAGAGATTGAATTTGTTGCTAGCGGGCAAGTTCCTGGGCATATTTTGAATCAATTTTCAATGGATGAATTTGAGAATAATTTTAGGATTGCCACAACCATTGGAGAAGTTTGGAATGACGAAAACCCCTCAATGAATAATGTTTATGTTTTAGATGAAGATTTGAATATTGTTGGAGAGTTGGAAGATCTGGCTCCAGGGGAGAAGATTTATTCAGTTAGATTTATGGGAAAGAGAGGATACGTTGTGACTTTTAAGAAAGTTGATCCTTTATTTGTTATAGATTTGGCTGATCCTGAAAATCCGGATGTTTTAGGAAAATTGAAAATTCCTGGTTATTCTGATTATTTGCATCCGTATGACGAAACCCACATAATTGGAATTGGGAAAGATACGGTTGAAGCTCTTGAAGGAGAAGGTTGGGGAAGTAATAATTTTGTTTGGTATCAGGGAGTAAAAATGGCTATCTTTGACGTGAGTGATGTTGAGAACCCAATTGAGATGCATAAAGTAGTTATAGGGGATCGGGGGACTCAATCTGAAGCTTTGAATAATCATAAAGCATTCTTGTTTGATCGAGAAAAGGGATTGTTAACTTTGCCAATAACTCTTGCAGAAATTGAAGGAAAACCTTCTCAAGGAAACTCTTATGGTAATTTTGTTTTCCAAGGAGCTTATGTTTACAAAATTGATTTGGAAAAGGGTTTTGATTTTCAAGGCGGAATTACTCATTATGATGAAGACGAAGTTGAGGATAAAAGTGGATATTACTTTTACAGGAACAAGAATGTTCAAAGAAGTTTATTCATGGATGATGTTTTATATACTTTTTCAAATG
>CAZFLO010000022.1:0-10983 GCA_964519005.1 Candidatus Woesearchaeota archaeon
AGAAAAAATAAAAAAAAAATCAGATGAAGATAAAAAAGAAGAATAAGTAACAGAAAAATTTGTTGAAGATAAATTTGAAAACAAAGAAAATAAAGATCCCCTAGGAATTTTTTAAGAGAGACTCTTCTTGAAGGAAACTTTATAAATATCTTTCTCATTTAAAACACATGACAAAAGAAGTGACAATAAAAAAAGAAGTGATTACCAAAACAATTGGTAAAAAAAAGACCTCATCAAAAAAAGTTGCTAGAAAAAGACACACAAGAAAAAAAGCAGCAAAAAGAAGAGCTCCTTCTAGATCTGAAAAAACAGAAATGATGTTAGTTGAAAATTTTGTTGCATTGCAAAAAGTTATGTCAAATTTTTCAACAAATTTTGAAAATTTATCAAACCAAATATCTGATTTACTATATCTTTTTGAAGAATCAGCAAAAACTGTCGTTAAAAAAGATTTCATAAATAATGATGAAAGAAGAGAATCTAAAGAATTGACTACAAAATTAGACGCATTATTAAATCAAAATAAATTAATTGCAAAAGGATTAACACTAATGCATGAAACAGCTGAAAATCCAAAAGTAGAATATTCAATTGGTTCAAGACCAAAAACAGAAATAATTGCTCAAACAAAAGAAATTCCTATTCCAGAAAAAATGACCGAATCACTTGGTTATCCTCAAACACCTACAGCAATCCCCCAAAATCAAACCTCCCCAATAAATTCCAAAATTCGAGTGATAGAAAATCCAGAAAATAAACCATTTGAATCTTTTTAAAATGTTAAAAACAACCTCTCTTGAAGAAAGGGAAAAATTTCTATTAAATTTTACCCGAGCATTAATAAGAAATACTAGTTCTGCAGAAATGTACAAATTAGAAGAAATTTTACAAAGAGAAAATGGTTACCATCCAACATATAAAAAACAAAAACCTCTTCCAAAAATAATTGATATTAAAAAAGAAGTACGATTAATACTTTCAAAGAAACCTAAAAAATTAGAACCAAAAAAAATAATCGAAGAGATATTTCTAGAAAAAAGCATCCTTCCCCCTCCAAGAGAAAGATATTTTAAACCAAGTTTTCAAGAAATTCCACAAGTTCCAAAAATCCCAAAAAGAAGATTACAAATAAAAGATCATCCACTTCCTCCAAGACTCCAACATATCTCTCCGTTGGCAATAGAAAAACAAATTGATCTAAAAAAATTAAATAGTTTAATTCAAGATCCCAATGTAAAAAATATTGAATGTTCTGGAGAAGGAGAAAAAATAATTGTCTCGGGAAGGATGGGAAAAAAACCAACGGGAATAGTTCTTTCAAAAGAAGAGATAAATGAAATAATAGACATATTTTCTTTCTCAGCAAAAATTCCAAAAAATGAAGGGCTCTTCAAAGCAGCATACGGAAAATTAATTTTTACTGCAATGATTTCAGGAACAATAAGTCCCACTTTTTTAATTCAAAAAATTGACAATGCTCCTCCAAAGCCAATAGGTATGCCTCCTCCGAGGAGATAAAATTACAAAACAAAATCTTCAGAAATAATTTCTTCTCTTCCAAATTCTCTGGCAAGATCTTTGAGCCAAATTATTTTATCTTTCTCAATTTCAAATTTCAAATTTTCCTTAGTTAGAGAATTAGAATAATAATGTTTCAAAGAAAATTGACCAATTTTCAATTCCACCAAAAATTTATCCCTGTATTTTTTTACAGAAGTACTAACTTCGGTAGTGCCAAATTTTTTCATCAAAATAAGAGATTCATCTTCACTCAAATTAATTTCAAGAGAAATCGTTCCATTAAAAATAGTTCCATTAGTAACATTCAAAGATGCATTTTCTCCAGTAATATTAACTAAGCTACCATTAATAATTTCAGTTTCATTGATTATTGAAACATTTTCTTGTATTTCTCCTTCATAGAAAAAAACATCAATTTCTCCATAAACTCCTCGAATAGTTATGGGCCCTTCAACAAAAGAAATATTTAAAGAATACAGCGGAATAACTATCTCTAATTCTTCATCTCCCAGATAATATTCTCCAAAACCTTCTTCCACAGTTGAATACTCGGTTGTAACAACAACTTGATTACCTTTAACATCCAAATTTAAAACACTCTCCTCCAATTCTTTTTCTTCAGCAATAACACTTCCAGGAACTATTTCTACTACTTTCCCCTCAAAAATATTTTGTTTAAATTCTCCCCCTTTTGAAACATCTCCCTGAATAATTAAATTTTCCTTAACAACATTTCCAGTTAAAATATTTGAAAATAACCCACCAATACCTCGAACAACATTCCCCGTCATAGTTAATCCTCCCCCAATTTCTTTTTCCGTTTCCACCAGGACTTCTTCCTCTGATTTTTCTTCGATTTCCTCAACCAATTCTTCTTCAACTTCTTCTTGAAGTTCTTCCTCGATTTCCCCCAGAACTCCTTCAACTGATTCTTCCAAAGGTTCTTCCAATAATTCCTCATTCTGATTTTCCAAAGCTTCTTCAACAACAGTCTCTTCCTCTAACCTCGTCAAATTCTCTTCAGAAACTTCCTCAGAGACGTTCTCTTCCAAATCATCTTCTACTTCCTCTCCAGATGTTTCTAAATCCTTTATCTCTAATTTGAAAAATACAGGAACAATTTCTTCAACAGATCCAATCAAACCAAAACCAATCCCTTCTCCAACAACATCTAAGCCATCAACATAATAATCCCCCATAATTTGTTCTTCTTCAACAAAGTCACTCAAAGAATATTGATAACTATTCCCTCCATTTTCCAAAATTATTTGAGTATCTGCGGGAATCAATTCCCCTCCACTAAAAACCAAATGAATATTGCCTTCAGAACCATTTGAATCTTCTTGTTCAAAATCCAAAACCAATTTTCCAGTAAAGGAATTTTTTAAAAAAATCAAAGCCAAAGCAACAACAATTAAAAAAAGCGCCCCAAAAAAAATCTTCTTAAATAAAAACTTTTTTTCAGAATTTCCTGCTTTAGGTCCACGATATTCTGAAACAACTTTTCCATTTACCCTACGGCTATGATAAACATAAGGACCATAGATCTTCCCATTTCGTTCAATATATTTCTTATATGCCATTCTTTTTTTGGATAAATTTATCTCTAAAGAACTTAACAAAAATATCTATTTAAAACTTTCACTAAAAAAGAAAAAATAAAAAAAATAAAAAAAATAAAAAAAACTACTGTGTAGGAGTTTGTGTTTCTTGAGGAGGAACGTATGGAACTAAAACCAATGTTTCATTACCTACAACCAGAGTATAATACCCTTGACCTTGTAATTGAGAAATCATATCTCCCCAAACACTATTTGCTCCCATTAATTGATTATTATATCTAAATTTATCTATTTGCGGAGTCACTATAAATAAATACGCAATAAATAAAACTAAAACAATAACAACTCCAACTAATATTTTCATAGTCAAATCCTTCCTGTTTTTCTTTTCACCCATCATTTGTCTCATATTTTATCTTTAACCTCCTTTCAATTTTAATCAGTTGCAACTTCTAAAAGAGTTGTAACATCATTAACTTTTATATCTTTCTCCAAATTTACATAAACTGAAATAACATCTCCAGGTTCGAAATTCAAAATTCCCTCGGACATCACATCATAATCATTATATATTCCAGAGCCATCGATATTAAAAGAATTTCTGAATCCAACTTCTTCTTTATTTTTATAAATAATCATTTCAACAACACCTTCCCCACCAAGAATTTCCAAATTTGTAGAAATTCCAGAAACACTTCCCTTTCGCATCATAACATAACCTTTATCTAAATCACCCAAAACTCCTGTTGCACTTTTCAGATAAGTAGATTCTATGATCCCCCCCGAATATCCAAAACTTAAAAACATTTTCTTAGAAAACTTAGAAATAACTTTTTTAAATTTACTTTCCGAAGCAGTTACAATATAAACTGGTTTTTCTTCCGGCCCCATATCTACCTCATAAAGTGCCAAATTGGTATCATCAATATTGTCAATGTTAATATTATCCGGCAAATTATTAAAATCGACTTCTCTTACTGCTCCCACTCCTTCGCCAGTTAATCCCTTTGATTCTAAAACATCATGAACAAGCAAATCAATTTCTCCAGAAACATTCATAGTCTCTGCAACAACACTCGTCGCTAAAAATAAAACTACTAGAACTCCAAAAACTACAAATCCTTTTTTCATTTTCTCCTCAAAAAATAAAAGAAAAAGCCATATTTAAACATTTCTTAAAAAAGATTAAAAACAACTTAAATAAAATTATTTCGAATTAGATAAACTTTATAACAATTAAAAATATAAGAAGGATATGGAAATCCAAAAAGAAATAACTAAAGAAAAATTAGAAAAATATTTTAGTCTCACAACAAAAGCATTTCAGATTGTTAAAGAAAACATTATTCAAGGAAAAGAGAATCACGCAAAAGAAATAATTGAGATGGTTTCTAATTACTTATCCGACGCAAAACACTTTGAAAATAAAGGAGATTGGATTAATGCTTTCGCAGCATTAAATTACGCCCATGGCTGGATAGATTCCGGAGTAAGGTTAGACATATTCAAAGTTGATGATGATAAATTATTTACAATAAAATAGAAAAATCTTAAATAGGATTTTTCATTAATAACCATATGAAAAAGAAAGTGATTGTTTTAAGTCTCGGAGGAAGTCAAATAATCCCAGACAAAGTTAATAATTCTTATTTGAAAAAATTTAAAAAAATAATTCTCCATCACAAAAAAAAATTTAATTTTGTGATTGTTTGTGGAGGGGGAAGTTTAGCAAGAAAATATATCTCTGCAATAAAACAGGAAAAAGGAAACGAATATCAACAATCCTTGGCAGGAATTTCAGCAACGAGAGCTAACGCAAGATTCATGTCATATTTTTTTGGTTACGATTCAGAATACGGAGTTCCACATACAATAAAAACAGTAAAAAAATATCTCAAAAAACAAGGAATTGTTTTTTGTGGAGCATTAGAATACAAAGAAAATCAGACCAGTGATTCAGTAGCAGCAATATTGGCCAAAACATTCAAAGGAAATTTTGTAAATTTGACAAACGTAAAAGGACTCTACACAAAAGATCCCAACAAATACAAAGATGCTAAATTCATTCCCAAAATCTCTTGGAAAGAATTCGATAAAATTATTAAAAAAATAAAATTCAAACCCGGACAACATTTTGTATTAGATCAAAGAGCTTCTCAGATAATAATGAAAAAAAAGATTCCAACCTACATCATAAAAGAGTTGGAAGAACTTAACAGCTTTTTAAAAAATAAAAGATTTATTGGAACAACGATAAAAGATTAAATTTTCTTAGAGGTAAAAAATATAAAAACCCTTAATTCTTAATTTTTACATGAAACAAATAATTTTAACAGAAAAAAATTTCAATAAATTGAAATTAGAAATCAAAAAAAACAAAGATAAAGAAATAATTTTTACTTCAGAAGATGACGAATTTAACAGAAAAGTTTTAGAAAAGCTACCAATTCAAATATTATTAATTTCACTTGAAAACAAAAAAGATTATGCTAAACAAAGAAATTCGGGTTTCAATCAAGTCATGGCAAAAATTGCCAAAAAAAACAAAATAAAAATTGGAATTCCCCTGGACGAAATAATTAACTCAAAAAACAAAGAAAGAATTCTAGCAAGATTAAAACAAAACATAATGCTTTGCAACAAAAACAAAGTTCAAATGATTTTCATTCAAGAAAAAAATAAAAAAGATATTCAAAGTTTAAAATCATTAATGTTAATTTTAGGAATGCACACTAGTTCTGTAAAAAATTTATAGGTTTATTCTTCCTCGGGGCAACCATTCTTCTCTGTTAACCAGATTTCGTATCCATTCCCTGCACTCACATTTGTTGGAACATCTGATAATTGAATATAAGAGGCTTCCCCTTCTGCAGCAGGAAGATTAAAAAACAATACTCTTAAACAACGATTTTCATCAGAATTCTTAAAAATTATATAGTCTCCAGATCCAACATCTCCTATTTCCGTAGGTAAATAAGTACTAACAAAAAATACATTCTGTCCAGGGGGCCAAGAAGAACCAACAAATCCCTCATTTTTTGAAGATTCTATCTCACAATATCCAGAAACACAGTATTCTCCAGGACCACAATTCTCATGACTTGTACAATCATAAGAAATAAAACATTCTGCATCCCCAGTAAGATCAGCACATATTTGTCCTGGATCACACACCTCCCTAATTTGAGTCTCTTGAACCGAAGCACACAATTCGTCAACACAACTCCAATTTTCAAATATCTGAAGAATAGGACCAGGACCCTCATTCCCTCCTGTACTCGGATCACAAAATTTGATTCCTAAAAATCCATCAAAACCATCACAATCTGAATCCAAATCACATCCCTCTGGAGAAATACATTGTCCTCCACTACAAACTTCTTCAGAACTACAAGTTTCATTAATATTAGTCCCAGGAGAAGAAATACAAATTCCAAGAGGATTACAAGAATAATCTGTCATTAATTGAATAACTTGATTATTTTCGTTACAAAATAATTCTCCCTCAAGCTCATCATCTTCACAACCACTATCATCAACACAACTTCCATCTCCCCCAGGGATTTCTCCATCATCTCCAGTTACTTCTTCTTCCCGAATACTCCAATTCCCACTAACACTATCTGTAACCTGGCCCAATTTCTCTAAAGGACTTGAACCAGTAATATAAAGAGGAGCAATAGAAATTTCCTGAATGTCTTCCGGATCCAACATTTCCCTCAAAGATAAATTCAATTCAAAAGTTCTTTCAACTAACTCAACAAAATTCGTAACAGGGAAATCATAAATCTCTGAACTAAAAGAATCACGAACAATAAATTTAATCCCAGTTAAATTTCCTTCCCCTGAATTTCTTACAACTTTAACTGTAGCTAATTCATTTTCAATATCAACCGTAGCAGACTTAATTTTCAAATCAAGTGTAAATTTTTCCGTATTAATCCCTCCAGTTCCCTGAATAATAAATCTATTCACAGCCAACCAAATCAACCCAACTGCAACCAAAATTAACACGATTAGAATAAGCACTGAAACAACTTGCGACAATCCCCTTTTATTCATCCCAATCTAAGTAAAAAATATTTTATAAATCTATTTGAAAAAAACAAACCTTTTTTAAAAAAGAAATTATTTTAAAAACTATGGAAAAAACCATTGAATCTTTAAGTATAAATGAAAAAAAGATTATTCCTTATTTGAAAGAAAAAATAGCTGAAATCTGTAAAAAATCAAACTTAGACAAAGTTTCTGTATTAAGATCATTAGAATACCTAGAAAATAAGAAAATAATCGAACTAAAAACAGAAAAGAAAAAAATCGTAGACATAGGAGTAAACGGAGCGCTCTATAGAAAAAAGGGACTTCCCGAAAGAAGATTACTAAATACCCTAGATAAAAGAAGAATATTAACTTTTGAAGAATCCCAAAAAGAAGGGGAACTTTCAAACGATGAATTTAAAGCAGCCCTAGGAGCATTAAAGAAAAAAGCATTAATTGAATTAAAAAATGGAAAAATAATTTTAAACGCAAATAAAGAAGAAATAATAAAAAAAAGTTTAGAAGAAATATTTATTGAAGCCTTGCCTTTGGAAGAAGAACTTTTAACTCCAGAACAAAAATTCTCTCTAAAAACACTTCAAAAAAGAAAAGGGATAATAGAAATTGAAGAAGAGAAAAAAATAGAAATTGTAATAACTCCACTAGGAAAAACTCTCATGAACTCCAAAGAATTATCTAAAGAATTAATTGAACAAATTACTCCAGAAATACTAAAGAATGAAAAAAATTGGAAAGGAAAAAAATTTAGACGATACGATTTAAATGTCCCTGTTCCAAGAATAAATGGCGGAAAAAGACATTTTGTAAATCAATCAAATGATTATGCCAGAAAAATCTGGACCGAAATGGGATTCGAAGAAATGACAGGAAACATGGTTGTTTCAAGTTTCTGGAATTTCGATTCATTGTTCACCGCCCAAGATCATCCAGTCAGAGAAATGCAAGACACTTTCTTTATTGATAAAAAAGGAACCTTGCCTGAAAAAAACCTTATTGAAAATGTAAGAAATGCACACGAAAAAGGAATTGGGGGGAGCAGAGGATGGAAATATAAATGGGACGAAGAAACAAGTAAAAAAATGCTACTAAGAACACACACAACAGCCTTAACTTCTCAAACTTTATCAAAATTAAAAGAAGAAGATCTTCCAAAGAAATTTTTTGCAGTAGGAAAATGCTTTAGAAATGAAACAGTTGATTGGTCTCACGGATTTGAATTCAATCAAACAGAAGGAATTGTCGTGGATAAAGATGCCAACTTTAAACATTTACTCGGTTACCTAAAACAATTTGCAAAAAAAATGGAATTAGGAGAAGTTAGATTTAGACCAGCATATTTCCCCTACACTGAACCTTCTGTAGAAGGAGATGTTTGGAATGAAGAAAGAAAAGAATGGGTAGAATTATTTGCAGCAGGTATGCTTCGTCCAGAAGTCACAACCGCATTATTCGGAAAACACATCCCAACACTTGCTTGGGGGCCCGGAATAGATAGAATAATAATGAAAATAATGGATATAAAAGACATGAGAGAACTATACAAAAACGATTTAACACAATTGAGAAAGATGAAAACATTAATTAAAATATAAAATGAAAATAACAATGTGCGGAAGTATGCACCACTCAAAAGAAATGATAAACACTAAACAAAAATTAGAAAAAATAGGATTCATAGTAGAAATTCCAAAAAATACAGAATATTATGCGGACAAAACCTTGCCCCCAGAATCGCGACAAGAATCCGCAGCAAATAAAATCCATGGAGATTTATTAAAAAAATATTTTGAAATAATAAAAGATTCAGATGCTATTTTTGTTGTCAATTTTGAAAAACACAATATTCCAAATTACATTGGGAGAAATACTTTTTTAGAAATGGCCTTCGCCCACATATTAGATAAACCGATCTATCTTGAAAATCCTATTCCTGAAATGTTATATAAAGATGAAATAATAGCAATGCAACCAACAATCTTAAATGGTAATTTAACTAAATTGAAACTCATTGTCCCCCAAAGTTCAATAAAATGGCAAACATAAAATTTTCACGAAAAATATTTGAAAAAGAAATTGGAAAGTTAACTGAAGAAATGCAAAACAAAATTGCATTGTTCGGAACGACACTTGAAAATTTTGATGAAAATGAAATTGAATTGGAAATTTTTCCAGACAGACCCGATCTCTTGTCATATCAAGGATTCAAGAGAGGTTTTTTGGCATTTTTAGGAAAAAAAACAGGACTCAAAGAATATAAATTAAATAAACCAGAAAAAGATTTCCAAGTAATCGTGGAAAATTCTGTGAAAGATATTCGGCCTTTTACTACTTGTGCAATAATCAAAGGATTAAAATTAGATGATTATAAAATAAAGGAAATTATAGAATTGCAAGAAAAACTTCACAGCACCGTAGGAAGAAAAAGAAAAAAAGTCGCGATAGGAATATATCCTTTAGAAAAAATAAAATTGCCAATAACATACAAAGCTTTGGAACCAGATAAAATTAAATTCAAACCCCTAGAATCCCCTAGAGAAATGTCCGGCCTCCAAATTCTTCAAAAACATCCAACCGGAAAAGAATATGCTCATTTACTTTCAGGTAAAGCTAATTTCCCAATCTTCATTGATTCAGATCAAAATATCTTATCCATGCCCCCAATAATTAATTCGGAATTGACTGGAAAAATAAATGAAAAAACAAAAGATGTTTTCATAGAATGTTCGGGATTCGATTTAGAAATACTAAAAAAAACATTAAACATTATTGTTTCTGCTCTCGGAGACATGGGGGGAAAAATATACCAAATGAAAGTCAACAAAGAAATTACTCCCGATTTCAAAAATGAACAAATAAAATTATCAATTGAAAACACAAATAAATTATTAGGTTTAGAATTAAAAGAAAAAGAAATTAAACAGCTATTGGAAAAAATGGGTCACAATTACAAGGAAGGAATTGTTTATTCCCCAGCATATAGAACCGACCTTTTGCATGAAGTTGACATAATTGAAGACGTTGCAATCGCTTATGGGTACAATAATTTTGATCCAATTATTCCAAAAATTTCCACAATTGGAAAAGAAGACAAAAAAGAAATCATAAAAAGAAAATTGGCAGAAATTTTAATTGGACTTGGACTTTTAGAAATTTCAAATTATCATTTAACTAAAAAAGAAGATCAATTTTCAAGGATGGGAATTCCAGAAAAACAAGAAAAAAAATTCATAGAACTTGAAGATTCCAAAACAGATTTCAATATAATGAGAAAAGATTTGACTCATTACCTCTTGAAAATAATTTCAGAAAATAATGATTCTGAATATCCTCAAGAAATATTTGAATCAGGAAGAGTTTTTAATTTGGATGATGAAGAAAATATAATTGAATCAGAAAAACTGAGTTGTGCTACAACTCCAGGAAACTTCACGAGGATAAATCAAATTCTAGATTATTTGAAAGAAAATTTAAAAATTGACTTGACAATAAAGCAACAAGAAAAAACAGATATTCATTTTGTAGAAGGAAGGGCAGGAGATATTTTCTTGGAAGAAAAAAAGATTGGAACTATCGGAGAAATTCACCCAAAAATATTAAAAAATTGGAAAATCAAAATGCCTGTTTCTTTGTTCGAAATTGATTTAGAAAAAATATTTAAAAAGTTTTAATTAAAAATCCAAAAATCTTCCATACTCTTTTTTAAAAGTTCCCAATCTATATTGCAATACGGTCACATGTTCTCTTGGAGCATTAGCTAAATAATGATTTATTACTTCGAGATTTTCAGAAACTTTTTCCATTAAAGATTTTCTTTTAGGAATCCAAGAATCAACACTAAAAT
>CAZFLO010000023.1:0-10603 GCA_964519005.1 Candidatus Woesearchaeota archaeon
TTCTAATAAGATAAAAATTACAAGAGTCAGATCTTTAAAAAAATATGTTTTCAAAATAAAAACTCTAAAGAAGAATTTATAAATTCTTTTCAACTTTGTTATTGATGGGTGACAAGATTTCAATTTTGGAAAATTTTATTGAACAGGGATTGGAAAGAGGTTTTTCTTTAGATACTCTAAAAGAAAAATTATTGGAAAAAGGCTGGAAAAAATTAGAAATAGAAGAAGCCATGAAAAAATGCCCTCAAACAAAAGAAACCCCAAAAATAGTAGAACAGAAAAAAGAAACTACAACAATAATCGAACCAAAAAAAGAAATCCCAAAAATAGGTGAAACAGAAAATACTTCTAAAACTATTTTGGAAGATCCTTTAAAAAATGAAATATCCTCTTCGATAACAAATAACTCAAAAAATCCCAGCTCCCTTAAAATATCTTCAATTATTTATTATCTTCAAACAATTTTACTAATCTTAATCCCTATTTACATTTTATTTTTTGGAGCAACCATTTTTGGAGAAAGTGGAAGATTCATAAAAGAAATGATCTTCAATTTGCAAATTTTCATTCTCCTCCCTTTTGCCACCCTCTTCTTCTTCATCGCAAAAGGATTAGAAAAATTCAAAAAATGGGCAAAGATATTTGCAATAATTTTCTCAGTTATAGGCTTAGCTGCAGGAATAATTCAAACAATAGAAAAAATACTTCAAGAAGGAATCCCCCTTATCCTAGCAAATGTATATATTCTTTGGACACTTATTTTTAATAAAAAAGTAAAAAAAATTTTTAGTAAAAAAATTAATTAATCATAAAAAAGTTTTTACAATTTTAGCACCAAGTTCCACAGTTTTATTTCCTTCGTCTTTAGAAGGATTTATTTCTACCAAATCAATTGCTCGAAGATTTTTCATTTTACTCAATCGCTTAAGAATATATAAAAATTCTCTAGAACTCATCCCTCCGGGCTCACAATACCCTGTCCCAGGGGCATAAGCAGGATCAACAAAATCTATATCAATTGAAACATAGACTTCTTTCCCATAACCAAATTCCATTATTGCATCCGTTTTTGATTCCAAATCAAACATCAGGTCTTCAATAGAAACTCTTCTAATTTTTTCTCCCATGAATTTTAATTCAGCAGGATCAATATTCCGCAATCCAACAAGCAAAATATTCTTCAGGGGAAATCCATATTCAATCAAAGCTCGAAGCCATTCTTCATGTGTCGGAATTTTTTTATCAACCGGCTCCATCAAATCAGGATGGGCATCAAAAACAATCAGACAAGCTTCTTTACCAGAGTTCTCCGAATAATTAAAGAAAGCCCTAGCTAAAGAATAACTCAAAGAATGATCTCCTCCCAAGAATAAATTTTTTTTGTCATAAGATTCAAAAGCCTTTTTGTAAATTAATTCATTAATTTCAATCAAATCTTTCTCCCCAAATTCAACTTTTTCTGATTTGATTCCTTCTAAAGAAGCCATAATTTTCTCAGATGCTTTTTCAACTCCCCTAGTTTTATTTAATCCATTAATAAGAGGGATTTCTATTATATTCATAAAAAAGGAAAAAGAAAGAAATTTTTAAATCTAACCATTATCAAAAAAACTACATAAAATTGCCTTTTTTTCTCAAAACAATAATGATCACAACCATAGCAATTAAAACTAAAATTACTCCAAGAACAAAATAAATCCAAAAATTAGGCCCAATAGAACTTTCTTTATTCTTACTTGTATTATTAGCGGGAGGATTTACAAACCCATTTGTTCCGGAAATAGAACAAGATTCCATTGTTAAAGGTTTAGTTAAATTGGTTTCACAATAATTCAAATCAGAACAAACTCTTGTTTTATAACCACAATCATCTGACTCTATATTCCCCAAATAACATTGAGTCAAAATTTCTCCTTTTTCAACATCATCTAAATCTTCTAAATCTTTACAAAGACTAAAAATCCCACAACTCCAATATTCAGTACAATCATCAGGAATAAACGGTGAACCAAACACATTTATTTGTAAAAGAGTTTCATCAAAAATAGCAAAAGTACCATCTTCAAAAATGGCTTTAAAATAAAATTCATATTCTTCTTCATTACCCCCATTTGAAACATCTTCTTCACTAATCTTCCAAGGAACAACCAAAGAACCATTTAAAATTGTGCCAGAAAGATTTTCATTTCCAACCCTTATTGAATCTGAATGATCCGCATCCAATTCATAAATTTCAAAAGCAACTGTTGTATTCTCATAAGCAACTAAATTATCTCCCTTAATCTTAAAAGTATTTTGTGAATTAGAAAAAGAAGAATTCAAATTTTCAAAAGATAAATTCAAATTATCTCCTAAAGAGGAAAGATTATAATTAACCCATTCAAAAGAAGAATTAAATAATGGATGTCCTAAAATATTCACTACCAAAATTTTATCTTCAAAAGATTTACTTTGTCCACTATCAAAAATCAAGTTAAAATAAAATTCATATCCTTCTTCATAACCAGAATTTAACAAATCTTCTTTAGTTACAATCCAAGGAAAAGTAAATCCACTTCCTGTCCCTGCAAAAGAAGAATCATTACTAACCAAAATAAGATCATCTAAAAAAGAATCCTTTTCCCAAATTTCCAAAAAATCAATTGAACCTAAAGCTAAATCAGAAGAAATTTTAATTTTTACACTATTTGAACTATTTGCAACTACAGAATCATTCAAAGGTAAAGAAGAAAAATTAAAAGAAGTTGAATTTATTGTTTCTAAATTAAAATTCGTCCAATTTCCAAAAGTATTAGTTAAATTTAATTCTGGGCAAAGTTCATCAACCCCATCACAATTTTCATCAAATCCATTTCCACAAACTTCAGGAACAAGAGAAACATTAACCCAAGAACAACCATCACAAATCATCCCAGTATTTCCAGATTCACAACTCATTCCAGTACACTCACATTCTACTTCACATCCACAACCTGGATATTCCCAATTTAAACAAGGATAACTTAATCCTTCATCAATTGCCCAAATTCCTCCTTCATCACAAAAATCCCAACCAGCTTCTTCAAAAGTGCTTTTTGTCATTAATACTTCAGAAGTATTTTCGAAAACATCTTCTAAATCAAAAGGAGCAGTTCCAGAATCTTCATAATCTCTACTACTTTGAAAATTCCAAAAATTACTATCAAAAATTCCTCCAGGGGCAGTACCCACAAAACCACCCACCTTAGTTACTCCATTAATTGGTAAAGATCCAACACCATATGAATTTGAAATCGATCCAGAATTAGAACCCACCAAACCACCCACATAACTTGCAGCACTTTTAACAGCCCCTTTTGAATAAGAATTAGTAATGTCTCCCGAATTTTGTCCGGCCAAACCTCCAATATAAAGAGAACCTTCTACCTCGCAATTTGAATAAGAATTTGAAATTGTTCCCCCATAATTAAAACCCACCAAACAACCTCCTGCATCAATTCCCCGCAAATTTCCAGTTGAATAAGAATTTAGGATAGTGCCCCCATAATTAAAACCCACCAAACCTCCAAACCAATTATTTCCTGTAATGTTCATATCAACCAATCCAACATTTCGAACAATAGCTGAACTTGTTATTCCTCCAAATAATCCCACATAATCTATTGATCTTTTCATATATAATCCATTAATAGTAAAATTATTTCCTTCAAGAGTTCCACTAAACATTTCTTCCACATTATCCCCCCCAACAGGATCAAAACCAAGCACAATATTCCAAGAAATAGTTTCAGAACAATCAATATCATTCATCAATTCATAATTCCCAGAAAGATCATTTTTCATATCTTGTAATTCCTGGCAATTCGTAACAGTATAATATGAAGGATTTTCAACACCATGTCCAGTAATAACTTTATTTCCAAAAAAACTCAAAAATATGAAAAACAAACCCAAAACTAAAACAAATGCAATTCCAAAATAAACACCTTTCTTTTTATTCATCAATTTAATAATCAAAAAAGGTTTTTAAGAATTGCTCTTTTAGAAAATCACTTTCGATCAAGCCAATTCAGGAACTAAAGCAAAAAAACTATAATTTCCTTCTTTAACTTTAGATGCTAATTTTTTCACATCTTCTAATTTCACATTAGAAATATTTTTTTGAAAATCATAAAATTTAGAAGCATCTCCCTCAATCTCATACAATAATAAATTAGTCATTTGAACTTGAGAATCTTCCATAGAAATTTGATAATTTCCTAAAAGTTGCTTTTTCACTTGATTCAATTCTTCTTCAGAAATATCTTTTGATGCTTTTTTGAATTCATCTAAAATTATCTTTTTAATAATTTCTACATTTTCTTTGGTCGTTCCAATATAAATTGAAGCATGAGAATAATCTTTTGAAATACTCGCTTCCCCCCTAACTGCATAAGCCAAATTTCTTTTTTCTCTAATTTCAGAAAACAATCTAGAAGACATTCCTCCAGCCATCAAAGTCATTAAAACTTCTGTTGCATGACTTAAATTATCTTTAGCCAAAGGAGTATGAAATGCAAACATCAAATTAGCTTGATCTATTCCTTTTCTTTCTTCCACCAAAATTTCATTTTTCTTTTCAATTTCAAAAGAAAAAATTTCACTAGATTCTTCTCCAAAATTCTTCTCCACAAAATTAACTAATTTTTCAAAATCATAATCTCCCACAACACATAATATCATATTATTTGGTGTGTAAACTTCCTTAAATTTTTTCAAAATCTTTTCTTGATCAATTGAATTCATTGTTTCTAAATAACCTATCAAATCAGCTCCAAAAGGTTCTTCATATAATGCACCATGAATCTTATCATTAACATAGGTCCGAGGACTGTCTTTCCTCATTTTTATTTCTTCAAAAATAACTTTCCTCTCTTTCTCCAATTCTTCCTTAGAAAACAAAGGATTTTTCATCATATCTGTCAAAACATCTAAAGCAATATCAATATGTTGGCTAGGCATTTTACACCAAAAAGCCGTCAACTCTTCAGAAGTAAAACCATTTAATTCCCCTCCATTCTTTTCAATTTCTTCAGCAATTTGAAAAGCATTTCGAGTAGGAGTCCCCTTATACAACATATGTTCAATATAATGACTAATTCCTTTTTCTTCTTCAGATTCATTAATTCCTCCTTGACGAACAGCTAATGCACAACTCACAACAGGAATGTTCCTTTTTTCAAAAATAATTGTAAACCCATTTTTCAAAATTTTTCTTTTAAAATTCTTCTCCATCAAAGAAAAAACAAAATTAATTATATAAATATAATGGTATCAAAATAATAAAAAAACCAAAAAAACAAGCCCCAAGAAAACCAAGGAAAGGATTATCCAATCAATAATTTTATTTTTTTTATTTTCTTTTTCAATTTCTGCTTTCTCTCCTGGTTCTGCTTTTTTTACTTTAAATTCAAATTTACTTTGTTTTTCCAAAATCTTTTTTTCTTTTGCACTTTTTTCAACAGAATCTTCAACCATCACACTTTTCCCCTCAATTTTATCAGGAAGAGTTATATCTTCTTCAACTTTTTTTACCATAATATTTATAGAAAAAAAGATATTATAAATCTATTTTTTAGAAAAAACCAAATAATTTTCAGACCCTATTTCAAATTCATCAAGAATAAAAAATTCTTTATCAATAAAATCTTTCAACCATTTTCTTTCAGCATGAAATTTCTTTTTACTAACTAAGCTTGAAGTTGCCCAACTAACAATACATCTGTCAAAAAAAGGCACCAACTCTTTCAAAACTTCCTTAGAATAATTTCTCTTAAACATTTCCAAACTATCCAATACCTTAAAGAAAAAACCAACTCGAGGAATTTTTGTTTCAGAAACAATCTTTTTAATTTCCTCCAAATCAAACAAACTAGCCTTCACACATTTTGCCTCAGAGATTTTATTTTTCTTGAAATAATTGTTCTGTAAATTAACTAATTGCCCCACCGGTTCAATTCCAACATAATCTACCTTAAAACCTACTTTCTTAAAATATCCATAACTAAATCCATTAATTCCAGAACCAAAATCAACAACTGACAATTCTTTTGTATTAATTTTATTAGAGATTTTTTCACTATCTGGGGGGACGGGACGCGTAGCAATTTTGGGCGTGATTGTTTTTGAAAAAATCTCCTCCATCCCAGACAAACATTTTTCATAAACTTCTTCGTAAAAATCCAATCTTTCCCTAGTCGAAATATGTTTCTTCAAGAACCAATCAGCTTCTTTATCTTTAATATTCAATAATTTTTCAGAAACAAATGCCGTATACATTTTACGAAGCAAATCTCTAGTCGATTTAATTTTTTCTTCAACCAACAAATCCTTTTTTTCAAATTGCAAATAAACTAGTTCTACATCTTTTTTAGGCAAATCTTTAAATTCTTTTTTTTTCGTAATTTCTGAAAGAATCTCTTTTCTAGTCAAAGATTCATAAAAATTTTTCTTGCCCATTCTTCTCTTTAGAAAATCAACTTTTTAAAATTAATATTCTCAAAATAACCTCGATTAAAACAAAAATTTGACAAAGAGGAAGGTTTATTAACCAAAAAAAATTGAACTCTTTACTAACTTCGGTTAGCTCCAATCGGCTTCGGTTGATTGAGGTTAAATCTTCGGATTTAACTCCTGCCAAAATTTCGGTTTTGGTAGAGGTTCAAAGCTTGCTTTGAACTCTCAAAAACTTAGGTTTTTGGGTAAAGGAGCAAGGAACTTCGGTTTTATGCTCCTTTTTTCTTTTTATCTAAAAACCCTTATAAAATAATTTGCATTAGTTATTTCATGCCAATTAACGTTAATGACCCAGAATATGTAGAAGCAGAAAAAAATTATTTTAAAGCTTCAACCACTGAAGAAAGATTAATTTTTCTAAACAAGATGATTTCCCATGCTCCAAAACACAAAGGAGGAGAAAATCTTCGTCAACAATTGACAACAAGAAGAAAAAAACTTGAAAATGATATTGAAAAAAAGAAAAAATCAGGAAAGTCCACCAAAATAGGAATAAGAAAAGGAGATATGCAAGCAATAATAATTGGAAAAACTAATTCAGGAAAATCAACTCTTCTAAAACTTCTAACAAATGCGGATCCCAAAATAACAAGAGCAAAATTCACAACAAACGAATTAATAATTGGAATGATGCCTTATCTAAATACCCAGATACAATTGATAGAAATTCCAGCAATAGAAGGAGATCATTTTGATAAATCTTTAGCTCACACTGCAGACACTGTAATTATTCTAATTGAAAAATTTGATGAAATTTCAGAGATTGAGGAAAAAATAAAAATGACTACTGGGAAAAAAATTATTGTGTTAAATAAATCCGATAAATTAAATCCAACCGAAAAAAGAAAAATTAAAGCCAGATTACAAAGTAAAAAATATAATTTTGAAATAATTTCCTGCATTCCTTTTTGGCCAAACAATAATATAGAAGAACTAAGGAAAAAAATATTTTCTTCTTTTGACATCATAAGAATTCATACAAAAGAACCAGGAAAAGAAAAATCCCCTCTCCCCGTAATAATGAAACCATATTCGAATGTAAAAGAGATTGCAGAAAAAATCCTTAAAGGATTTTCTAAGAAAATTAAAAAAACAAAAATCTGGGGTCCTTCTTCAAAATTCAGTGGACAAATTGTTGGATTAAGTCATGTTCTAAAAGACATGGACACTGTAGAATTTACAACCAAATAAATTCACTTCTGAGATTTCTTAATAATATATTCTCGAATCTTTTCAGCTTCTTCAATTGAAACCCCAGGTAACCTTCCTTCAACCAATGCATTTTGGGCAGGTCCAGAATATCCAGCAGTATGAATCATTACCACAGAATAACCTAAAATCCTAGCCAAAATTCCACGACGAATATCCACATTTTGGATTCTTCCATAAGGGATACTTTTATACACCCTAGTAATTACTCCTCTTTCAATCTTAACCGCGTCCTTGGTTAATTCATATCGATAATTATTATAACTCCACCTAATCATTAATTCAGTAAATCCGAATAAGATAAATACCATTAAAATAAAATAAAAAACATTCCTAGTAACAACTAAAATTATCCCTCCAAAAAAGGCTATTAAAAATAACATAGAAAAATATCCACTAATTCTCCAACCAATTTTTACTTTCTCATATAAAAATTTCATCTTGTGACTTGAAAACCCTCAACTTTTTCTAAAAGAGCTTTTGCTTTTTTATCTTTCTCAAAATGTTCTCGAACAGGTTCTAAGAATTCATTAATATATTTTGCACAAGTCAATTTAAGATCTAGTGGATGAAATCCTTTTTCAACAAAAGTTTTTTCCAAATTTTCATAACTATCAAATTCTAGATTACCTCCAAACTTCTCAGGCCTTTCAATTGTAATTTTCTTTATTCTTTGAAAAATAATATATTTAAAATATTCTAAAACAGGATTATCTTCTGCTTGACCTTCAGGACAATAAGCTTTCTTAAATTTCTTTTCAATTTCTTCTTTAGTGTCTGTCATAAAAATAGCAGAATTAGGATTTGATTTACTCATTTTTTTCGCAATAGCTCCCTCAACTCCACTCTTATCTATCTTAGGTTCAGTCAACCCCATTAACATATGATGACTAACAACAACTGGAATAGAAAAACCCAACCTAGGAAAAATATCTCTTGCAAGCATATTTACTTTTCTTTGATCCATTCCCAATTGAGCAATGTCTGCACCTAAATGATGAATGTCTGCGGCCTGCATTAAAGGATACATAATTTGCGCTGCAGGATTCGAAGTTGATTCTTCTCTCCCCATAATCTGGCCACAACGAAGAACTCTCTGAACAGTTGTATTCATACTAAGCTTCAAAACAGTTTCCCAATATTCCGGATGATCTTTAACAAATTCGCTAGTCCAAATAAATTCAACATTCTCTAAATCCATTCCACAAGCTTTCCAAACTTCAATAAAATATTCTCCAACAACTCTTATCTTTTTCAAATCTCCACCCATTTTATTGTTAAGCATTCCAAACCAATCTGCAACCCAAAATTTAAATTTTATTCCTGTAGAAGTTAGTTTATTTACATTTATTGATCTCAAAAGCCCTTGCGCAATATGAATTCTACCGCTAGGTTCAAAACCATCATAAGCTACAGGATTTTTCTTTTTTTTAAAAAGTTCTCGAAGTTCTTCTTCATTAACAATTTCCTCTCCCACTTCTTTCACTAATTTTATTTTCTCATCAATATCCATGTAAATCAAGACTCAAATCAGATTATTAAAGATTTCTATAATTTTTCCCATTTTCCAATAACAATAAAGATTTATAAATAAGAAAACCCTACAAATATTACCTAATTTATTAGGTTGCAATTTGATCTTCGGATCATTTTAAAAATGCCTTCGGGCATCGGTAATCAACTTAAATGATGATTCCCCTGAACAAATTTATTTGTTCAAAAAAAGATTGACTTCGGTCAGTCTGATTAACTTCGGTTAATCACTGAGGCCCTTCGGGGTCTCTACTTTTTTTAAAAAATTATCCAAAAAAGAATCTAAAGATTATAATTTATTTTAATCTAGTTCATAAATGCTTATTGAAATTATTTTATTTCTTTCTCTGGGATTTTTTGCTGGCACAATAACTGGTCTAATTCCAGGAATCCACATTAACTTAATTGGAGCATTATTAATATCCATAACTGCCTCATTATATTTTGATCCACTTTACTCAATCACCTTTGTTACTTCAATGGCAATCACTCATACTTTTTTAGATTTTATTCCCGCAGTTTTTCTTGGTTGTCCAGATACAGATACTGAATTATCTATTTTACCTGGCCATCAATTTTTAAAAAACAAAAAAGGATACGAAGCAATTCAATTATCTAACTATGGAAGTTTAATTGCAATATTTCTAATTGGAATTATTTTTATACCCTCAATAATTTTAATAAACAAACTTCAACCAATCGTAGAAAAGATAATTCCTTATTTACTAATTTTAATTTCGATAATTTTAATTTCAACTGAAAAACGAAAGTTCAATGCATTTCTTGTCTTAATTCTTACAGGTTTTTTGGGATATTCAATTACCACAATCTCTTTTAATCAACCTCTTCTACCTTTATTGACCGGTTTGTTTGGAGCTTCAAACATAATACTTTCTATAAAAAATAAAACAATTATTCCAAAACAAATAATTACAAAACCAAAAGTAAATTTTAAAAAACCAATTTTAAGTGCTCTGCTTTCTGCTCCTTTATGTAGTTTTTTACCCGGTCTAGGCGCAGGACAAGCAGCAATAATTGGAAACACTTTAATAAAAAATTCAAAAAAACAATTCTTAGTTTTATTAGGAATAATAAATACTTTAGTTATGGCATTTTCATTTATTTCCTTATACGTAATAGGAAAAACAAGAACCGGCGCAGCTAAAACAATTCAAACAATATTGGGAATCCTCGAATTAAAACATTTAATTTTAATCTTAATAATCATTATTTTATCAGGGATTGTTTCTTTTTATTTAACAAAAAAAATATCTAAATATGCTTCGCTAAAACTTGAAAAGATTAATTATAAATTTCTCTCATTTGG
>CAZFLO010000024.1:0-10544 GCA_964519005.1 Candidatus Woesearchaeota archaeon
CCCCGAAGGGATTTGAACCCTCGACACCTGGATTAAAAGTCCAGTGCTCTAACCAGGCTGAGCTACGAAGCCATTTGTGTTTGGTGGCGATAACGAAGCAACTTTAAGGCTGAGGCCTACATGAAAATGCAGGTCATCCCCGTGGGAAGCTACGAAGCCAATAATAAAAATAGAAAGATTTAGTTTATAAGATTTTCTCTAAAGATATTTTTTAAGAATATCTCCTAATTCTTGTTGGGTCATAGCCCCACTCATTTCTTCAACAACATTGCCATCTTTGAAAACAACAAAATGGGGTATTGATTGAACAGAATATTTCCCAGCAATCTCAGAATTATCATCAACATTAATTTTTCCAAATTTAACTTTCCCAGAAAATTCTTCATCCAAATCTTCTATGATCGGACTCATCATCATACAAGGCATACACCATTCCGCAAAAAAGTCAATTAGAACAAGCCCCTCTTTTGTAAAAGATTCAAATTCCCCGTTTGTAAGTTCAGGCACAACATCTGTCATAGAATTCTGAAGGTTCAAATTATTTATAAAATTATATATTTAGAATTATTTCCTTTCATAAGTTAAGAAAGAGTAATCTAATCCTTTTTGCGTTTTATGTAACTCTTTATTTGTAAGAGTCCAATCATTCCAATCCATCTCTGGAAAAAACGCATCTCCTTCAAAATCTTTTCGGACATGAGTGAGTTCCATCTTATTTACAAAAGGTAGAAATAAATTATAAATTTCTGAACCGCCCATCACATAAGCAGGATTTCCATTTGTAAACTGTAATGCTTCTTCCATATTTTTCGCAAGGTAAATCCCTTTTTCAGAAAGATCCTTCCTTGACATAACGATATTGTCTCTTCCAGGCAAAGGTCTAAATTTTACAGGAAGCGATTCAAAAGTTTTTCTTCCCATGATGACCAAGAGTAAGTTCTTGAAAATGTTTCAAGTCATTTCCAATTCTCCAAGGAATTTTATTATCAATTCCAATAACATTATTTTGAGAAAGTGCAGCTATTATTGTAAGGTCCATTTTTATGTTAAGAAATTATTATTTATAATCGTTTGGGAAATATTTATAAAATAATCCAATCTTCTTATTTTGGGTGATGGTCACCTTGGAAACCTTATTCTAAGGTATTGAAATGAAAACATACATAATACCAACTGGCTGGGATAGAGAACTTGTGATTAAAACTGCTTTCAAAAGTGGTGCTGATAAAATTTGCCTTATTTCAGCCAAACAAAAAAAAGATCATTATTATTCTAAGGCGGACAAGATAACAAAAGAGATTAATGGTTATCTGGTAGAAGAACTTCAAAAATTTACAAGTGTAGAATTTTTGGAAGTAAATTATGTTGATGTTAAAGATACAATTATGAAAATAAACAATTATCTAAATAAAAATAAAGATGAGGAATTTATCATAAATATTTCAACAGGCTCCCATTTACTTTCTGCAGCATTAATGTTTATTGCATTTACAAAAAATATACAATTAGATTATTCTATTGCAGAAGGTCATGATGAGAGATTAATAAAATTAATAAATGATGGTGGAAATATGCACAAAGGATTTTCAAAAATTATTCAAATCCCCCAATTAAACGCCAAGTTAAAATTTGGACCAAAAGAGAAAAAATTATTAAGATTATTGAAAGAAAAAAATAAGATTTGTGTTAAAGATTTTATTGGTGATGCAAGAGGTAATGAAGAAAACAGACTTCGGAGCGAGTTTCATTATTTATGTAAGAAATTAAAAGAAAAAGGTTTCATTAAATTAAAGAATAAAGGTAAAATTGTTGAAGTTCAACTAACTGATTTTGGGGAAGTTTTCATAGAAGAATTTTAAATTTTTTTAATTTGATATATAGAATTTTTTCCTATGAATTAAAATTTATTTCTAAACATAGGTAATTTATCTTCGGGGGCTATTTTAAATAAAACTCATTTCTCCCCATATGCAAATTCAACTGGTGGGGGCAAATAAGCCCTTGGGAAAAAATGAGAATGATATGATTTTTGTGGATTATGATTCAATCGAAAAGATATTGGGAGATTCAAATCCAAAAGAAAAATCTCAAACAATAAAAGCAATAAAAAGATTCACTCAAAATTTTGCGAGAGTTTGCTATTCAGAATTTGGTTGGAATCATCTATTGAAAGAAGAATATAAATCTGGCGTTATCGATGGGAGAGTTTTACCTTCAAAACATCATAGTGTTTTTGAACATATTGGATTAAATCTTTATTTGGATGAAATTCCAAAAATAGGAGCAATGGTTCTAAACAATGAAAAACAATATGTTACAAGTGAAAAATCTGCAAGATACACTAAAATGAAAGATTTAAGTCCAGAACAAAAAGAGTTATATGATAAATGGATGGGAAAATTAATTCCAGAAATTGATTTAGTTTACCCTAATATTAAAGATAAATCTTCTGCAGTGCAAAAACTGGCGCAAGAAAATGCTCGTTATATGACAAGTGTATTTACTCCAACAAAAATGGTGTATACTGTAAACTTAAGACAATTAAACTTTTTAATTAACGAATTTGAAAAAGGAGATCTCCCACATTCGGGAGATTTAGAAAGAAGGCTCGTTCCAGTATTACAAGATTTTTCTAAAAAGACAGATTCATTAAAAATCCCTGGATTAGAACATAAAACTGATAAAAAATTATCTTTGTTTAGTGATAGAATTGTCGAAGAACATTTCGGGGACGTTTATTCTACAAATTATTTAATGAGTTTTGCCGGATTAGCACAAGCACACCGGCATAGAACAATAAATTATCACATTTTTGGAGGAAATAAACTTGGAGCTTCAAATGGATTTTTTATCCCAGCTGTAATTGAAAATGCAAATTTAACAAGTGAATGGATTGAAGATTTAGAAAAAGTTGCAAAATATGATTTTCCTCAAGCACAATTATTAAACGTGGGAGAAAGAGGGATAATTGAAGATTTTAGATTAAAAACAAATGAAAGAATTTGTGGACATGCACAATATGAAATTATGATGAATACAGTAGATACGGCAAATAAATATGGCCAGTATCAAGAGGAATTTGGGAAATTTTATGATAAACCCAAATGTGCAGAATCTGCTTCTAATTGTAATGGTGCATGTGTTTGGGGAAAAAAGGATGCTACAACAAGATTAGTCTAATTTTGTCAACAAACCCACAAATAAAATACAACTCTATGTAATAAAATGAAAAGAAAAAAATATCTTGATTTAGTTATTGGCGGACCAGACATGAGTGGAACAAGTACACAAATTAAAGATATAATTAATTATTTTCAAAATAAAGAAATGGTTGTAAAAGATTTGAGGGGAACAGAAATAGATGCGTTATTTCATTCTGACATTTTTCAAAAAGAAATTAAAAGAATGTGGAGGAATGAAAGATGTATTAATTTTAATGAATTTTTGATAGGTGCCCAAGAATATAGAAAGTATGGAGTCTCAATAATAACACCAAAAGATTTTTTATTTCAAGTTAATGAATTACTTTCTGGAGGAGGAACAAACCAAGATTTGAAAGTTGCGTCAATGGTCAAAACTGAACATACAACTTATACCGACCCAAATTCAGCTGATGTTTGGATTTTGGAAGAGCCAACAAAAAGGGGTTCCGGACAAGTATGTAGGGTGATTGAACAAAATAGATCCAAGTTTGGAGGTTCCATGAATCCTGTTGCTGCAGCATTAGCTCACCAAGGATACCGATCAGATGAAGCTTTCAGATTTAGATTACCTTTAAGGGAAGAGAACAAAATAATAGTTAGAAGTAGGAGTGAAGAATCTGCTTGTTACCAAATATATGACGAAGAGTTTTTACCCGGAGGAACAAAAATTGATTATTACTTGAATCTTCCAGGGCACAAAATAGCTTTTGAAAATTCTCCAACAAATATTTTTGTAGTTTGTGCCCCAGAAAATTGGACAACAAAAGATTATTTGGAATTAAAAAAACAAAGAAGTAGTGGAAGAAATATTGATGACCATGAATCAAATGCAAATTACCAAGTAATGGTGAATAAAAGATATGCGACTGATTGGTTAGAAAATTTATACGAAAAAGCAAATAAAATTTATGGGGGACAAATCCCCGAAATTACTAGATTTAGCATTTATGATTCAATGAAAGAGATAAAGAAAAAGATGGAAAGTAAATTAGAATCCCTCCTCTAATCCAAACCAGTACTTCCAAATCCCCCTTCTCCTCGAACAGAATTATTTAACTCAAAAACTTCTTCAATTTCTCCTCGGACAATTGGTTGAATTAAAATTTGTGCAATCTTTTGCCCTTTCTTAATTTCATAATCTTTCGAACCAACATTTAATAAAACAATTTTATATTCTCCTCGGTAACCAGCATCTCCAACTCCAGCAAGAGTTATAATTCCTTTTTTAGAAATTCCCGATTTATCCCAAACTAAAGCGACATAACCCTTTGGGAATTCTAAAGAAATTCCTGTTTTAACCAAGGCCCTGTACCCAGGTTTAATTATCAAATCTTCACAGGAATAAATATCCATCCCCGCATCACTAGCATGAGCATAATTCGGAAGAACGGCATCTGAAACTAGTTTCTTTATTTTTATTTTTACCATTTCAATCTATCAAAATTTAATTTTATTGCATCAACTTTAGTTTCTAACCGAATTAATTCAATCCCTGCCATTTTCAATAATCTTTTTCCCGCAATAAATTCTGGGAGTTCAGAATATTTGTCTGACAAATAAATAACTTTTCTTATTCCCGATTGAATTATTGCTTTTGCACATTCATTACAAGGAGCAAGTCCAACATACATAGAACAATTATTCAAATTTTCTTTTGTCGAATTCAAAATTGCATTTAATTCAGCGTGGCAAACATATGCATATTTTGTATTCAAAAAATCCCCTTCCCTTTCCCAAGGAAAATCTTCATCACTAATTCCTCTCGGAGCACCATTGTATCCAGTTCCAACAACTTTTTTATTTTCATCAACAATGCAAGCCCCGACCTGGGTGGAAGGATCTTTGCTTCTTTGCGACGATAAAATTGCAATTCCCATAAAATATTCATCCCAGGAAATATAATTTTTTCTTCCCAAATATTCAGTTTCTTTTTTCCCAGTAATTTGTTCTAGAACTGATTCAACCTGGCAACAAAGTTCTTCAATAGATCCATTATTTTCAAAAGAAAAATCAGACAATTCAATACATCTTTTTAGATTCTGTTTATTCGGATCATTTGATTCCATTTCCTTTTCTTCATTATCAACAAATTCTTCAAAAGAAATTTTATCAGTTTCACTTTCTCTTAAAACGGCTCTTTTATATCTCAATTTTTGATCTGCATCAACGCTAAATAAATAAAATTTTTCTTTATTTTTCAAGGTAAATATTTCCCCCGGAGTTCTCAAACTTTCAATAATACAATTTCCTGGCTCATTTTTAGCTAAAGAATATAATTTTTCTGCAATGTAACTGGAAGAATTTTTTTCACGCAATTCATTTGCAATAGCAACCATGGAATTTCTATTTACGACAAGCCCTCTTTCTTTAATTTCTTTAACTAAATAATCCCTCACAGAATAATGTTTAAATCCTTTAGTTTTTAAAAATTCCACAACAGTTCCTTTTCCAGAAGCAAGAGTTCCAGTGATTCCGATAATCATATTCTAATTTGAACAATTTTATTTATATTGATTATTATACTTTTGTTTCTACTTCTTCAAAATATTCATTCAAGTTTTCTTTTAATTTCTTTAAATATTTTTCAGAAACATTCTTTTCATCTTTATATTTTTCATCAATAAATTTTCCAGAATTTCTAAAACCTTGGAGAGAATACTTTTTTGCTTTTTTTCCAAGAATCTCTAAAACCCATTTTCCCATTTTTTCAACTTCTTTCGAATCATGAATTCCCGGAACAATAGTCGTTCTAAATTCATAATCCAAGTTTGAAGTAGAAATTAATTTAATACTTTGTTCAATTTTTTTTAAATCAATTTCTTTCCCAATGGTTTCCACATATTTTTCTTTACTCGCTTTAATATCCATCGCAACAAAATCAATTAATTTTTCATCGATGAATTCTTTTAATCTTTCTGGAAAACTCCCATTAGTGTCCAATTTAATTGGATAACCAAGTTTTTTTATTTCCTTCAAAAAATCTTTTTTCAAGGTTAAAAGAGGTTCGCCTCCCGTAATACAAACGCCTTCAAGTTGGCCTTTTCTTTTTTCTAAAAAAGTAAGAATCTCTTTTTCAGAAATTGATTCCGAATCATTTTTTAAAACTAACTCAGGATTATGACAAAACCCGCACCTAAAATTACAACCAAATAAAAAAATGGTACAAGCTATTTTTCCTGGATAATCAATTAAAGTTAATTTTTGAATTCCTTTAACATCCATTTTTGTCACAGGGCCTAAATGTTTTTCTATCGGTCCATTCTTCTTGTTTTCCTTCATTCCATTGATTAACTGGTCTAATAAAACCAACTACCCTAGAATATATTTCGCATTTTGTTTTTGTCATTTTTCCTCCTTTTTCTCTCGTAAGAGTTTTTCTTCTCCAGGGTTTTCATTTTCACACTTAGGACAATATTCGTGCTCCCCCGTCAAATAACCATGAATTGGACAAATTGAAAATGTTGGAGTAACCGTAAAATAAGGCAAATGATAATTTTCCGCAATCTTTTTTACCATTTTTTTTGCTTGGTCGGGAGTTATTATTTCGCCAATAAATCCATGCAAAACTGTTCCCCCAGTATATTTTGTCTGCAAATCGTCTTGCAAATCCAAAGCCTCAAAAATATCATCTGTATGCCCCACAGGTAAAGCAGTAGAATTTGTGTAATAGGGTTTTGCTCCAAGACTCTTAATTTTGTCTTCGTTAGCAACAAGGATTCTCCCGAACCTTTCTTTATCTAACCTAGCAAACCTATATCCCGTCCCCTCTCCAGGAGTCGCTTCCAAATTATAGATGCTTCCAGATTCTTCTTGGAATTCCTCCAATTTTCTCCTCATAAAATCCAAGGTTCTCAATGCAAATTCTTTTCCATCATATGTTGTAATATTTTCCCCTGGCATAAAATTCATAATGGATTCATTCATTCCAAGTAAACCAATTGTTGAAAAGTGATTTTTCCAATATTGATTAAACCTCTTTTTTATGTTTCTCAAATAAAATTTAGAATAAGGGTATAGTCCCATGTCTGTAAATCTTTCAACTGCTTTTCTTTTAATCTCTAAACTTTCTTTTGCAAGTTCCATCAATCTACCCAACCTTTCCATGAAATCTCTCTCATCAATTGATGTATGGCCCAAACGAGACATGTTTATAGTCACAACTCCAATAGATCCAGTCAAAGGGTTAGATCCAAATAATCCCCCGCCCCTTTTTTTCAATTCGGTGTTATCAATTCTTAATCTGCAACACATACTTCTAGCATCTTCAGGTTTCATATCTGAATTAATGAAATTAGAAAAGTAAGGAATCCCATATTTTGCAGTCATTTTCCAAATATCTTTGTAATCCGGATTTTCCCATTCAAAATCTTTTGTAATGTTATATGTTGGAATCGGAAATGTAAAAAGCCGCCCGTCAGCATCTCCTTCAAGCATTCCTTCCGCAAACGCCTTATTAATAATTTTCATTTCCTCTTCAAATTCCCCATATGTTTCTTTTTGAGGTTTCCCTCCAATAATCACAGGTTCATTTTTCATATAATCTGGAACTTTCAAATCCATTGTAATATTTGTAAATGGAGTCTGAAATCCAACCCTCGTAGGAACAGCCAAATTAAACAAAAATTCTTGCATGGCTTGTTTAACTTCTTTATACGTCAAATTATCATATCTTATGAATGGCGCAAGAAGAGTGTCAAAATTTGAAAAAGCTTGTGCTCCTGCACTTTCTCCTTGCAATGTGTAAAAGAAATTAACAATTTGCCCAAGTGCAGGCCTAAAATGTTTTGGAGGATTTGAAGAAACCTTTCCCGGAACTCCTTTAAATCCAGTCATAAGCAAATCCTTCAAATCCCATCCAACACAATATGAACCTAAAGTTCCCAAATCATGAATATGTAAATCCCCTCTTTCATGAGCATTTCTAATGGCTTCAGGATAAATTCTTCTTGTCCAATAATTTTTCATAATTTTTTCTACAATATAATTATTCAAACCCTGCAGAGAATAACCCATATTTGAGTTTTCCTTAATCATCCAATCATTTGAAGAAACATAATCATCAACAACTTCAATCGTATCAAACAATCCCTTAACTTTTCTCAATTCTTCATGACTTTGCCGATATAAAATATAAGCCTTTGAGACTTTTGCATGCCCTTCTTCAATTAAAACTTTTTCAACTGTATTCTGAACTTCTTCAACATTGGGAATAGAGTCTTCCCTAATTTTCGAGAAAATTGTATCAATAACAAGTTTAGACAAAATTTCTGCTTTCTTCTTATCATTACCACCAACGGCTTTCGCTGCTTTCCAAATTGCTTCAGCAATTTTCTCCTCATTAAAGGGAACAACACTTCCATCTCTTTTTCTTATTTTTCTTACCATTTTATAATTCCTTAATTTCTTCTCTAAAATCTTCAATATCTCTAAAATCTCTATAGACTGAGGCAAACCTCACATATGCAACCTTGTCCAATTTTTTCATTTTTTTCATTATCATTTCTCCAATCAATTGACTTTTCAGTTCTTTTTTCCCTTTTTTCCTTAATTGTTCTTCAATTTCAACAGAGATAGCATTAATCTTCTCTTTCGAAACCGGCCTCTTTTCAAAAGCCCTGTCAATACCTCGTCTTATTTTATCAATATCAAATTTTTGCCGAGTGTTATCTTTTTTTATTATGTAAATATCCGCCTTCGCAACTTTTTCGTAAGTGGTGAATCTTTTTTTACACTTCAAGCATTCCCTCCTTCTTCTTGTTCCTTCCGGAGAAATTCTTTTATCAGTAACTTTCGATTTGGTATGTTGGCAAAATGGACAGTTCATTTTTTTGTTAATATACAATATGTTGTATGTGAGGATAGTTTACATCACTACAACCTGTATTTTATAAAAACTAGTAATTTTTTCATTATATAAAACTTCATAACTATTTTTCAAGGACAAGACAGAAAAACTTGAGTATAATGGTAACAAAAAATCTTAAAAGCCAGTCTTTCCCCCTAATTTCATGGAACAGAAATATGAACTTTTGGCCCCCGCAGGAAGTTTCCCAACACTTGTGGCAGCAGTCAAAGCTGGAGCAGATGCAGTTTATTTTGGATTAAAGGAATTTTCAATGAGGTCAACAGCAAAAAATTTCACAATTAAGGATTTGAATAAAATAAATGAAATTTGCGGTAAAAAAATAAAAAAATATCTAACAATAAATATAATTATTTACAATGAAGAATTAAAAAAATTAGAAAATACAATCAAAAAAATTAAAGGCAAAGTGGATGCAGTGATCTGTTGGGATTTGTCCGTAATTAATCTTTGTAAAAAATACAAAATTCCTTTCCATATTTCTACACAAGCTTCAATTTCAAATAAAGAGTCAGCAAAATTTTACAAAAAATTAGGGGCAGAAAGGATAGTCCTCGCAAGAGAATTAAACCTCAAGCAGATCAAAGAGATTTCAAAAATAATGCCCGTAGAATGCTTTATTCACGGCGCAATGTGCGTTGCAGTTTCAGGAAGATGTTTCATGTCGCAAGAAATTGATGGCCGTAGTGCAAATCGAGGAGAATGCACACAAATTTGTAGGAGGCGTTATTCGGTGAATAAGGTCATCACGGTGGAAAGGAGCTACAAGTTATCTAGCGAAGACGGAAAAGAATTAAAATTAAACAGAAACACAATCCTCTCTGCAAAAGATTTATGTACACTCCCCTTTTTAGAAAAATTAAAAAAAGCAGGAATAACTTCTTTCAAAATTGAAGGTCGAAACAGAGACGCTAGATACGTCGATACCGTCGTTTCAGAATATAGAAAAGCAATTGATAAAAAACAAACCAGGGAAGAAATAAAAGAATCTTTGAAGGAATTAAAAAAAGTTTACACAAAGGGATTTTCTTCTGGATTTTATTTGGGAACTCCAACTAGTGACGACTTTTCAAATGTTGAAAATTCTAGTGCAACGGAAAAAAAAGAATTTGTTGGAAAAATAACACATTATTATCCCAAAGCAAAAGTTGGAACAATTTTAATTTCCACAGGAAAATTAAAAATAGGCGACGAAATCATAATAATTGGAAAAACAACAGGAATAGAAAAACTAAAAATCAAAAGATTAGAGATAGAAAAGAAAGAAGTTCTCGAGGCAAAGAAAGGCCAGGAAGTAGGATTAAAACTTCCCAAAACAAGAATAAACGATGAAGTTTACTTAATTAAGAAAAATAAATAATTTCTTCCGTATAAAAATATAATTTTACTTCTCTAAGTTGAACCCTTCATGCTACGTAGCACGAACGAATAATTTAACTCTGCCCTCCTTAAGAAAAATAAATAATTTTTTCTTTATT
>CAZFLO010000025.1:0-10433 GCA_964519005.1 Candidatus Woesearchaeota archaeon
TTTTTGATTTGAATAGCAGAGATTGATAGAATAAATCTCACGAAGTAGTTCGGAGATTTAGAGTATATAATTAAGTTTTAATTGGATGAAGTTTATTAATTAATTTGGAAGTATCTTGGATCAATTAATTTATTTTGTTAAAGCGAGTGAAGAGTGGTTCTGTGTTTAGCGAATCAACTTGAGTGAGCAACCAAATCCTTATTCTATTTTGGAGATATTATCCAATTCTTTTATGGCTTCAATAAATGCATTTGTTTTTTTCAAAGGTTCACCAAAACTTAAAATCATATATCTCAATCCTGTTTCTTTTGATTTTTTGTGGGCTTTAGTAATTTCTTCTTCAGAGATTCTTTTTTTGTTATATGCAATAAGTATTTTTTCTTTTTCGTTTATTTTCACTCTCAACATTAAATCATCTTTGCTAAACCTTTCAATATCGATAATTTCAATTTGTTTCGAAGCTAAATATTCTTTAACTGTGTTGAAGAATTTATCGTTCTTTTTTTGATTGGTTTTTTTAGGAATAATTTTTTTCTTTTCAATTTTTATTTTTGGTTTTTCTTCAATTTCTTTGGTTTTCTTTTTTTCTTCAGGGAGATCTTCTTCACTTTCTGAAATTATTTTTGGAGGAGATTGTATTGGTTTTATTTCTTTTTGTTTGGGAAAATATTCATTTTCTGGAATTATAAAATATCTCCAAATTAATTTATTTTCAGATTCAAAACTTTTTGCAAAATCTGGAATGGATTTTAATGCAACTTGTATTGCGGGATGCTGAATTTCATTCATCAAAAATTTATTTTGTTTCAATAGATTGTGCGCTTCTCTTTCTTTAAAATTAAGATGTTCTGAATATTTTTCTAGTTGATTTTCTGTTCCTCCAAGATAATATATTGGGCTTGTTCCCACTCTCATTTTTGATATTTTAATCTTATTTTCTCTAAACAATTCAGATAAAAATGCAGAAATAAATAAAATGTCCATTCCTACACTTTTCCCTATGTGGACAGGTAAGCTTGGGCCATTAATTTTTAAAAATTCTATTATGTTTTCTTTTATTTTTGTGGTATCTTTAATCATTATAAAAAAAATCTTTCCAAAGTTATAAATCTTCGTTTTGATTAAGTTTTAACCCAATTAATATCGTAATATAATACTTCTTCTTCGTCATCCACAATTGCCAAAAGAAGTGATTTTCCTGTTGAATGAGCCACCCTCATCTTTGCGGAAAAATCGTGCCAGCTTGTTTTATTGGTTTCTATATCTGTGAATACGATCCATTTTGCATGGGATTCTTTCATTTTTTTGCCTTTTTCATAAACCCTGAATTCTGCTCCGAACTTTAATGCTGTTTTAACTATGTACCCTTTTGTTCTCAAATCTTTGAATACTGTATATTTTATTAAGAATTTTTTATCTATCTTTGAAAATTTTTTTATTGCATTTTCTGAAGAGAGGATTTTTTTATTTGAATATAATTCCATTTTTCCATTTTGAATTAAAAACATAGCTTCTGATAAGGAATATTTAATTTTGTCTTCTATTTTTTCTCCGAAAGAAAATTGGTTAAATTCTGAGTATGCTTTTTTTGAATTACTAGTTATTGTGTGGCCAATAAAATGCGCTTCTATTTTCTGGGTTTTCATATATTTTTTAATGTAGAGCAATATTTAAAAGTTAGTCCTTATTACGATAAATATGGTGGAAATCAATTTTAAAGCTATTGAAAAGAAATGGCAAAAGAGATGGGAAAAGGAAGATGCTTTTGTTGCAAAAGATAAAAGTTCTAAATCTAAATATTATGTTTTAGAGATGTTTCCTTATCCTTCTGGAGATGGGCTTCACATGGGTCATGTTTGGAATTATACGATTGGAGATATTCTTGCAAGATTTAAACGAATGGAAGGTTTTGAAGTTCTTCATCCAATGGGTTTTGATGCTTTGGGATTGCCTGCAGAAAATGCTGCGATTAAAAATAAAACTCATCCGGAAGAATATACAAAAAAATCTATTAAGAATTTTATTAAACAAATGAAATCTTTGGGATTGAGTTATGATTGGGATCGGCAAATAAACTCTGCAACTCCCGAATATTATAAATGGGATCAATGGATTTTTTTGCAGATGTTGAAGAAAGGATTGGCTTATCAGAAAGAATCTAATGTTAATTGGTGCGGGTCTTGTAAAACTGTTCTTGCGAATGAGCAGGCGCAAACGGGGAATTGTGATCGTTGTGGGACGAAGGTGGAGATGAAATATTTGAAGCAATGGTTTTTGAAGATTACTGATTATGCAGATGAATTGTATGAAGGTTTGAATGATTTGAAGGATTGGCCTGAGAGGACTCGTGCGATGCAGAAACATTGGATTAGGAAGAGTTATGGGGTGGAGATTGATTTTGAAATTGGGGGTAAAAAGTGGCCTGTTTTTACAACTCGACCAGATACAATTTTTGGTGTGACTTTTATGGTTGTTTCTGCTCAACATAAAAAGTTGATGGATTTGGTTACGGCAGATCAAGAAAAAGAAGTTAAGAAATTTTTGCAGAAAGTGAAATCTGTTTCGGAGAAGGATATGGCTGACATGGAGAAAGAGGGAGTTTTTACTGGTTCATATGCAATTAATCCGGCTAATGGAGAAAAGGTTCCAATTTATGCGGGGAATTTTGTTGTTGCGGATTATGGTTCGGGAATGGTTATGGCTGTGCCCGCGCATGACCAGAGAGATTTTGATTTTGCAAAGAAATATGGAATTGAAATTAAGGAAGTTGTTGGGGGAGGAGATGTTTCTAAAGGAGGATATACAGATTCTGGCAATTTGATTAATTCTGGAGAATTTGATGGAATGGATAATGATGAAGCTAAGAAAAAAATAACTGCTTGGTTGGAGAAAAAAGAAAAGGGGAGGAAGATGATTAATTTTAGATTGCGAGATTGGGGAATTAGTCGTCAGCGATATTGGGGAACTCCCATTCCCATTATTCATTGTGAGACCTGTGGGAGTGTTCCTGTCCCGGAAAAAGATTTGCCGGTAAAACTTCCTAAAGAAGTTAAATTTGGTGAAGGTAATCCTCTTGAAACTAATGAGAAATGGATTAAAGTGAAATGTCCTAGTTGTGGTAAGTTTGGAAGAAGAGAAACGGATACAATGGACACTTTTGTGAATTCTTCATGGTATTTTATGAGATATTGTGATCCAAATAATTCAGAGAAGATTTTTGATAAAAAGAAAGTTTCTAATTGGTGTCCTGTTGATAGTTATATTGGGGGCGCAGAACATGCTTGTATGCATTTGATTTATTCTAGATTTTATATTAAATTTTTGAGAGATTTGGGTCTTTTGAATTTTGATGAACCTGTAAAAAAATTATTTCACCAAGGGATGCTTCATGGGGAAGATGGGAATAAGATGAGCAAATCAAAAAATAATGGGGTTTTGCCCGAGGAAGTTTCCGATAAATATGGGATTGATACTGCCAGATTTTTTTTGTCTAGTTTAGCTTCTCCAGATAAAGATATTGAATGGAGTGAAAAAGGAATTATTGGATCTTTTAGATTTATTAATAGAATTTTTGAATTTTTTGGCAAAATAAAAATTGGGAAAGATAGTTCTAAAGTTGGTTCCAAATTAAATGAAACAATTAAATTAATTTCAGAATATTATGGAAGTTTTGAATATCGAAGAGCAACAATTAAACTTCGAGAACTTTTTGAGATTTTTGAAAAAGAAAAAGAAATTTCTAAGAAGTCTTTGAATAGTTTTTTGAAACTGTTGAATCCTATTTGTCCCCATGTTACCGAAGAGCTTTGGGAAAAACTTGGAAATAAAGATTTGATTTCTATTTCTGTTTGGCCAAATTTTGATTCTAAAAAGTTGAATATAAAGAAGAAGGAAGTTGATTTGAATGAAAAAGTTATTGATCTTGTTAAAGGTTATTTGAAAGGTAAGAAAGTTAAGAAAATTTATTTGTATGTTTTACCTTTTGAAGTTGGTAAGTTTGATGTTAAAAGATTAAGTAAAGAGTTTGGGGTAGAAGTTTTTGTTTATTCTGTGAGTGATTCTGAGAAGTATGATCCGGAAGGGAAAAGTAAGAAAGCTAAACCTGGGATGCCTGGTGTATTCTTCGAGTGAATTTTGTTTTCTTTTTGGAATTTTAAACTAAATCTTTAAATAACTGATTTTTCTTAATTTTTTATGATGGATAAAAAACATTTAATCAAAGAGATGGAGGAAGAGTTTGAAAAAGCAAAAAAGGAATTGAATTTTAATACAACATTTGAGGAATTTAATTCTGAGTTTAAACTTCAAGATTCAGTTCTTTCTGTAGAATTTGTGAGCCAGAATTTTTCAAGACAGTTGTGTTCTAGAATTTTGGATAATTATCTGCATTGGAATTCTTATCTGAATGGTCTTTTGATGCCAACTCAAGGTTATTTGGCTAGTCAGACTGAAGCAAATTTATTCAATGAAAAAGAGGATAAAGAACTTGTTTGGAAATTGATTAAAAAAATAATGGCTTTATCTTCAGAACATTCTGTTATTGGATTGACTAAAGACAAGGGGCGGGAAGCCAAATTTATTGATGATGCTTTTGTTTATTGGAAAGAAGTTTTTTCTCCAAGCATTGTGAAAATTTTAGAAAAGGTTAATGAAGGTTGGGCTAAGAAATAGTTTTTTATAGTATATTTTGGTTTATTTTTTATGAATGTTAATTTTTTAAATACGGAGATTGAATTGTTCAAGAAGTTTTTTTTTGTTAAAGATGTTATTCTTTATTTTTTTATTTTAGTTGTGTTTTTTTTGAGTTTTACTTTTTTGATTTTTTTTGAAAATGTTTCTGTTATTTCTGAAAATTGCGGAGATGGCACAATAAATAATGCTTGTTCATTACATCAGCCGTATTTTTGTAGTGAGAAATCTTTAATCAAAGATGTTGTTTCTTGTGGTTGTCCGGAAGAGTTAGTTGAGGCGGAAGGAGAGTGTGTTTCTAATTATTCTAACGAATCAAAATTAGTGATTTTGAATTATGTTCTGGATGGAGAAGAATTTTCTTTGGAGTTTGAGGTTGATTCAGGAGTTTCAAATTATTTAGCTTCGTTGCCCCGTTCAATAAAATATGGGATAGAAGAAATTCCTCAAAGGATTGATTTCAAATTAATGAAAATTGATAATGAATTACAAAAGAATTTTTTGATGCCCTTAGTTGTGGAAATTCAGAATTTGGCTCCAGATTCAAGGGAGGATCAGGCGAAAATTGCAATTAGTCTAGTTCAAAATATTCCTTATCTTGAACCTGAGGCTGTTTCTGTTTTGTTTGAGGGAAATCTTTTAAGAATTTCAAGATTTCCGTATCAAGTACTTTATGATCTTGCTGGATCTTGTGAGGGGAAGTCTGAGCTTTTGATTTTTTTACTTAGGGAGTTAGGTTATGAAACTTCTTTGTTTTATTATGGTGAAGAGAATCATGAAGCAGTTGGAATAAAGTGTCCTTTGGAAAATAGTTTATATGGTCGAGGATATTGTTTTGTGGAAACCACAATGCCCAGCCCCATTGCTTATAGTGAGGGAAGATATTTAGGTCTTTTGGGAAGTAATAAATTATTGAGTAATCCAGAGATTATTTTTATTAACGAGGGAGATAGTTTAGGGGAAGGATTAGAAGAATATAGAGATTCTTTTGTTTTAACAAAAATTGTAAATCAAATTGATGCCAAAGGAAAAATTAATTATTTGGAGAAGGTTAGGTTTGATCGATTGAGAGAAAAGTATGGTTTGTTGTATTGATAATTTTATAAATTATCAATTCGTTTAGTTTTTATGAAAAAAAGAGTGATGTTTGTTTTTTGTTTTGTTTTAGTCTTATCTTTAGCTTTTGTTTCTGCTAGTTTTTTTGGTAATATTTTTGAGAAATTTACTGGGAAGGCAGTTTATGTTGAAGGGAATTTGAGGGAAGTTTATCCAGAAGATTTTTCATATTTTTCTCAAGATGAAATGATTATGCAAGAAAATCTTTATGGCGAAGAATCTCCAAAATATAAAGGATATTTAATTGAATTTGAAGGAGTCCCTATTGCAGTTAAAAGTTTAGAATTGGAAAAACAAGTTGTGGAAAAAGCGGGTGTTGTTGAAGAGAAAAAAGGTTTTTTCTTTAGACTTTTTGGAATGGCAATTTTCAGTCCCCGTTCTTTACCTCAGGAAAGCAATTTAGATCAATATAGAAACGAGTTAATTAATGAAAATAATTTGATTAAACAGAGGATTGAGAATAAATTTTCAGAACAAGGAAAAACTTTGAAGATAGAAACTGAGTTTAATGTTTTGTTTAATGGAATTTATGTTGATGTTTCTGATTTGGAAGTAAAATTAATTGAGAATGTCGAGGGTGTTAAGAGAGTTTCTCCGAATTACGAGGTTAAAACGACTTTGATGGATTCGGTTCCTTTGATTAATGCTGATGATGTTTGGGATCTGGATAAAAATTTGAATAGGTGTGGTTCAGCATTTCCTGATAATAAAGGAGGAGGCCAAACTAATGGAGAAGATTGTTTAACTGGCAAAGGTGTTTCAATTGCGATTCTTGATACTGGAATAGATTATACTCATCCTGATTTAGGCGGATGTTTTGGTGAGGGTTGTAAAGTTGTTGATGGTTATGATTTTGTTAATGAAGATAATGATCCAATGGATGACCAGGGACATGGAACGCATTGTGCAGGGATTGCAGCTGGAAAAGGGGTTTTAAATGGGGTTGCTCCTGATGCTAAATTATATGCCTATAAGGTATTGGATTCTGAAGGATATGGAAATTGGGATAATGTTATTGCAGGATTAGAAAGGGCTATTGATCCAAATCAAGATGGAAATTTTAAAGACCATTTAGATATTATTAGTATGAGTTTAGGGGCAGCAGGAGGGAATGTTGATGATTTTATTAGTTTGGCGGTTGATCAGGCTGTTGGAATGGGGAGTGTTGTAGTGATTGCTGCTGGAAATTCTGGTTTGGATGAACAGACTATTTGGACTCCAGGTATTTCAAGAAAAGCAATAACTGTTGGAGCATCAGATAATCAAGATCAAATTGCAAGTTTTAGTTCAAGAGGACCGGTTATTTGGGAAAATAACGAAGGTGAATTAAATTCTTTAATTAAACCAGATGTTGTTGCTCCTGGTGTTGATATTTGTTCAAGTCAATGGGAAAATGCTTGGCAAGAATATGAATGCGTGGATACTGAACATACTGCAATTTCTGGAACTTCAATGGCAACTCCCCATGTTGCTGGGGCTGTTGCATTGTTGAAACAGAAAAATCCCGATTGGACTCCGGAAGAAATAAAGATGGTTTTTAGAAATACTGCAGTAGATGTTGGAGAAGAAGTAATTGCTCAAGGTCAAGGTAGAATAGATGTTTTGGAAGCAATTGAAGTTGAAGGGAAACCAATGATTGCAGAACTTTTAGAATTGGATTATTTACCAAATGGGACTTTGAATATTTATGGAACTGCCAAGGGAGAAGAATTTAGTTCTTATGGAGTTTATTTTGCTGAAGAGGGAAGTAATGATTGGAATTTAATTTGCCAAGGAGATGATCTTGTTGAAGCGAATTTATTATGTTCTTTGGATGTGGAGGGGATGGTTGATGGAATTTATAATGTTAAGCTAGTTGTTCATAGCTATGATTGGTTTAGTGAAGATTATGGGGTTTTTGAAATTGATAATGTTAAGATTTTGAATTTTGAGGATTATGATCTTTATAGATTGGGAGATTTGATCAATATTAATTTTGAAATATTAAACCCTTCAATTAATTTTACTTCAATAGAGATTTTTGATGAAAATGGTTCTTTAGGTTCAACAGGAACAATTATTGTAAATAATTCTTTTATGATCTGGAATACTTCTCAATTTGAAGAAAAGTTTTATAATATAACTTTGATCTTTGGACTCTTTGGAACTTTTTTTGAGGAAAATGTTTTAAATATTTATTTAGATCCCACAATTAAAGAAGGTTGGCCTAAAAAAATAGGTTTTGAAAATTCAATCATTCATGTTCATCCAATTATAGTGGCAGATTTAAATAATGATAATAATAAGGAAATAATTTTTCAAGAATTTAATGTTGTTACGGGGGAATTTTTCACACATGCATTGAATGTTGAGGGTCAGGATATTGAGGGGTGGCCCATAAATGATCTTTCTCCTGGAAATTTAAATGGGCCCTTAAAATCTTCTCTATCAATATCTGATTTAGAAAATAATGGAGATAAAGAGCTTATTTTTACGTATCATAATAAGATTAATTGTATTAGTGCTAATACGACTTTTCTTTGGGATTTTGTTTTATTTGATTATTTTGAAGATGATCAACATTTTAGTCCCTCTTCTGTTCCTATTATTGCTGATTTAAATAATGATGGTAAAAAAGAGATTGTTTTAATTTCTTGGGGAGCATGTATTAATGGAGGTTGTTACCCTGGGAGGATTTTTGTTTTGGATTCAGAAGGAAACCTTTTGGAAGGATGGCCTAAAATTATTACTGGAAAATCAGACCAGGGTTCTCCGATTGTTGGAGATGTTAATAATGATGGTTATGGTGAAATATTTGTTGCTGAAAGAAGTGGGGCATTGCATTTATACAATTATGGGGGAGATGAATTAAATGGTTGGCCAATATATTCTGGTGAAGAGGTTCTTTCACAACCAATTTTAGCTGATTTAAATAATGATAATTATTTAGAAATTTTAATTGGAGGAAATTATCTATATGTATTCAATTATCTTGGAGTAAATATTCAAGGCTGGCCAATTGAATTATTATACAACTTTAATAACATAAATGTTGGAGATATAGATAACAAGGGGGACCTAGAAGTCGTGGTGACTGAAGGAGGAAATCATTTATCTTTTTATGATCATTTAGGAAATAATATTTCAGATCTTTTTTTAATAACCACGATGTTTGATTTGATAATGGGTAATGTTTTTGGAAGTGATGACAAAGAAATTCTTTGGTATGAGAATTGTCCTGAAGGAATGATTGGGAAAAAGTGTAAAACTCCTGCTAAATTATATGTTGCGGATAATGCTGGGTCTATCTTAAACTCTTGGCCTAAATTTGTAACAGGATATAAGAATTTTTTCTATAATGGGTGGACTTATAATCATTATGTGTCTCCAGTAATAATTGATTTTGATAATGATGCTAAAACAGAAATAATTTTAGCAACAAATAAATATATTTATATCTGGGAAACTAATTCAACACATAATCCTGCAAAAATGGATTGGCCAATGTTTCAACATGACTCGGCCCATACTGGAAATTATGAAGCATGTAGCGATGGAACATTGCCAGGACAATGTAGTTATCCAAAACCTTCTTATTGCCAAGATAGGGTGTTTGTAAATAATTGTCAAGAATGTGGTTGTCCAGAAGGAGTAGAATGTTTGTCTAATGGAAATTGTGTTGAGAGTGTTGGAGTAGTTAATGGTTCTGCTGTTGTTGATTAGTTATTCTAAAATAGCCTTAATTCTTCTGTTTGTACTCTGTGAAAGCTTCTTTAAACTTATTAAAATTTTCGTTTATTTGAACTTTCAGAAGATACTCAACTCCTGTAGCCTACGTTCGAAGTTATTCTAAAACAGCTTTAATCCTTCTCACTCCGGCGCTAGAAGATTGTTCTTTGATTATTTTGAATTTGCCTAGTTCTTTTGTGTTTTTTACATGGGGACCGGTGCAAATTTCTTTACTGAAATCTCCAATTGTGTAAACGGAAATAACGTCTCCATATTTGGAATCAAAGATTCCAGAAGCTCCTGATTCTTTTGCTTCTTTGGGCGACATTTCTTCTTTTTTAATTTCTTGATTTTTTTCTATTTCTTTGTTAACCAGCTTTTCTATTTTATTTTTTTCTTCATCTGTTAATTTTCTATCAAAACTAAAATCAAATCTTAATCTCTCCGAATTAATATTGGATCCTCTTTGTTCTATTTTTTCATCTAGTGTTTTTTTTACTGCTTCTAAGAGCAAATGAGCTGCTGTGTGAAGTTTTGTTGTCTTTTCTGAATCATCTGCTAGTCCGGATTTGAATCTTCCCTTAGAAGCTGTTTGTGAAAGTTCTTGGTGTTTTTTTAGTTCTTCATGAAATCCTTTTTCGTCCATTTTAATCCCTGATTCAATTGCAAGTTCTTTTATCATTTCAATTGGAAAACCAAATGATTGGTAAAGTAGGAAAGATTCTTTTCCGCTGATTAAATTGTCTTTTGCCATTTTCTCAAATTCTCTTAATCCTTTTTCTAAAGTTTTTTGAAATTTGTCTCCTTCTTTTTTTAATTCTTCTAGAATTAGTTTTTCTTTTAAATTGTAATCTTTGTATATCTTGAAAACTTCTTTTGCGATTTCGTCAGTTGCATTAATTTCTAAAATTTTTATATCT
>CAZFLO010000026.1:0-10147 GCA_964519005.1 Candidatus Woesearchaeota archaeon
TCGATAATCGGAAACGCCTCGGCCGGGAGTTGAACCCGGGTATCCTGCGCGACAGGCAGGTGTCTTAGCCGTTGGACAACCGAGGCACTAAGATAATAACATTTATCGTCCGAGGTTTTTAAAGTTTACTCCTGAACTATTTAGAAATCAAATTTGTTGTAAATCCAAGAATATATGTAGAATAAAATGAATCCTGTTAGAAACCCATAAACTCCTCCTAATAGAACTCCGAAGTATGATACGTCATATCCGATTCCCCCATACAAGTCAAGTAGGATGTTTGTTGTTTCGCCAAATATTCCAAATATTTTTGATGCAAAAGTTAATAACAAAAATAATCCTCCAAGAAAAAATCCGCCTGCAAAAGCTTTTTTATCGTGACTGTTACGACTCCTTTTTTTTATCACTTTCTTTTTTGCCATTGCTTAAGTTAAGTTTTTTTGGTATTTAATTGTTTTGAAAATGGGGCTTTACTAATTCAGTAATTACTCGTCGATTAATACAAATAATTCTTCTTCCAAAAGCTATTTAAAGAGTATTCTCCTGTCAATTATGTCTAACTTCGGTTAGATCTTCTGGCTTCGGTCAGTTGTTGGAAGGAAAAGAACTTCGGTTTGATTCCTTCCTTTTTTTTTGCAATTTTTTAATCTTTTGAAAATATAAATTATTATAAAATACAAAATATTTTAAAATTTATGAAAACACTAGAAGGTGAAATTAATTCGAAGCAACTTTCTTATTTGGGTCTTTTAGCTAGGCATTATTTCCCTAATAATTCTCAAGAAATTATGAGCCAGTATGCAGGGAATTTAGTTAATGATTATAAAAATCTAAAAGAGTTAAATCCTGAAGATGATAAAGATGAACTTACTTGGCTATCATATCAAATGGCTTTTAATGGATTGGTTGCAGAAGGGGAAGAAAACTGTTATAATTGAAGTATCTTTTTAAAGTTCCAGTCATTTTTGTTTTCTATGGTCGAAATTAAAGAATTCAAAAGAGATGAATCTCAGGATTATTTGTTTATATTACGAAGTCTAAATGAAATTCCTTTTCCAATTGGGAAAAAATTATTGGTTGATTTTTTGAAGGGAGATATGGAGAATAAATCAATTTTAAAAAATAATCTATATGATTTGCATAATTTTGGGATTTTGGAATATTTGACTAACTTTAAGATTGAAGAACAAATTGAAGAATTAATTCAGAAAGGCATGGTGGATTTGTCTCCTTCAACTTTTAACAAATTCATTAAAGTACTTTCTATTAGTCGTAAAGGTCAAAATGAACTTATTAATCCTGAGATGAATTCAAAAAAGATTTCTAAAAAGTACGAAGAGTTTGAAACGAACATTAGTGATCTGGAAGTTCGAGCATTTAAGGAACTTGAGGAGTTTTTAACTGGATTTAATTTGGAACAGAAGAAAGCAATTGTTTCTCCTAAGAAAAAGATTTTGTGTATTGCTGGGGCCGGTTCGGGAAAAACTACTGTTTTAACGAAGAGGATTCAATTTTTGAATAAATATGAAAAGATTAGGGGAGAGCAAATACTCGCAATTACTTTTACTAGAAAAGCAAAAGAAGAAATGCAAAAAAGATTAAAAGAACTTGGTGTTAATGCAATTGTTGAAACGTTTAATTCTTTTTGTGAAAAGATTTTGTTAAAGAATGGTGGACGGATTTATCGAAGAAGAATGAGGGTTGCTGGATATCAGGATAAGATGATGGGACTTCTTCGGGCATTGGATAATATGAATATTGATATTCATACAGCTATTGAAAAATATTTTAGTCTTGCTCAGAGAAGAAATAAAAATAATTATCAATTACAAAATATGTTGATGAATGATTGTTTTAGTGTTTTGGATTATACAAAAATTGCTCACAAGAATGTTTTGGTTTCAAATGATTTGTCTGGAAGAGATTTAGATAACGCGAAACTGGTTTCAGAGATTGTTAAATTTTTGGAAAAGCATATGGCCATGAATAATTTGAGAACTTATGCTGATCAAGTGAATGATGCAATTTCATTTTTTAAGATGTATCCTAAATCAGTCCCCAATTTTAAAAATATTTTAGTTGATGAATATCAAGATGTTAATTCTCAACAAGTTGAATTATTGAATTTACTTGAATGTCCAGATTTATTTTGTGTGGGGGATCCTAGACAATCCATTTTTGGATGGAGAGGAGCGGATGTGAATTATATTTTGGATTTTAAAACAAAATATCCTGATTCTGAAATAATTAATTTGAAAAAAAATTATAGGAGTAATTCTCATATTGTTAATTTGATGAATAATTCTATTAAGGATATGAAAATGCCTGATTTAGAACATGATTTTGTTCGTGAAAAACATTTGAAACTTTGCAAATTCAGCGACGAAGAAAGCGAATTTAATTTTATTTCCCGGAAAGTTTTGGAAAGTGAAATTCCTTTTGAAAATATTTTTGTATTGGCAAGAACAAATAGATATTTGAATAATGTTGCAGAAATATTCAAAAAAAATAATATTCCCCATATTTTGAAAAATGACGATTCTCGAGAAGTTCAAGCAAAAGCAGGGGAAGTGACTTTAGCCACAATTCATTCAATTAAAGGTTTGGAAGCGGAGATTGTTTTTGTTGTTGGTTGTACTCCGAATAATTTTCCGTGCCGAGCCGTTGAGCATCCAGTAATGGAACTTGTGAAGATGTATGAATATGACAAAGAAGAAGAGGAAAGGCGATTATTTTATGTTGCAATTTCCAGAGCAAAGAATAAACTTTATTTGACTTATTCTGGTAAAAGGCATACTTATTTTATTAATGAAGAAATGCAAGAAACACTTGATAAAGAATAAACTTAAAAAACCTGTTTCTTGTGAATTTTTATGGAAGATGAAAAAATTGCATTAGTTTTATTCTCGGGGGGACTTGATAGTAGACTTGCTGCAAAAATTATGGAAGAGCAAGGGTTTACGGTTCATTTGGCTTTTGTAAAATTGCCTTTTGGAGTAGGCTGTTGCAATGATATTCAATGTATTTTCAATTTTAGTCAAACTCAGGGATATAAATTACATATTATTGATTCAACTAAAGAAGAGAATTTTTTAGAATATGTTAAACTTGTGCGAGAACCAAAACATGGCGTTGGAGCTTCAATGAATCCTTGCAAAGATTGCAAAATATTTATTTTTAAAAAAGGGAAAAAGTTGGCTGAAGAAATTGGTGCGTCGGTAATTGTTACGGGAGAAGTTATGGGACAAAGACCAATGAGTCAAATGAAAAAAACTTTGTTGTTTGATGATGAAAAGGCGGGACTTTCTGGAAAAATTTTGAGGCCGCTTTCTGCTAAACTGTTACCTGAAACTGATTACGAAAAAGCTGGTTTAGTTAATCGGGAAAAATTATTTGAAATTAGTGGGCGTCGAAGAGAAAATCAAATTAAACTTGCTGAAAAATATAAAATTAAATATCCTGAACCGGGGGGCGGATGTTTGCTTTGTCATAAGGAGTATGGAAGAAAATTGAAAACGATGTTTTCTTATAATGATAATTTGACTTATGAAGAAATAATTCTTTTGAAAGCTCGGATGTTTAAGAAAGATGGTCTTTTATTTTTGGGAAGAAATGAAGAAGAAAATATTTTGTTTGAAAAAGCTGGGAAAAACTTGAGTTGGAATATTTTTAAAAAAGAAAATTTGCCGGGTCCAACTGTTGTTTATGATAAAAAAGAGGATCGAGAATTTGCGGAAAGTTTATGGAAAGCATATAGAGAAAAAGATTTGAAAGCTAGAGAAAAATTGGATGAATTTAAAATTTGAAAAAATTGAGAATTTTTTTGTTTGGAGAAAATTTACAAAATTTAATTTGGTTGTGATTCTTAATGATTTAAAAAAATTATTTTGAAAGAATTTATAAACCCTTCCAGATATCAAATTTTATGAGCTCTAATGAATTTGTTGAAAATGGAAAGGTTAAATATAATGATCTTGAAAGAAGTTACTTGTTAAAAACGCATCCATCTTATTTGGGAGAAAAATCTTCTGATTTAGAAAATTTAGTGACGATGAAAAGTTTTTTGACAACTTTTGATTTTACCCTTGTAAAACCTGACGCTAACGTGGTTGATTTTTTACAAAAGCAAAAGCAAATTTGGGAAAAATATGGATTTGAAGGTTCTTTGAGTGGAGGTAATTTTGAAAATGCATATGAACTGAAAGATTTTGTTCAGAAACAATTTGATGTAATTGGTGATCGAGTATTTCCTGATTCAAAAATTAAATATGTGAGAAATCAAAATGATGAAAAATTTGAAGAAAATTCTGAATTTCTTTATGCGAAATCAAGAATGTTAGAAATATCCCCTCAAGATGCAAAAATATTTTTTTATGGTTCTGGAATGGAGAATAATGGAAAACAAAATGATTTTGATTTTAGATCTATTGTTCCAAAAATTGATTCTAAAACTTATGTCGATTATATAAATTTTGCAAATGAATTGAAAGATGAAAAAATGCCAATTACTTTTGGTATTTTGTCGGAAAAATATTTCAAAAATTTTCAATTATCAGATATTTTGCGAATATTTGAGGAAGGTAATTCTTTTTTAATTCAAGGAGAAATGCCAATTTATGAATCAAAAGGTCAAGACAAATTAGGATTAATTGGAGCTGGACAAAAATTAATTAAGACTCGAGAATCTTTGGTTGATAATGATTATTTTTCTATTCCTTCGAAAGTTAAAGCTAGAAGAAATGAAGCTTATTTTGTGAATAAAATTTTTGATTCGATATTTGGAAATAAAAATTTGGAATTTCAAAAATTTTCTGAAGAAGAATTATATCCTTTGGAAATAAAAAATGCCTTAGTTAAAGCTAATGAAAAATTGCGAGTAGTTTTTGATGCTTATTCTAATGAAATTTTAAAAGCCTTCTAATATTAAAAATAATTAATCTTTTTTGAAAACCCCCTCTAATGTCTTTTTTTGCATTTCTTTTCTAAAGCAGGGTTCACAAATTTCAACACCGGTTTTTGGACTTATTTTAAATGAATAGGGTTCTTTTAATTCACCACATCTTTCACAATTTCTTAAACAATTATTGCAAAAAGTTCTTCCAGAAAGAAGATCATTTTTAGTATGGGTTATACACATTAATTTTCCACATCTAAAACATCTAACGGCACAATCATCGCATATTTTTTTCCCACAATTTTCACAATTTGCTTTGATACATTTTTTACAATATTCTTTTCCACAAGAGTCACAGACTGTGAAACATTCTCTACAAGAAATGTGGCCGTTTCTACATAAAAATATTTCTTTTGTTTTTTTCTCGCAAGATTCACAAGTGATTTCCTTTAGAATTTCTGTTAAAGGATCATAGGATACTTCAATTATTCTTTTTGAAAAAGTACTTTTTAACACGCAATCAAAAACGTATAATGGATAATAAATTAATGTTGTATTGAATAGTTTATTGTTAATGTTTAAGGAATGTTTTTGTTTTTCTATCTGAATTGCTCGTCCTTTATCTTTTTCTAATTCTTCATAATTTATTTTTTCTTTTATGCCTTTAATTGTTTTTTTCTGTCTGGAAATTTTTTCTTCGTCGGGAGTGGATTCTAATTCAGTTAATCTGTTTTCAGATTTCATTAATAATTCTGAAAATTCTTTGTTCTCTTTTAAAAAATGTTCTTCTATTCTTTTTTTTTCAATTTCAAATTTGCTGTTTAGGTTAAGTACTAATTCTCCAGTTTTATTTTTTATTTTTTCTCTTAATTCATCCTTTGCTATAAAGTATGGTTCTTTAATATCTGGAATTCTTACCTCTTCTTTTTTACCTTCTTCCACAGGATAATCTGATAAATTTCCTTCTACTGCTTTTCCATTGTGGACGTAAATATCATTCACTAATTTTTCTTTTTGATTTAAATATTGGAAAATTGTGTGGAATCTAAATCTGAAAAAAAATCCATTTTGTTTTTTTGGAATTAATTTTCCTATTTGACAATTTGATAATCTTATTCTTTTTTTTATTTCTTCTAAAGGTTCAATTTCAAAATTTATTTTTAAAAGAGTTGTTTGCCCACTGTTTTCCAGATAATTTGAAATAGCTTTTAGGATGTAAGCGCCTTTCTCTATTAATTCAGAATCTTCCGTTAATTTGTTTGAGTCGAAAACAAATTTGTATGGGGATTTTTTTCCATAAAACTTTTCAAATGCTCGAGGGATATTTGCTATTATTAAAAAATCTCCTTGTAAAACTACTGTTGCTCCAAGGTTTCTAAAAAACTTTTCTATAAATTCTATTAGTTCTTTTTCCATGTAAAATAAATATTCTTGCGAATATATAAGGATTTATGAGATAACAAATTAGTTATTTTTTTTATCTAGCAATTCTGAAGAAGCTGTTTTGCTTCCCTCGTATTCGTTTAATCCTTCTCCAATTATTTTTGCTATTTCTTCTACGTTTTTTGCAAAAAGTTCTAGGTTATTTTTTGATTGAATAAATGAATTTAACAATCTCTCTTCTATTTTATTTTTTCCATAATTTCCTTCAGAATCAAGACCTAAATTAAAAAGTATAATTGGTAGTTCCCCAATTACCAACCCTACGCAACACATTTTATTTATGATTAAATCTACAACATATTCTTCCATTGTTCCTTTTGTTGCCAATGAATAAATTTGCATATCTTTTTTTTGACCTAAACGATCCAGCCTCCCAATTCTTTGTTCAACAGACATGGGGTTCCAGGGCAAATCATAATTTATCAAAGTATTGCAAAATTGTAAATTTAATCCTTCTGCTCCTGCGTCTGTGCAAATTAAAACTTGGGAAGTTGTTTCAAATTCTTGAATTCTTTTGGCTTTTTCTTCCCTGGTTAAACCCCCCATGAAACTAGTTACTTTCAAATTATATGGAATTAATCTTTCCTTTATGTATTCTAATGTTGAAGGATGTTTTGTATAAATTAATATTTTTTGAAGGGGGTTTTCTTCTAGAGTTTTGTCAATTATTTCTGTTAGTTTTTCCATTTTAGAATCTTTTTTCAAATCTTTATAATCGGATAAAATTTCTCTTGCAAACCTTCTTGTTTCAAAATGATATTTTTCATTGTTGGACATTTTTTCTAAAGATTCTATTGCCGATTTTGAGGAAGAAGTGATTTTGGGTAAAAGGGCAAAAAGAATTAATCTTGCGTTTATTTCTTGGCCTGCGGCAGTAAAATATTTTTCTTTTAATAATTCAGTTATTTTGTCATAAATTTTTTTCTCTTGTTCAGTTTGCTCAACTGAAATAATTTTAGGAATTCTTTTCATATATTTTATTCCAGTTTCTGCTCTTTTTCTTCTAACCATTACTTCATCTAATTTTGATTTTAATTCTTTAGGATTCAAAGGATGTCTTTTATTTCCTCCGCTCAAAAATTTTTTTCTAAATTCTTTCATGGTTCCTAAATGTCCTTTTTTTAGAAGATGAAGTAAATTATATAATTCAATTAAATCGTTTTGGAAAGGTGTTGCGGTTAAAAGTAAGAATCTCTTTTTTTGAAGTTGATCGACAAATTTCCATCTGATTGTATTTCTTTCTTTTAATTTATGGGCTTCATCCACCATTAACAAATCCCAAGAAATTTCATGGGCTTGTTTGTGTTTGAATTCCCCTGTTTTTCTATCAATTATTTTTACTCTATCTAGTGACGCTATTGCGAGAGTTACATTTTCCCAATCAGATTCTTTTTCAATTATTTTAAAATCTAATTCAAATTTTTCTTTTAGTTCTATGACCCATTGATTTACCAGGGAAGGTGGAGTTAAAATTAAAATTCTTTTTGCAAAACCCCTTACAAGACATTCTTTTAAGACTAATGCCGAAGTTATTGTTTTTCCTAGACCAACTTCATCTGCCAATAGGGCACTTCCGTTTAAATCTCTCAAAATTCTTAATGCTCCGTCAACTTGGTATTCTAATTTGAACGCAAGATTTTTTTCAATTTGTTCATATCCGAGCAATTCATTTATTTTCAAATCATCAGACATTTCTTCTGCTTCAACTTTCAAATCCAATAAATTACTTGATTCAAATTCTTTTCTTTCCAATTTTTCAAAAAAAGCTAGATCCTCATTAGAAAAAGATTCATTAATTGTTATTTCTTCCATTTTTCACCTCGTATAAGAATTCCAAAAAATTGTAAGTTTTTAATAATTTGTGTCAATTTTGGCGTTGTTTGTGGATTTGGTTTCAATTAAGAGGTAAATTTATAATCAGGTGTTTATTTTGATTACGATGAAGTGGGATAAAATATTTATTGGTTTGGTTGCAATTTTTTTAGTTTTGCTTTTTGTTCTTTACATGGTTTTTCCTACCCAGGAGATTCAATTTGGAACAGATAGAAATAATAATTTTAGTTTAGAGAAAAATAATGTCTCTATGCAATTTTATGAAAATATGCGTTTTCCAAGTCCGGAGATTTCATATAGTATAAATGAAGAATGTACTTTGCAAAAAAAGGGCGAAATGATAGAAGCATTTGAACTGGTTTCTAATGTGACGGATTTGAATTTTTTTGAAGATTTAGAAAATCCGCAAATAAGTATTGATTGTGATGAAAAAAGTAAAATGGAAGAAGGATTGTTTATTGCGGGGGAAGGGGGTCCTACAAAAATTATTCCAGGGGATCAATTTAATGTTATATTGCTTGGTAGGATTCTTTTAATAAGAAATTCAAATTGTCAAAGACCTAATGTTGCAATTCATGAACTTTTGCATGTGCTTGGATTTGATCACTCGAATAATACTAACAACATAATGTACCCTGTAAGTAAATGTAAACAAACTATTGGTGATGAAATTCCTTTGGAAATTAATAGGGTGTATTCTACTGCTAGTTTACCTGATTTGAAGTTTGAAGAGGTTGTGGCGACAGTTAACGGTAGAATGTTGGATATTAATATGTCTATAAAAAATGATGGACTAGTAAGCTCAAAGGGGGCAAAAATTATTATCTTGGGGGGAAATAAAATTGTGAAAGAAATTGAGTTGGATCCCTTAGAAATTGGATATGAAGTAAAAATATCTTTAACGAATGTTTGGACTACAAAATTAAAAATAGAAGAATTAATGGTGTCAATTGAATCAAATTATACAGAACTTTCTAAAGAAAATAATAAAATATCTTTAACAAAAAGTCAATAAATATTTAACTATCCAAGTTCAGTTCTTCAATTCGATCTTCAAGATCGTCTTCGGCAAATTTTGGTATTTCTTCGTCGTCTAAATGCATATCTCTTTTTGCAAGAAAAATTCTTGCACCTCGTTTTTATATTTTTTTTATCAATTTCTACTATTTAAACTCTTCTGTTTTTTTGGGATTGTTTTATTTTTTGCAAAGATTTTTAAGGAGAAATTTTTTGTTGGTGTGAAAAATGAAAAAATATTTATTGTTCTCGAAGAGGTTTGGGGAGGATTTGTCGTCGGTGGAGAGTGGTTTTGGTTGTTGGTCAAAATTTATTAATTTGTTTTCCATTTAAAATAAGATTGTTCAAATTCTTCTTGAGAAACGATTCTTTGTTCGCCTGTTTCTTTATTATAAATTGCGCAACCCACACAAGTTTCATCATAAATTATTTCATATTCTTTTTTATTTATATATCTCTCTTCTCCAGTCTCATGATTTGGAACAAAATATCCAATTATTTTGCTGTTTGTTGTATTTGAGAATGAACCTCTACGGTTTCTTGTATCCCTTTCTTCTAGAGGAACATCTCTAGCATGATCATCGCAATAAATTTGCCATGGCTTGAGATTAAGAAATCTTTCCATTTTCATATTCAACTCTCTTTCTGGAGGGGTTCTCATGTAAAAGAAAGTGTTTGAACAACTTTATATTTATTCTTGTTTAAGATTACTATTTTTAATTTCAATAAAAATGAACGGGGGTTTTTCATATACCTTGTTTATCCATCCACCTTGACTCACACTCCGTGAAATCTTCTTTAAATTCGTAAACTCATTTATTAGAAATTTCAGAAGATGTTCGGACTCGAAAGTTCGAATATGGAGCATAAAAAAAGAGTATACGGTAAACCCGTATACTCTGTATATCCATCCACCCAGATTCGAACTGGGAACCTCTCGGGTTCTGCTAGAACCTTGAG
>CAZFLO010000027.1:0-347 GCA_964519005.1 Candidatus Woesearchaeota archaeon
CAACCAAATCTATATTTTAATGCGCTCTCGCTCTTATATCTAGGCAACCAATAACAACAGGAAACATGCCTAAAATCATACATTGTTAAATTTGCATAATAATCTCCTGCGAGACTTTTTCCATCCCCTAAAACTCTCTTAGCTAATCTCTTTAGATATTTATTTACAGATTGGGGTTTTATTGCAAATAAATAATCATCTCTTCCTAATTCGTTTTCTTTAATGTGTTGCCTCAATAAATCCGAACAAATCATTAATTTTATTTTTCTTCCAAAGGTTTTGCTTGCTTCTTCTCTTATTTGTAACTCTTCACAATCGTTATACAAATCCGACACCTTAACATTCAT
>CAZFLO010000027.1:357-10002 GCA_964519005.1 Candidatus Woesearchaeota archaeon
ATTCAGTTGGGGAACGAATACCAGAATCTAATAGAAACATGATAAGGGTTTTGTAAAGAGGTTTTGCATTATCAAATAATTTCTTAACTTGTTCTTCAGTTAAATAAACCCATTTGGGCTTCTCTCCCCTTGTATCCAAATCAATTGTTATATCTGGCAATGTTATTCCTTTCTTTCTATTAATTGTTTGATGCCAATGCCAAAAAGCTTTGAAACATTTAACAAAATAAGAAGTTGAAAGATATTTCTTTCCGTCTTTTCTTGTTATCTCCCCTTTTTGCATTTTTGAAAAAAATAAAACTAATTGGTCTTCTGAGATGTCAATAATTCTCTCTAATCCGTAAATTTCTTTGAATTTTTTAGAAAAGTAAACCATCTTTTCTCTTATTGTATTTAATCGAATAAAACTTCTCCCTCCCCTAACATTCTTAGAAGAAACATTTAATCCATGTTCCATGTCTGTAACATATTGAAGAGTTATGTCAGAGTTCTCTTTACTTATTCCTTCAATCCCTTCAACCTTTATTCTCTCCAACCAACTTTTATATCTCTCTTCATGTTTGTATGGGTCAATTTTCATAATGGACAAAAGTATATTTTCTTTAAATAAAACTTGTAGAAGAGTTGTACAAGTACAAGAGTGGTACAATAAATTTGTGAAATGATGGATAAAAGATAACTTATAATTAGTCAGTTTTTTATACTCAATTATTCTATTACTGTTATGAAAAGAAAGAGAACATTTAATACATTATTTATGATTTCTTCATTAGATGGCAAGATTTCTACAGGCAATGTAATTGCAAGAGATGTGGATAAGGATTACTCAAAGATAAAAGGATTAAAAGAAGGTCTTCATCAATATTATGATTTAGAGAAGAAGACGGATATTTGTTCATTTAACACGGGACTTGTAATGGCAAAAATTGGGGTTAATACAAATAATAGTCCAATCAATTGTCCGAGTGTGAGTTTTGTAATTGTAGATAATAAAAATCTTACTACGACCGGTGTTAAAAATTTAATTAAAGGAACAAAAAAATTATATCTGGTTACAACAAATAAAAAACACCCCGCATTTAAGATTAAAGAGGATAATTTAGAGTTAATATTTTACCCAAGAAAAGTAAACTTTAGTGAATTGTTCAAGAATTTAATGAATAAATATAACATTAAACGGATAACCATTCAATCTGGAGGAACTCTTAATTCTGTTCTGATTAGAGAAGGTTTAATTGATAATGTTTCATTGGTAATTGCTCCTGCTTTGATTGGCGGGAAGGAAACTTCTTCATTAGTAGATGGAATTTCATTAAAAAGCTTGGCTGATTTGAATAAAATAAAAACTTTAAAACTTTTGAAAGTGAACAAATTAAAGAATTCTTATATACACCTTATCTATCAGGTTAATAATTAATTAGCATTTAACAAAATCCTCAATGTTCCACACTGTACGTTTATGCGGCGTGGGCGTTCCTATTAATTACTAAAAATCAAAAAAGAGACCAAAGATCCACCTTCCTTATAAAACAAAATAAATTCTAATATCCATGATAAAAGAAAAAGGAGGAATAAAAATGAAAAACAATAAAGCACTTTTAGGAGTACTGGCTTTTTCGATTGTATTATTGCTTGGAGTATCAATGGTTTCTGCAATGTCCCACGGACAAGGGAAACAAATGATGAAACAAGGAAATGGGAATTTCGGAGGAGACCATGAAGCAATTCAAACCGCAATAGAAAACAACGACTTTGCATCTTGGAAATCTTTAATGGAAGCAAGAATCACTGAAGACAATTTCAATGAAATGGTTAAGAGACATTCAGAAATGATTTCAGAAAGAGCATCCATGCAAGAAGAAATGCAAGAATTTCACCAAGCAATGGCAGACGGTGATTACGACAAAGCAAAAGAACTAAAAGAAGAATTGATGCCTGAAGAAGATAGAGAAAATTCCAAAAAAGGAAAGAAAAATTTCTTCAAAGGATTCTTCAATAGATTCTAAACAAATTTATTATTATTATTTTTTTATTTCCAAAATGGACGAGAAGTCCATTAAAAAGTATTAAATATTTAACAAACAAAATAAAATGATGAGACCAGGATTAGGGCATTTAATGAACGCAGGAATTGGAACAGAAATAGTTTATGCATTTGTAATTATTCTTTGTAGCCTCATGATTTATTTCGGAACAAAAGAACTCTACGAACTAACTTCCCATAAAGGAATAAAATATTTCCGGCAAGCTTTCCTTTTCTTCGCATTAGCCTACTTTTTCAGATCATTCATAAAATTCACAATAAAATACTTTGACTTAAGAAATATCTTTGAATTTACACCAAGGTTATTTGGACCAATAACTCTATTCTTATTTGTATATCTAAGTTCAATAGCAATATTCTATTTACTTTATAGTGTAATTTACAAAAAGCTAAAGAACAACAAATACCTCGTCCCTGCACTTCATTTAATCGCCCTAGGATTTGCATTCATAACCCTGCTTTCACAAAATCCCCTAATGCACCTATACCTAAATTTATTCTTATTTTTCCTTGCAGGAATAACTGTCTACTTCGCAAAGAAAAATTCAAAAAAGAAAAAAGGTCAAAACCTCTACACAATATATCTCCTTTTATTTGTATTTTGGATTCTAAACATTTTGGATATTTTAATCCCAGCATTCATAGAATTATTCCAAATAATTATCTATTTGGCATCAATATCAATTTTCCTAACAATCCTTTACAAAGTTTTGAGAAACTTGGGGATCAAATAAAATGGCAAAGAGAGAAAGGTTACAAATCATTCGAGACATTCTAACAATAATCAAAGAAAACCACAACATCCGAATAACTCCGTTGATCAGGCGTTCGAATTTATCTACTTCAAGATTCAAAGAATATTATTCCGATTTATTAAAAAAAGATTTCATTATTGAAAAAAATAAAGAAATTCAACTTGTCGAAAAAGGTTTTAGATTTTTAGAAAAATATCAAACCATAGTTCATTTTATTGACGAGTTTGATTTATAATTATCTCTGAAATCCTAAAATAAAACATTTTTATACAAACAATTCCTTCAATAACTATGGCAAAGAAAAAAAGAAAACACAAAAACAAATTCTTCAAATATCTTGGGCTATTCATATTTTTCATAATAAAAATTCCATATTACATTATTTTAGGAATAATAAAATTGATACAAAAAATTTCAAAAAAAACTAAGGAAAACAAAATAGAAAATAAAAGAGAAAAAATAATTCCAACATATGAACCATTCAAAATAATTGAAACAGAAGAAGGAGATTACAAAAAATGGAACAAAAAAACAATTGATTCAGATAGTCAAATAGGAATTATTTTGGGAAAAAGAGGTTCAGGTAAAACAGCCCTTGGAATAAAATTTTTAGAAAATTTGTATGCAAAAACAAAAGCAAAATGTTTTGCAATTGGATTCAATAAAAATGAATTTCCTTCTTGGATAAAAGTAATTGAAGACATTTCAAAAATAGAAAATGATTCTTGGATATTGATTGATGAAGGGGGAGTTTTATTTAATTCCAGAAGCTCCATGAGTGCTCCAAACAAAATTTTAAGTAATTTAATTTTAATCGCCAGACATAAAAACATAAACATTCTGTTCATTTCGCAAAATTCTTCAAATTTAGAAATCAACATTCTAAGACAAGCAGATTTTCTTTTGTTAAAACCCTCTTCCCTTTTACAAAAAGATTTTGAAAGAAAAATAATTCAAAATATTTACAAAAAAACAAAAAACAAATTTAAAAAACATGAACAAGACAAAGGATTAACTTATATTTATTCATCAAACTTCCAAGGATTTATTTCAAATCCCTTGCCCAGTTTTTGGAAGGAAAAAATAAGTAAAAGTTTTAAATAAAAATTTTAAATAACCCATCCACCTAACCAACTCATGGAAAAAAAATGGTTCGTATATATTTTAGAATGTCAAGATAATTCATATTATACCGGAGTCACAAACGACATAGACAAAAGAATGAAAACTCATGCCGAAGGAAAAGGCAGTAAATATGTAAACAAAAAAGGCTTCAAAAAACTTCTTTTTGCCAAACCCTGTCTAACAAAATCCCAAGCATTTAAAGACGAATATCAAATAAAACAACTTCCTAGAAACCAAAAATTAAATTGGTTCAAAGATTAACTAAATAGCAGAATAGATTAATCTAAAAGATGCAAATAAATATATAGAAGAAAAATCAGCCTTTTGCATGAGAAATAAAATATTATCTCCAGATCCAAGAAGTATAGAAAATTCTCCTCTGTTTTCTAGATACCTAAAAGATTCTCAAAGATTATCTGGAAATATACAACTGAATTATAATCATAAAAATCAAGAAGTGCTCCATGTTTCCCCAATAAGAATAGAATTGACAGAAGATGAATCATTAATATGTGAAAGGTGGGTTTATTCTAACAAACAATCAAAAATTGCCAAAATCCAGACGAAAGCAGGAAAACTTAATAATTTAATAAAAACTCCAGAAATATTAAGTGAAGGACATGTTAAAATTAATGATTTCAATTTTCCTTTTTGGATTGATAAATATGTTCCGGGAAATACTTTAGATTCATTTGTATCCTCAAACAACAGTTTAAAATATTTCAATGAAATTATGGATTGGGTTGCACAATTCCATCAACTAGAACCAAGAAATCAAAAATTAAAAGAATATTATAATTCAAGATTCGAATCATTCAAAAATATATTAAACAAAAAAAAAAATTTGCAAAAAAAAGATTATGAGTCGACTCATTTTCTAGAGAACCTTGTCATAAGACATCAAAAAAATATAAATTATTGTGTGGATGAAAATGAAAGAACGAGTCTAATTCATGGGGACTTGAGAGGGGGCAATATAATATCTTCAGCCACAGAAAATTATATTTTAGATTTTGAACAAGGGGTTCATGGTGGAGATTGGTTTACGGACATCTTCAAATTAATCAAACCAAATAAAACAGAACTCTCAATAATAAAAGATAATTCCAAATATGCTCCGCTATTATTGTCGGAGCAAAAGAAAGGATTAATAAAAAAATATAGTGATACAAGAACAAACAATTCTTGGGAAATCCCTCAGTTCATAGACAATTATTTAAATAAAAATGACTTACAACTATTAAGCCAAAGAAGCAAATTGTCTGAGTTCGACAATATGCTTTCTGTTTTCTTATTTAGAGAATTATTGGGAGAGAAATATTTCACAAAAGATGAAAAGAGAGGGTCAAAATTTGTATTGGAGCTCATAAAAAATAAAAATGAAAAATGAAAAATGTCAATTTTGTAATAAAGAAACGCTAGTGAAACAATCCGTTTATATTGGGAAAGATATACAAATTATTCTTCCCAGAAATCCCATCTCTAACATGCACCTTATAATTTTAACTAAAAGACATGTAAAGAATTTTATAGGATTAAAATCAGAAGAATTACTTGAGATTCAAAACCTAATTAGAAAAATAACTGACACTTCTAACCTCTCCCAGAAATATGCTGAACATAATATTATTATTAATAGTGGGTCATCTGCAGGACAACACATAAATCATTTTCATTTACATATATTTTTTAGGCATCCCAAAGAGATTTTTTCTCCTTTAGATGCTCTTTCAAAAAAAGTTGACAAAAAAAGATATACAGAAGATGAATGGCAAAATTTATTTAGAAGAATAAAAAACCTTTTGACTTCTATTCCTAATTAACCATATAATTTTCTAATTGAAGTCTGATATAAATCTTTCAATATACTTGCATCTTCAGAATATAAACCAAGACTATTATCTACTAATTCCTCTATTGTTTTTTTAAAATAGCAATCAATATTGTTAAATTTTTTAAAAGAATACCCTTCAGTCACGAATTTATTTAGTCCATCTCTTAAATCATTTCCTTCATACCCATTAGATTTCAACTGATTAATTATTGTTGACTCCAGTTGAAGTTTCCCATCTAGGATATCAAATAATGAGTTTAGATAGGCGGTTTCCCTGGGCTCATTTGTATTATTAACTTGTTTTGCCACATAACTCTGAAGTTTACTATTTTCCAACAATCTCTCTTCCTTTAAGAAAAGGTGCTTCAAATAATTATTATCGAGATTATCCCCATAGTCTCTTAGTTGCCTTAATTTATAATGTAATTTTTTTTCTTTTTTTCTTTTTTTACCAAAACTTGTTGGAGAGTCATGTATCAGAAAATCTATTTTCTCCAAATACTTTTCAGACATTATTAAATCTAAATTTTTTTCACTTTGAATAGTCTCAACATCTGACAAGAATGAACTAAAATCTTTATAGTTGAAAAATGGAAGTGACTTTAATGGTTCTAAATAATATCTATTGTTTACAAAATAGACAATATCTTCCAACAGATTTTTATTTGGATTCTTCAAAGAATATTCCTTCATAAAATCCTCCATTAAAACTGTACCGACTTTACTGCCAGAAGAAATATCAAAATCGAACCCAATGCCAGTCCCAGGGAATTGGAATATATTTTCGGATGTTTTTGCATTTAACATCTCTTTTGCAACACGAATACTTTTATCGCCGTCTATGTAAGCTATATTTTTTATATTTTTCATATTTACTACATAATTTAAAAATCCATATCTTCTAGAAATTGCAGTAGGCAATCCCCCCGATTCTAAAATAATATTCTGGCCATTAACTTTTAAATATTCAAACCCAGTTCCACCCCAGTTAGTTGGGAATTCTGATTGTGGCAAAAATTTTTTAGAAATTGAACTATCACTAACAAGCTCTATTTGTTTTTTAAAAAAATTACTAAAAATATTTTTATGTTTCTCTGCATAGGGGGCCAGACTAACTTTATTATTTTTTAAAAAAACTTCCGCCTCTTTATTTTCTTGGAATGTCACATTCTCTCTATTTTGATAAAAATCTTGTAATTCTTCTGGAGAAATTTTTCCCAAGTTGATAGAACTCACAAAATCAGAATAACTTAGACCAGAAGTCTTTGCCCCAACTGCAATTAGTTTGCAAATTCTAGGCCCAGTATCATTTGCATCTATAATCAATTCTAAATTTCCTCCAGCACTTCTTTTAGCAGTTTCAACTATCCCTCCTAAAAGCATATGTCCTAGGTGAGGTCTTTTTGCAACAAAGATTCCCATTGAAATTACATCTTTCGAAGATTCTTTGTCACCTCTCTTTTTAGATTCTAAATCTTTTACATATTTTTCAATAAATGATTCCCTCTTTAAACTATCAAAAGGTCCAACTGCACCAATTATGTCTGGAACTGTCCCCTTTTTTGTCACATTGCCATACATTCTAACAAGATAATTTTTATCTTTCAATCTTTTCTTTAAAATTTCATGAGAGGAGAATGCATATATATCAAATCCCTTCCCAGATATGTCCTTTAGAGCTTCAGAATATGCTGAAAGGTTATCTAAACCTTCTCCCCTAAGACTTAATCCTTTACCCCAAACTAATTCATCAACCATCCTTGATGTTTGCAAGACAAGTCCTTCTAGTGACAATTCTTCATTATTTAATAGAATAAAATAATCCTGATTATTAGGAGCAAGTATTCTGTCTGATGGTTTTACTAAAAAGTTTGTGCTAATTTTAGGTTTATTTTTTGTCTCGACAGAACCCTTTTCTAAATATTTAAAATCTAGAATATTTTCGCCCAATACCACTTTAGTAAGTCCCCAATTCTCTGACCAATTATAGACATCTTGAAGAGGTGCATGTTCCATAGCAGATAATACGCCTTGGGAAATATCTTGAACATTGAAATTTGGAGATGGTAACGATATGTAGAGTACAGGTTTTGAGGATGCAACATCTAACGCTTTTTTTGCAGAACTCGTTAACACTTTTTCTCTTTTTTCAGCCCAGATTTCCTTAATTAGATCATTATACATAGAAGTATCTAATTGATTTTCTAAACTGATGTTCGGTTTATGTTTTCCCATCATAAATCTCCCTCCTTCGAAATCCTATACGCCTAAATGTTTATTGATGTTTAAAAGGAAATGTATGCTACAAAAGATAGCTTTACCGGCGCTGTTAACAATGTTGGTTCTCTTTAAAAAAATTGGTTCAAAGATTAATCAAAGAACCACTAACCTTCTCAACAACTCGTTTATCAAACGGATCAGGAATTATGTAATCTTCCCTTCTCTCTTCCCCAACAATATCAGCAATAGCCTCAGCAGCATTTATTTTCATTTTATCTGTTATACTTTTAACTCGAGAATCCAACGCTCCTCGAAAAATCCCAGGAAAAACCAAAACATTATTCACTTGATTAGGAAAATCACTCCTCCCAGTTGCAACAATTCTCGCTCCAGCTTTCAAAGCCTCTTCAGGCATAATCTCTGGGTCAGGATTAGCCAAAGCAAAAATAACAGAATCTTCATTCATCGATGCAACCATTTCAGATTTCAACAAACCAGCAAGACTAACTCCAATAAAAATATCTGCATTGACAATAACATCTCCCAACTTACCTTTTTCACCCTTCAAATTATTCAAACTAATTTCTTCTTTATATTTATTAGAACCTTCACGCCCAGAATAAACAGCACCACGACTATCAACTAAAACCAAATTCTTCACCCCATACTTAATCAACAATTTTGAAATAGCAATTCCTGCAGCTCCAGCCCCATTTACAACAACTTTAATTTTATCAATTTCTTTACCAACAATTTTCAGAGCATTAATAATTCCAGCCAAAACAACAATCGCAGTTCCATGTTGATCATCATGAAAAATAGGAATATCAAGTTCCTGTTTTAACCTTTCTTCAATCTCAAAACAACGTGGAGCAGAAATATCTTCTAAATTAATTCCTCCAAAAGTTGGGGAAATTCTTTTCACAGTTTCAATTATTTCTTCTGTATCTTGCGTATTCAAAACAATTGGAACAGCATCAACATTTCCAAATTCCTTAAACAAAACGGCCTTCCCTTCCATCACTGGCAAACTAGCCAAAGAACCAATATTTCCCAAGCCCAAAACCGCGGATCCATCACTCACAACTGCGATCATGTTCCCTTTAGAAGTATAATCATAAACTTTATTTTCATCATCCCTGATAGCTAAACAAGGAGCAGCAACACCAGGACTATAAGCTAAAGACAACTCTTCTTTATTTTTCACACTAACTTTAGACTTAACAGAAAACTTTCCCTTATTTTCTTCATGCAATTTTAACGATTCTTTTTTGTAATCCATCTAAAATAAAACAATCTCTTCTTTAAAAATAATTCCGAATACTGCAAAGAACTGTTAAAAAAATACAGTTAGTTAAAACAAAAATCTCTTAAAAACAAAAAATAAATCCACACAAAGCCCCACAACTCCAATAGCTAAAAGTATTTTCAAAATCCAACAATCAACTCTTTTATGTTTTATTCTACGTAAACTAAACCAAATTATAAAGATAAAAACAAAAATACCAAAAATATCATAAAATTCAGGCTCTAAAAAAATCATCTTTTTCCCAAAAATACCTCTTTCATAAAATAACTAAGAAAAATAAATTTTTAATTGTTTCTAATTTTTAGGCTTTGCGTATAAACTCAAAAATTATTTTCTAACCACAACATAAACTTTTTTT
>CAZFLO010000028.1:0-9943 GCA_964519005.1 Candidatus Woesearchaeota archaeon
CAGGAACAAATACTGCTCCTACTGATGGGCTTTTGGTAGAAGGAAATGTGGGAATTGGGACGACGAGTCCAAATGCTAAATTAATGATAAGTAAAGATGCAACTTATTCATCAAATCTTGCACATGGATTAAAACTTGCTAGTTCTACCGATTCTTCAAAGTTTTTAGCAATGGGATATGATTATGGAAATGATATTTCATATATTCAATCAATCCATAACACAGTAGCATATAAAAATTTAATTTTGAACCCTCAAGGAGGAAAGGTAGGAATCGGGACGACAACTCCTCAGAACACTTTGAATGTTATCGGTGACGGGAACTTCACTGGGACTTTAACGATTGCGAACGGAACGGCGTCGGGACATGCTGTGACTTTGGGACAATTACAATCGATTAATTCTACTGTTAGTGGAGATTATGTTCCTTATACTGGTGCTACACAGAATGTTGTTTTGGGAAATAATAATTTATCGGTTGGAGGGAGTGATTTGTTTGTTGACGCTTCGACGGGGAATGTTGGTATAGGGACGACGAGTCCAGCGTCACCATTTCACGTTAAAGGTGGATCACCATTAGCGATATTTGAAAGGATATCTTCTAACACTGCTTTAATGCAAACAGGAAACGTGTTTAAATCAACCACCACTGGAGATATGCAAGATACTTTTGGATTATCATTTTCATTTAAACTAGAAGATAGTTCTGGAATTGAAAATGAAGTTGGAAGAATCGGATTTGAGCGAGATGGTGCAGACGACAAAGGAAAGTTTATTATTAGAACAAATGATGGAGGTGGTGCTGGTGGAGGAGATGATGCTGAGAGATTCGTTATTGATAACACTGGCAATGTAGGAATCGGGACGACAACTCCAAAAAACAAACTAGACATAGAAGGTGGACAAGTCATCGGTTCAACTTATTCAGGAACAAATACTGCTCCAAGTAATGGACTTTTGGTTGAGGGGAATGTGGGTATTGGGACGACGACTCCTGATTATAAATTAGATGTAGATGGAGACATAAGAATATCTCAAGGAGAACAATTTATTTTTGGAGAACTAGTGGATGGTTATGGAGCACAAATATCCCGTTATGATAGTAATAAATTTATATGGGGGATTCCTGGGAAAACTTCTTCTCAATCAATAATAATAACAGATAGCGATGCAACAACGCTTGCAGAATTTAAAGGAGATGGAACTACTCGTTTTGAAGGAAATGTAGGAATCGGGACAGGGAGTCCTTCTGCAACATTACATTTAGATATCAATACTGAGACTAACCAACCTGGATTATTAATAGAAAAAGTAAGTGATATTGAGGAAACAGCTTTGGTTGTTAATCATGCTTCAACAAGTAATTTAAGAGGAATAGCCGATTTTCAAAATGGTGCTGGTTCTGTTATGAAAATATTAGCAGACGGCAACGTCGGAATAGGAACGACGAGTCCTGGGGCGAAGTTGGACTTAGGAACAAGTGGGACTATGAAAATAACCGAAACTGGAGCAGTTGAATCTTATTATACAAATAATGGAGTTAGAATAACAAATATAAAAACAAGTGGAGGTTGGGCTAGAGGACTATTAACTTATGAAAATAGTACTGGATATGATTATTTTCAAATTGGAGCTTATGGTTCTGCACAAAATTTTAATTATGGTTACCTTGGGAATAATCTAGCAGATGCAACATTAAAATGGACAAAAGATAATAAATTTGCAGTAGATTTACCCTCTACTGTTTTTCCAACAGAGCGTTTTCAAGTTGGAGCAAGTGATTTGGTGGTTAAAGATTCTGGGAACGTAGGAATCGGGACGACGAGTCCGGGATATCCGTTGGACGTTGCGGGAGCAATTAACGGTTACGATATTTTGGTTAACGGAACGTCTTTGACGGCTTCGTCTTTGGGCGCTGTTTCTGGTTCTGGTACAGCAATGAGAGTGCCGTTGTGGAATGGGACAACATCATTGAATAATTCAATTATTACTCAGGCTGGAACAACAATGACAGTTACTGGATCTGGAAGTTTTACAACTGGGACAACAATTCCTGATACTCAGTCATATAAAATGGGGGGAGATAATTTCATAAAATACTATTCAGGTAATGAGGCAGTTGTTATTGGAAAGACAACTGGAGGGAATACTTATTGGAGTACATATGTGGGAGATTATTCTGCTATTGGAACTTCAGGAACCCATACTTCTGGTTTTGGAACATATTCAACCTATGGGAATAGTGGATATTATGTTTCTGCTTTAGGTTATGCATCTGCAGTTTTAAATACGGGCGATATTGTTACTGCAGTTGGTACAAATGCTGCTAATTTGAATAAGGGGAGCAATATTATTGCTCTTGGAAATTCTGCGGCTTATCAAAATCTGGGGAATTATTCTATAGGATTTGGTTATTGGGCCATGAAAGGAAATTCTGGAAATAATATTATTGCTATAGGTCGACAAGCAGCAGAAGATAATACTTTATCAAATCAATTTATTGTTAAACAGAATAATGTGAATACAACTGCTTTGATTCAAGGTGATTTTGTTACGGGGAATGTAAATGCTTCTGATTTTTGTACTTATAGTGGAGTTTGTTTGAGTTCAGTTAGTGCAGGTTCTGGATCAATTAGTGGTGCTGGAACAGCGTGGAGGATTCCAATGTGGAATGGGACTACAAGTTTGAATAATTCAAATATTTATCAATTGGGAGATAATGTTGGAATTGGAACTGCTAGTCCAGACTTTAAACTTCAAGTAAACGGAAGTATTGCCCCTGAGGAAACTTCTTCGAGTTCTTTTGGAACTTCAGCATTGAGATGGTTGAAGGGATGGTTTGATGGATTGGATGTTGCCGGGAATGTGAATGTTACGGGGAATGTAACTGCAGAAAGAATTGTCTTTGAAAACGATGCGGGGCATTATATTGAGGATAATAGTACTTGTATAAAAATTCAAGGAAGTACTTCTTTGTTGGAGATTTGTTAGGATGAAAAAAATGGAAGAAGAAAAAAGAAATCAAGAAAGAGGAAGATTTTTGTTATATAAATTGGAAGATGAAGAAGTTAATGTTGAAGTATTTTTTCATGATGGAAATATTTGGATGACTCAAAAGAGGATATCTGAGTTATTTGGGGTGGAGAGGTCTGTTGTAACTAAACATCTTGGGAATATTTTTGCGAGTAATGAATTAATTGAGAATTCAGTATGTGCAAAATTTACACATACTGCAAATGATGGAAAGAAATATTTGACAAATTATTATAATCTTGACGCAATCATTTCTGTTGGTTATAGAGTTAATTCAATTAAAGCTACCAAGTTTAGAATTTGGGCAATCAAAAAACTTAAAGAATTTATTTTAAAGGGTTTCATTTTAGATGATGAACGTTTGAAAAATGGAGAGTTTTTCCATAAAAATTATTTTGATGAATTAATTGAGAGGATACGAGATATTCGTGCAAGTGAAAGGAATTTTTATCAGAAAATTACAGATATTTATTCCATAAGTGTTGATTATGATGTGAACTCTCCGGAAACAAAAGATTTTTTTTCTACAGTCCAAAATAAAATGCATTTTGGGATTCATGGAAAGACTGCTTCTGAAATAATTTATGAAAGAGTTGATTCAAGAAAGCTTAATTTGGGAATTGCTTGTATAAATTCAGAAGATATCAAAAGAAAAGATGTTTTTGTAGCCAAGAATTATTTAAACAAAGAAGAACTTAAAGAATTGAATTTGATTGTTGATATGTATTTGTCTTTTGCTGAACTTCAGGCGAGAAATAAGAATTTCATGACTATGAGGGAATGGATTGTTAAATTAGATGGTTTTCTGAGATTGAATGAGAAAGAAATTCTTAAGAATAAGGGAAAAATTTCAAGAGAGCTTGCAAATGAAAAAGCAAATGAAGAATATGATTTATTTAATTCGAAAAGGTTAAGAATTTATGAGTCGGATTTTGATCGTGAAACAAGGAGGTATTTTGATGATAAATCAAATTAATTTATGTCTAGCAAGAAGAGGAGATTTTTTTTTAATTTCAAGTAACGTAACTGCAGAAAGAATTGTTTTTGAAAATAATGCTAGTCATTATATTGAGGACAATAGTACTTGTATAAAAATTCAAGGAAGTACTTCTTTGTTGGAGATTTGTTAAAATGGAGAAGGAAAACAAATTAATTATTTTTGATGATAAAAAGATTAGGCGTATTTGGCAAGATGATGAATGGTATTTTTCAGTTGTGGCACTGCCTAGTGTACCCCTAATTGCGGAATACTGGGGCGATGTTGTGGGGATTTTAAGCGGGAGCGATAATCCAAGAAATTATTGGAATATGTTGAAGATAAGGGAACTTGAGAATAGTGTTCAATTGTACACAAATTGTGTACGATTGAAATTGGAGGCGTTTGATGGAAAAATGAGAGAAACTGATTGTGCAAATAAGAAAGGCATTTTTAGAATTATACAATCTATTCCTTCGAGGAAAGTTGAACCGTTTAAATTGTGGTTGGCGAAAGTTGGAAGTGATAGAATAGATACCCTCAAGGGGTACGAGAACCTGCAAGCAGGCGAAATTGAAAATCCTGAATTGGCTCAGGAGATAATAATTAATGATAAAAAAAATAAGGTCGAGTTAATTGGACTCGACGAAAAAGTAACACCAAAGGTAATTTATATCTGCCAAGATTATAATGATTTTAGTGTGATAAATTATATAAATGTTTCTGTTTTTAGTAATTTACAGAGGCGTAGAGCCCCAGTAGCATCAAAGGTAATGCACTCGTCTAATAAACGAGGTCTGCCAAGACTTCTGGGTTCGATTCCCGGCTGGGGCGCCTCTGTGTTTTCTGAATTTGAATTAAATAAATGTATAAAGATTCAGGGAAGTACTTCTTTGTTGGAGATTTGTTAGAATGGTAGCTATAGGAAAAAATATAAAGGAGAGTGTCTATAAAATAGGACTTAAGTCTATAAAATGAGACAGAATATTGAAGAGAAGATTTTGAAGGTTTTTTTTGAGGATCCAGTTAAAAGTTTTTCCGTTAGAGAAGTTTCTAAATTGACAAAAATTCCTCGAGCCACAACACATAAAAAATTATTGGATTTAAGAAAGAGTGGATTAATTAATAAGGAAAATCAAGCAGTTATTAATAATTTATTTAAAATTAAAAAAATAAATTTTTTTGTTGAGAAGATTATCGGTTCTGGATTAATAGATTATTTAATTGATGAATTAAATCCTTCTTGTATTATTTTATTTGGGAGCATTAGAAAGGGAGATTCAATTAAAGAGAGTGATCTTGATTTATTTGTTGAAACATCTATTAATAAAAAATTGGATTTTAAAAAATTTGAGAGGAAGATTGGACATAAAGTACAATTATTTTGTGAATCAAATATAAAGAAATTGCAAGATCATCTTTTTAATAATGTGATTAATGGAATTAAATTATATGGGTCATTTAAATTAAAATGAATAACTTTATGAACTGGAATCTTTGTGAAAGAAATTTTATTAGAAGAGTTGAAATCGATCTGAATAGAATTGAATCAATTAAAGAAAAAGCCCTACAACGATTGGATCGAGCCAAATCAACAAAATTATCTGAGAAAACTATTTCATTTATCGTGGAAGATTATTATGAAGTGATTAAAGAACTGTTAATTGCATATTTGCTAAAGGACGGATTAAGATCAAAAAATCATCAATGTTTGATATCATATTTTTATAGAAAAAATCCTCTTTATGAAAAAGAAACTCAACTAATTAGTCAAATGTCTTTTTTCAGAAATAGGTTAGGTTATTATGGGGAAACTGTTCCTTTAAATTTTTATGAAGAAAATAAATTAAATTTTGGGAAGATAATTGACATCTTACTAAATTTGTTAAAATATAAAGGAGAATTTATAAATAAGTAATTTATTACACAAATAAGTAAAATGTTACACAATAAATATTTTGATATAATGAAAGAATTTCTTAAAGGATATTCAAGGAAGATTTATGGTAGGGAATTAGTTGGAAAAGTTCCTTTGAGTCAGAAAAATATTGCCTTAACTTTGGTTGAATTAGAGAAAGAAGGCATATTAAAATCCATTAATAGTGGGAATAGGAGATATTACGAATTGAATTTTTCTAATCCTCTTTTGATTCAAAATGTTTTTATTTTTGAGAAGATTAATGAGTTGATTTTTTTAGAGAGAAATAAAAAGTTAATAGATTTTTTTAATGATTTTGATGTGAAAATTGCTTGTGTGTTTGGAAGTTATGCTAAAGGAAATAATAAAAAATCTTCGGATTTGGATTTATTCTTAGTTGGTAAAGTAGATTCATTAAAGATAAAAAAGTTGGGAATTGAGTATTGTTTGGATGTTCAAGTTTTTAATGTTTCTTTTAGCGATTTTGTTAAAATGATTAAAGACAAAAAAGAATTGCTGAGTGAAATTTTAGAAAATCATATTTTAATAAAAGGAGGAGATTTATTTTTGAAAGAAGTTTTAAAATGGTTAGCTTGAAGTGGTGTTGTGGGATTAAAGATGGTTTGAGATTAATTGAACCTAATGAAAGAATTGGTTTAGGCTATTTGAAGATGGCGAAAGAAGCATTGGGAACAATGAATCGAGAGAAAGATAAGAATCTTCGATTTAGTATGTCTGCAGGATATTATTCTTTTTATTATTCTCTTTATGCTATTATGCAAAAAATTGGAATTAAATGTGAAATTCATGCTTGTTCATTAGAATTTATGAAAAAAATTTTATTTGATTTTTATTCCAAAGAAGATTTTGATTTAATTGATAGAGCTTTGATTGTTAGAAAAAATTTGCAGTATTATGTGGACAGGGAAGCTAATAAGAGTGATTTGAATTTAATTTGGATGAAGGCTTATGATTTTTTTGTTTTGTCCAGAGATATTTTTTCCAAATTAAATGAAGATAAAATTAAATTTATAAGAAATAAATTTCAAGAGGAAAATAGAAAATGAAAACTAAAAATTTATTTTTCTTGATTATGGGGATTTTATTAATTGCCAATTTTGTTTTTGTTAGCTCAATTGAGAATGTTAGTTTGAATGGAGGAGATTTTTTTGAAGGGATGTTGCCGGGGGGAGAGTTGGGTGATGAGGATTTTTTTGGTCCGGATTGGGAAATTGAAGCTGGTTCTGTTGACGGAGATGTTTTTTCTTCGAGAATTGTGGTTGGAAAGAAAGTTCATTGGATTAAAGAATTTGATGAAAATAAATTGGAAGCAAAGGTTCCTGATTATGCTAAGGATGTTAAGATTATTAAAGAGGATGAAGTGAGTGGGCTTTTTGAAGAAATAGAAGATTCATATGAAGAGAAGATTTATATTGAAGAGAAGAAAAGTGTTTTTGGATTTTTTAGATTTTTTTCAAAATTGTTTTCTGTTGAAAAATCAGAGGAAGAATTTAATGAATCTGATAGAATTATTTCTATTGATGAAAGTGCCAGGGGGGCTGTTGTCGAATATTACACTGAGGCTCCTAAGATGGAAGTCGGGGGAGTTGAAGGCAAAAGAAATATTGTTGTGAGTGCCCCGGATGAATTGGGTTATGAGGATGTTTTGGCTTATTATGAATTGGATTATGAAGTTGAAGAAAGTGCGATTAATTTGTATCATGTTGATTCTGGAAAAAAAGTTAAATTTAATTCATATGATTCTGATGGTGATGGGTTGATTGATTATATTGATTGGATTGTGCCTCATTTGAGTAACCAGACTTATGAATTGAGTTTTGTCGTTTTGAATCCTTTGGAATATTTAAGGGATGGAGATACATGGAATGTTTATTTTGATTCGGAAGGTGTTGGGAATTTGACTATTACTTCTCCTAACGCTGAATGGGAAGAAATTCCTGAAGATGTTGGGGATATTGAAGAGATGAAATTTTTGGATTTGAAATGTGGAAGAAATAGTTTGATTGATGATTTGTTTATTATTGATTCTGGAGGGAGTTTGATTAAATATTCCGAAGCGGAGGGAATGAAACCTTACGGTTTTTTTATTGAAGGTTATACTTGTTCAAATACTGGGGAGTTTTCTAATTTAATGAATATTGCTGGTTATGCAATTTTGGATTTTGTTTTTGCGGGAGATCATGAGACAATTAGGGATCAGGCAGTTGATCCAGTTCCTACGACAAATAGTATTGTTTTGACTGCAACAAGTACAGATAATTTGACTAGTGATAATTTAACAGTTGCAATTAATACAGTTGATTCTGATGGTGATCCAATTACTAATATCACTGATTGGATGGTTGATGGAACTTCTATTGCTGTTGTAAATTTGCCTTTTGATTCAAATGTTAGTTCTCTTTCTGCTTATGGAGTTAAAGATTATTCTACTTATTCAAATGATGTTCGTTTAGGTACTGGAATTTCTGGATATGCTCCTGTTTGGAATGATGCTTGTTTGGTTGGAGGTTGTTATGATTTTGATGGACATGACGATAGAATTGCGGTAATGGACGATGATGATTTAACATCAGAAGAAGCTTTTACTTTGTCTACCTGGATTTATTATACTGGTGGAGAACAATTTGATACTATAATGTTGAAAGGTTCAGAATATTGGATGAGGTTAACTGATTATGGTTTGGGGACTTTAAATTTGACTACTTATATTTATCTTAATGGAATTTGGGCAGGAGTTGTTTATGGACCGGAACCTTTAGAAGACGAGTGGATTCAAGTGGTTTGTACTTGGGATAATAGTACTGGTTATCTTAAACTTTATGTGAATGGAGAAGTGACTTATTCTGCTCCTTCTCTTTCAGGAGCTGTAACAAATGGAGCGGGTAATCTACTTATTGGAGGAAATGGGGGGACTGGGGCATGGAATGGTTCTGTTGATGAAACGAAGGTTTATCATCGTGCTTTGTCTCCCGAGCAGATTGCTTTAGAATATCAAGCTGGTTTGGCGGGAGAGCAAGTGGAGACGATAGTTTCACAGGAAACTTCTGATGGAGAGCATTGGCAAGTTGTTGTCACACCAAATGATGGTGAAGATGGCATTTCTGGATTGAGTAATAGTTTGTTGGTTGGAGGGCCGGGAAATGAATTGCCAGTTATTGAGGATGTTAATTTGAATGCAACTTCTGGATATAATGTCACATTTGACAATTTGAGTGTTTCATTTTCTGGAGTAAGTGATTTGGATGGAGATGCTATTACAAATATTACTGATTGGAGAATTGATGGAACTTCTGTTGCTGTTTTGAATATGCCTTTTGACTCAAATACTAATTTATCTACTGGGGGTGATGTGGCCATAGTGGATGGTTATGTTATCCATACTTTTACTTCCGATGATACTTTTGTTGTTCCTGAAAATAAGACTGTTGATGTTCTTGTTGTTGGTGGTGGAGGAGGGGGTGGTGGAACTGGTTCTGGAGGGGGTGCTGGAGGTTATATTTATGAATCAAATTATCAAATTCGATCTGGATCTTATTCTGTTGTTGTGGGTGGTGGAGGTGCTGGAGGAATTGGGGCGACGGCTGCTGCAACTGGTGAAGATTCAATTTTTAATTCTTTAATTGCTAAAGGGGGCGGGGGAGGTATTACTCATGGTTCTTCAATTAATGGTGTTCCGGGAGGTTCTGGGAGTGGATCTCCTGTTCGTGATTCTGAGCCAGCATATATTGGTGGTTTTCCTATCGGAGGTCAGGGAAATAAAGGGGGAGATGGTTATGTTGACGGTTCATGGGTTGGTTGTTGTGGTGGAGGGGGAGGTGCTGGTACTGTTGGTTTAGATGGGGGAAACACGGCTAGTTCATGTCATGGAGGAAATGGAACACAGAATAGTCTTTCTGGTACTTCTATTTATTATGGTGGAGGGGGAGGGGGAGGAGAAGTTCATGGGGATTATTTCGGATACGGGGGATTAGGTGGAGGAGGAAATGCAAGTATGAA
>CAZFLO010000029.1:0-9757 GCA_964519005.1 Candidatus Woesearchaeota archaeon
TTTGTTTCTAGATTTCAATCCTTTTATGATTTCTATTTTTCCCTTTGAAACTTTGAAATATTTGGCTAAAAAAGCCAATAAAGCCTTATTTGCCTTGCCATCAGCAGCAGGAGCATTTAAATAAACCTTCAAAATATCGCCTTCTTCTTTTATTAAATTCTTTTTAGCTGAAGCAATAACTTTTATATTAATTTCTTTCCCAAATAAAATTTCTTTTAAGGTCATTTTACTTCTTCTTCCAAAATGCCAACCCAGATTCTTCAAATAATTTTTTACCTTCTAAAGAAATAACACATTCATATATGCCTGAATCTTTTCCATCAATACTTTTAAAACCACTCAATTTAGTATAAATATCATATTCTTTATCTGGAAGTATCTTTCCACGTGATCTGACATTTAAATCTTTTCCAAAAAGAGCATTACTCCGATTAACTTCATTAGCAATTAGATGCACCGTATTCCATATTGCATAAATAGAATCTCCCTTGTTTACATGATCCCTATCTCCAATAGCGGGAATAGAAGAATCAAAACAAACTTTCCCCTTAAAATCATAAAAAGTACCACAAATATTGATTTCTCCTTGACCCTTCAAATGATGATTCCTAGGGGCATCTATCTCTTTCAACCTCTCTAAACAATTATCTATTCTTATCATAAGTCTCCAAAATCCAAAAACTAAATAAACCTACGTTGTCATCTAATGACAACATGAAGGAAATATTACAAGAAATAGGACTAAATGAAAAAGAATCTAAAATCTATCTTGAACTCCTAAAAGAAAAATCCCAAACTGCATCCAAACTAGCGAAATTAACAAACTTAAACAGAACAACTGCATATCTAGAATTAGAAAATTTACTAAAATTAGGATTAGCAAATTATACAATAAAAAATTCTAAAAGATATTATCAACCAGCACCCCCAAAAAAACTAATAGAAATATTAGAAACAAAAAAGAAAAAAATAAAATCAATTATGCCCAAACTAGAATCATTATCTTCAAATAAAGAAGAAGTAAAAATAGAAACTTACGAAGGAAAAGAAGGCTTAAAAACATTCTATCAAGATATTTTGAACAACGCAACAGAAGTTCTAGCAATTGGAACAACTGGACTAGCATTTGAAATTTTAGATTTTGAATTTCCCCACTTCATAAAAGACTGTCAAAAGAAAAACATCAAAGCAAAATACCTCTCAAACCTAGACGCAAAACAACAATTATCAAAACTACCAAAAAATCTAGTAAAAATAAAATATCTTGATAAAAAATATTCTGCAAAAGTCACAACATTAATTTACAAAAACAAAGTAGCAATACAATCTCTACAAAAAGATAAAATTTACATCACAGTTACAACCGATAAAAATCTATATGAAACCTACAAAAACCAATTTCAATTTATGTGGAAATCAATCATCTAACAAAACCCAATTCTTCTTCAATAAATTCAACAATATCTTTTTTATACTTTGGATTCAAAGAAATATTTGTGTAAGTTGATTTTTTCTGAATTAACAACCAATCTTTTTTATGCAATACTTTAACAATCTCCTTCAAATTTTGAAATCTCTTAAAATGTTCTAACCGATCATACTTCGCACCCCAATTCCCTTTTGAATAAGCTAACTTATACATTAATTGCGCCATCTCTTTTTTTATCATAAAACTACAAGTTTTTGCATTTTTTAAATGTTGCTATCTTTGATATATCTTTATTATAGTTAGAAACATCTATAAAGGTGAATAGTTTATTGATATCACTTAAAATGAAAGCAAAAGAAAACAAATCGGCCTTTTTAGAACAATTCGGAGATACCCCTCAATTGAGAGTTTTAGATTTCTTAATTAGCGAACATTTTTTCGATTTCCCCTTGACAGAAATTGCAAGAAAATCAGAAGTAAGCTATAATTCTTTAAAATCTTTCTTCGGTAAATTCATAAAAAATAATTTTGTTATAAACACAAGAAAAATTGGAAAATCTGATTATTACCAACTAAACACTGAAAATTCAATCATAAAAAATATAATACAACTTGCTTGGGATTTAACAAAACAATCCCTAGAATTAAATCCCCTTCCAAAAATAAAAAATATTAAACTAAAAAATAATTCTTTAATTTCAACTCAATAAAATTCTAAAAATCCCAACATTCAAAAACTCCCTCCCACAACATTTAAAACCACACCATTTCTCAAGAATATATGGAATTTGAACATGGAGACGTAGTATTATGTACTGTACAAAAAATATCCGGAACAACTGTTTTTGTAAAAATTGAAGGAACAGAAAAACAAGGAAGCATAATTCTTTCAGAAATTGCTCCAGGAAGAATAAGAAATTTAAGAGATTATGTTGTGCCAAAAAAAACTATTTGTTGTAAAATATTAAGATTTGCAAGCGACCACATTGAACTTTCATTAAGAAGGGTAAATCAAAAAGAAAAAAAAGAAGTCATGGCCCAACACAAAATTGAAAGAAGTTATACAAGCGTATTAAAAACAATTCTAAAAGAAAAAACTCCAGAAATTATTGAAAAAATAAAATCTGAAGAAACTATTTACAATTTCTTGGAAGCAGCTAAGAAAGATCCAAAAGAATTACAGAAATTGACAGGAAAAGAAGATTCAGAAAAAATATTAGAAATATTGAATTCCCAAAAAACAAAGAACGTAGTAGTAAAAAAAGAAATAAAACTTACAACCACAGAACCAAATGGGCTAACATTAATAAAAAAAATTCTAGAAAAAAGAAAAGATGTTGAAATTAAATATCTCGCAGCAGGGAAATATTCACTAAAAAAAGAAGGAGAAAACATGAAAGACACAGATTCTAAATTAAAAGAGATTATTTCCCAAATAGAAACAGAAGCCAAGAAAAATGGGATTGAATTCTTTCAAAAATAGATCACTGAAGAAATAACACAAATCCTTAAAAAGGGAAAAAATAACAAAACATCATGGAAGAACAACAATTTTACATAAAAATAGTAGGAATTATTTTTGATACTTCAACAAGAAAAATACTCTTAGGTAAAAATAAAGAAGAGGAAAAATATTCCTTTTTAGAAGGAAATTTAACTCACATTGAAGAACTAGATGCATGTCTCAAAAAAACTGTGACTGAAAAAACAGGATATTCTGTTCATAATCTAGGTTCAATTTACGCAGAAAATATGCTAAAAGATCCAAATAAAGTAAAATTACATTTTTTATGTGAAATAAAAGGTGGAGAAGAAAAACCTGGGGAAAACGTTGAAGAATTGATTTGGGTTAAACCTTCTGAAGTAGAAGAAAAGTTACAAGTAGACTTACCTTCAAGATTACATGAATATTTAATTAATTTAGAATAATTATTTCTCAAATGAAACTCAAAAAATGTCCAGAATGCAAAGAATACACTTTCAAAGAAATTTGTAAAAAATGCGATTCAAAATCAAAAGATGCTCATTACAAATATATCAAAATAAAAGATGCGCCAAAAAGTGATGCGAGAATTGTGAGAAAAAACTAATTTCAACAAATATATTTTTAAACCCAAATAAATTAAACAAAACATGGAAAGATCATTAGTACTAATCAAACCCGACGCTATGGTAAAAAAACTAGCTGGAAATGTGATCTCAGAACTATATTTAACAAAATTAAAAATGATAGGATTAAAATTAGTGAATGTTCAAAAGGAGTTAGCTGAACAACATTATGCAGAACATGAAGGAAAACCTTTTTTTCCAAAATTAGTTCAACATATTACAGGTGAACTTCACGGAAATGAAAATGTTATTGCAATTGCTTATGAAGGAGAAGACGCAATAAAAAAAATCCGAGAAGCTGCCGGAAAAACTCATCCAGAAGAAGCAGACTATAATTCAATTAGAGGAAAATACGGTCGGCATGTTTCTTCAACTGATTGTTTCGAAAATGTTATTCATGCATCAGACGCTCCAGAATCAGGTGAAAGAGAAATTGCTCTCTGGTTTGACGAAGACGAATTAATTTAATAACATATTTTTTATCCCAACAATATTTATAATTAATTTTTAAATTTTATATTTTCAAACCCTTAATTTCGACCATTAGAATTATTGTAAGAATCAAAATATGCCTCTTTTTGTGAACTCTCTTCATCAGATTCGTCTTCCCCTATCTCCTCTTCCGAAGCAACCACATTTTCAATAGTTTTCAATTCTTTTTTTAATAACTCTGCTTTATCTATCCTTTCCCAGTTGAATCCATATTCATCTCTTCCAAAATGTCCATAAGTAGAAGTTTGTCTGTAAATCGGCCTCCTTAAATTTAAACTTTCAATGATCCCTGCAGGATTTAATTTAAAATATTTTCTTACAAATTCAGAAATTTGTTCTTCTGAAATTTTATTAGTACCAAAACAATCAATAGAAACTGATGTAGGTTCTGCAACACCAATTGCATAAGATAAAGCAACTTCACATTTTTTAGCCAATCCCGAAGCAACAATATTTTTTGCTATATATCTCGCCATGTAAGCTCCACTTCTATCAACTTTACTGGGATCTTTTCCACTAAAAGCTCCTCCCCCATGTCTTCCAATCCCCCCATAAGTATCTACTATAATTTTTCTCCCAGTAAGCCCAGAATCTCCCTCTGGACCCCCAGTTATAAAAGCACCAGTAGAATTTATATGGATCTTCGTATTTGCATCCATCAAATCTCCACAAACTACTTTTATTACCTTCTCTAAAATCTCTCCTCTTAACTCATCTTCTGAAATATTTTCTTTATGTTGTTGAGCAATAACTATTGCATCAAGTCTTATTGGTTTATCATCTTGATATTCAACTGTTACCTGACTTTTTCCATCAGGACCAATATCTCTAATTAAATTATTTTTTCGAACCTCGGCAAGTCTTTTAGTTAACTTATGAGCTAAACTTATAGAAAGGGGCATTAATTCGGGAGTCTCATCACAAGCATAACCATACATCATTCCTTGATCTCCAGCCCCATCTTTATCTACACCCTGAGAGATATCTCTACTTTGACCATGAATAGAAACCCAGATTCCTGCATCTTCATAATCCATCCCAAACGCCGGATCAGTATAACCAATATCTTTCAAAACATTTCTAACAGTCCCTTGAACATCAACAAATCCTTTCGTGGTAACTTCTCCACAAACATGAACACTTCCGGTTGTAACAAAACTCTCTACAGCAACTCTCGAATAAGGATCCTGAACAATTAAATTATCTAATATGGCATCTGAAATTTGATCACAAATTTTGTCTGGATGTCCTTCAGTTACAGATTCTGATGTTATAAATTTCTTTTTCATTTCAAGCCTTATCCCTAACTCCGTGAGTAGTCACATAATAAACCGCTTCACCATCCGGCAAATTAGGACTATCAATTAATTTTGCTACTCTCGAACCTTGTTTAGCACGACGCAAATATAATCTGAAAGTAGAAGCATGTCCAACAATATTTCCCCCAATAGCCGTCGTAGGATCTCCAAACATTTGAGCAGGATTTGCCATAACTTGATTAGTCACAAAAACCGCCAAATTATGAGTCTCAGATAATTTCATCAAGTCGTGCATATATCTGTTCAATTTCTGTTGCCTATCAGCCAATTGCCCTCGCCCAGCATATTCTGCCCTAAAATGCGCAGTCAAAGAATCTATAATCACCAACTTAATTGGCTCCCCAGCTTTTATCAAATCTCCAACCTTTTCCAAAAGCAACATTTGGTGATCCGAATTAAATGCTCTCGCAACCAAAATATTTTTTAAAACCATCTCCGGATTTGCACCAATACCCTCGGCAATTTGTGCAATTCTTCCCGGCCTAAAAGTTCCCTCCGTATCAATATACACAGCCTTACCTTCCGCGCCCCCTTGTTCAACACTCAATTGAGTATTAACTGCTAAAGTCAATCCCAATTGAGTTTTTCCAGAACCAAACGCACCAAAGGCTTCCGTAATGGCTCTGGACTCAATCCCCTTTCCGCCCAAGAGTTCATCAAAATTTTTACTACCTGTAGTAATATAAGAAACATTCGCTCTCTTTTTTGCAAATTCCATCCCATCGCTAAAACCTAAATCCAGCATAGTTCTAGCAGCCTGAATCGCTTTTCGTGCAACAGCACTGCTTACTCCAGCAGCATCGCTCAAAGTAGCCGGACTCATAACCGCCAAACTCATCATATCAAAGACTCCCGCACTTTCAAGCTTTGCAGAAACCGCAGGCCCGATTCCAGGCAAATCAGTTAATTCAGGCGCCTTTTCAATTTTTTCTTTTTTAGTAGATTTTTTCTTTAGTTCTTCAGAAGAAATAGCTTTTTTAATTTCTTGAATATCCTCAGTATCTTTTTTAGATGGCATAAAATAAAAAACTTCCTTTCGTTTATAAGTTTTATATCGCTGGAAAATATAATTAAAAAAATTAAATAAAAAACTATTCTAAAGTTGCAATTAATTTGTCCAAGTCAATTTCCTCAATAGAATTAACTCCCAACTCGTAATTATTGAAATAAGAATTTCTCTTTACAGTTCCACTAAACATAAATTCCTTCCCCAAAATATTTTGTTTTTGTTGAGCCATTAATTCAGGGTCATCATATGCAGTAAGTCCCAAACCTTGAACATTTTCATGAAACATTACTGCCCGAATATTCTCAGTTCCGTCATCAATTACAATATTCAAAATCGCTTTCTTTTCACTAGGAATTCCCTGCGCTAATTCTTCTTCAGTAATTTTTTTCCCTGTTTCTGTATTAGCCTCATAAAATCTAGGATCATATGCTTGAACAACAAATGCTCTAGTATTGACAGAATCTCCTGGAGAAAACTCTTCAATAGATTTTTCTTTCACCGGCTTTTCTGTTTTCACATCTTCAAAAGACTCCGAACTAAGAACAAATTCGGAAAAACTTCCCATATGAACTTCATTTTCCCTCATACTTCCAGAAGCAATTTGAACAACACTCCCTTCTTTGATCTCTCCCTTCTCCAATAATCCAATATGATTCGTATCCCACAAAACAACTTTAATATTTGAAGTGTCGTCAGCAACAATCATATTTGCAACTTTTCCAGTATCCCCAGATTTAGTTTTATATTCCCTTATTGGAAAAAGAGAAATAATCTTTCCAGTAAAATTCACCTTCCTCATCCCAGGCAACAATTCATCAATCTTTAATTTTTCATTATCAAAAGAAATTCCCAATTCCGCAGCAATTACTTGTAATGCTCCTTCACGACTAATAAGTCCAGACAACTTTGCCCTCTTGGCTTCAACACGCCTATCAATTTCCTCTAAAGAAACATCCGAAACCTGCGCCAATTTTGCCGAAATCTTATCATAACTCGCTTCCATCAAAATAACCTCCAAATAAATTTTGAATGCATGAGATAAACTTGCTTTTTCTCTTCCATTATTCAAATAATTCGTCTTGCTTTTTAAGGATTTTGTAACTCTAATGAGAAATAACAAATAAAAAAGAAATGACCCTAACTTTTATAAATAGAAATAACTATTTTCTAACTATGACAGGAATTAACGGAGCAAAATACAAAATAATGCCAACTTCTCCAGAAGTAAATTTAGAAGAAATCAAAGAAGCTGCAAGAAAAATTGTTGAAGATTTCGGTGGAGAAAACAAAGAATACTCTGAAGAACCCGTTGCATTTGGATTAAAATCAATTGAAGTTTTCTTCTTTTATCCGGACGACAAAGAAGTCGAAGAAGTAGAAAAAAAATTAGCTAAAATTGAAAACGTTAATTCTGTTCAATTGACTGACATGAGAAAGATTTCATAAATAAATTCTTTAAAATAATGAATGTTTTTAATTAAACTTTTTTCTAACAAAATATCCAATAATCAAGAAAAGTAAAATTAAAATAATAAAACCTGCAAACCAATAAAAAATATTGTTCAGTTCTTTCTTTTTTTCAATTCCTCCTCCATTAAAATCCCCCTCAAATTCTTCAGTAAAATTATCCTCTCCTAAATCCCCTTCTCCAGAAATATTTTCTATTTGAGCATTACCTTCAATAATTCCAAATATTTCTCTTTTGGTTATTGTTTTATATCCTTCTTTAGTTGCCGTAACTTCCAATTCATAATTTCCAACTTGTTCAGCCGTAAACGAATAAGGAAGTAAAATTTGCTCAGTTAATTCATCCGGATATGTTAAAATTGCTGTTACAGAGGGATTCTCAACAGATGATTCATAATCTAGATAAACATCTTCTCCTTGGATAAATACCTTCGTTTTTTCAATGCATGATTGATCTTTACAAAATAAAAGATTGAAATCAAAAGAAGGGGCTGTTTCAATTGAAAAACTCTTAGAAAAAACTTTTTCAATTGGACTGGTTATTCGAATGGAGGCTACACAAACTTGAGGCTCAAACCAATCTTGAACAATTTGATCTTGATAAATATTTGAATGAGGAATATTTGCTTGCAAATCAATTATTTTTTCTTCTGAAAACCCAATTGGCGCATTTGAGCAAAGAATATGAGAGATGAAAACAATTGGAGTATTTACCTCCGAAATTAAGGTATAATTAAAAGAGAGTTCTTCACCAACAGAAAAGAATTCTTGCACCCCTATTTCCACATCAATTGAAACAGCAGAAACAAATGAGATTAGTAAAAACATTGTAAAAATTAAAAAAAGTAATTTGATTTTCATCATAATTCCTCCCAGTTAATTGACTCATTTAAAATATAGGGTTTTATAAAATTAAAAGTGGGATCACCTAAAAGATTAATATATGACCCCGCATTAGGATTATAAGCAAGGGAATATGCTTGTCCTAAGTTCAGATTTTCATAATAAAAATTATTTAACATCTCTTCATAAGTAAACGAAGCACCTGCAATATTTAATGCTCCAACATGGGCTAAAGCACCCTTTCTAATTGCTTGCACACAAAAGGATTCTCCAAACTCTCCAACATTAGAACAAGTAGAACAAGCATCATTTAATATTATCGAATTAACTAAATTTGGTATTTGTGAAGAAAGAATTCCTGCCCAAGAACTACTTCCATGATCAAAATAAGCAATAAGATTATTTTGTTCCCAACAAGATGAATTAAAAGTTCCTGCAGTTTCATTTATCTGCGCCAAAGAATTATATCCAAGATCATTAAGAATTAACGAAGCCTCCAAAACCGCACCCAAATTTGTTACTCCTGGTGAACTAGCAATAAAAGTTATATTTTTATGAACAGGATACATTTCATTATGAAACAAATCTCTTGCGATATAACCAGAAACATCAGAAATGGTAAATCCAACCATTCTCCCAGTAAACATATTCGGCAACCCATCTCCAAAAAAATCAGAATATTCAGAAGTTTCTGCAGGACGATAATTTTCTTGCCCAAATGCCCATCCGTCAAATATTTTTAAAGGAATTGCATCCGGAGAAGCCATTACAGTTAAATAATTATTAATTGGAAATTCTCTTGACTTATGACTCAAAAAGAAAGAAATTTCTTGATCAATGGAACTAGTTATATAACCTGGTCCTAAAATAATTTCGTCATAATTATTTGATAAATTATATAGATGTGTAAAACTTTCATTATCTTGATAAAGAATGATCTCTAAATCAGAGTAAAAATTATAAAAATCCCCAAGAAAAATTTCTTTTTCTATTTCTTTCGATGAAAGATTATAAAAAAATACTTTGTTATTACGAGCATAGGTTAAAATATATTCATTCATATTTTTAGAATTGATACACTCCTCAACA
>CAZFLO010000030.1:0-6109 GCA_964519005.1 Candidatus Woesearchaeota archaeon
TTAGGATTTTGTTATGTTCCATATCATTATGTTTACAATGTTCGTTATCCTGTTTTAGTTCAAGTATCTAAGGGCGAAGAAATTTTCCAATTCCCCGTTGCTGTTTTGATTGAAGGGAATCTTCCAAGAAAAGCAAAAGAGGGAAATTCAATTGCTCCGGAAATAATTGATTTGTGTACTGACAAAAATTCTCCGACGACAATAAATGTTTTTGATACGAATTTAAACTCAGTAGATGCTAAAATTACCTATGAATGTTTTGGATCAAGGTGTGACTTGGGGAATACAAATGATGGAGAATTAAGAACTTTGTTACCTCAATGTGTTAATGGAAATTTAATTATTGAGGCAGAAGGATATCGTGAATTAAGATCAATGTATTCTAGTGTGCGTCCAGGGAGTGAAGTAGTTATTTTAGATAGAGAATATGAAAAAGAAATTGGTTTAACATTGGGAGGGCAATCAGTTTCTCAAAATGCCCTAGTTAGTTTTATTGGGGAAGAAGATGTTCAAACAATAAATTATCCTGAAACGAAGAAGATTAAGTTGGGTGAAGGAAGTTATGAAATTCAAGTAACGATTTATGGAGAATCTACAGTTAGCTTTGGTGAAACAATCGAAGAACAATGTGTGACTGTTCCTCAGTCTGGTGTTGGAGGATTTATTGGATTGGAGAAAACAGAATGTTTTGAAGTAATATTTCCGGCTCAAGATGTAACTGATGTTTTAATTGGAGGGGGAAATTTGAATTATTATTTCTTTGATCAGGATTTAGAGAATTCTGGAAAAATTCAGATTGAAGTTCCGAGATTAGAAACTCCGAAGACGTTAGAGGAATTGCAACAGAATTATTTGTTATTTGAAGTGAGTGAATTAGAGGTGACTTTATGAAATTAGATAATAAATTTCTTTTTGGAATTAGTTTGGTTTTGATTTTGTTAATTGGTATCGGATCTGCATATATGGGTTCTGATCCCAAATTAATTGAAGGTCGAAGTCAAAGTATGTTTCAGGTTGATGAATTAGCTTCTTTCAATCAAGATATGTGTCAGGAAGGAACTGATTTTGTTGTTCAAATTCCTCCTCTGGGATGTACTCCTATTGTTGTTAGAAGTGATTTATTGGAGGAACAAAATGTTCCAGTTTTTTGTGAATTAAGTGCAATAAAAATTAATCCTTTAATAAATATTAAAGCAATTGATTCGATTAGTTTTTCTGGAGGAGATTATCCTCCCGCAGTTCAGACAATTGGATTTCATCCTAGTTATTCTGCTTTGGGTGAAAATCGTCAATTAAATAATTTGATGTGGGATAATATTGGTTATGCAGTTATTTCTTTGAAACAAATGCAGGAATCCGAATTAACAAATTGTAAAAAAGAGGGTTTAAGTGAAGTATGTAGAATTAAAGGAAATTTAACTGCAAGGATTAGGTATGATTTGGAAGGGGCTTTTGGTCTTCGGAGACATTTGTTTTATCTTCCTGCAATGACTGATTCAGAATTCAGTTCGAAATACGGGCAATATGCTTTTTTTGATAAGAAGGGCTTTTTGAGAGCAGAAAATGTAGATACAGATAGCGCTTCAATTGTAATTTATTCTGGAAGAAATGAAAATTTATTTGGCCAAAGCAAACCTGGAGTTAATGATAAGCAAAAAGTTGCCCAAATAAATTTAGATGTTGGAGAAACTTCTGGAGAAATGTTTTTGCCTGGATTTGATTGTTTGGCGACGGTGAAATTTAGATTGGATGCAGTTGAATCTCCAGATACTTTAGCAAAATTATCTGTAAATTCGGAAGCAACTGATGTAAAAAAAGGCGAAACTTTTTTAGAGAATAAGTGTAATGTTATTGAGCTTGAAAAAAGGGGATTGAATCAAAAAGTAAGAATTAAATGTTTGACTGATGAGGGTCCGGATACATTTAATTTAAGAATTACTCCGAGTGTTTCTCTTGAAATTGGTGGAAGTAAAGTTACAAAAAAAGTTGGAGAATATCTTTATTCAGCAGAGGATAAACATCTTTATTTAGCATATGTTGGGACCAAAGAAGAAACAGGAAAGAAGGAAGATTTGATTGTTTATATTGTCGCTATACCTAAGAGAATTGATTCAGAAGATCCTGACGAAGATGTTTTACCCGAGACAGAATTAAAAACGGCAGCTTTCTTGGTGAACGCTTTGGAAATAGGGGAAGGAAATGCAAAAGATTATGCACAACAAGTTTCTGGATTATCAATGAATTTTTATAGGTGGCTTATCAACGGAGATAATTTTAAATTTCTTTCTTATGGCGAAGAAGAAGAAATTTTTAAAAAGAATTTAAAAATACTTGATTTTGGAACTGAACTTAATTTTCCTTTAGGAACGGAAACATCAAATAATTATTTGGAGGCCTTGGAGGATTATGATCTTGTTTTAAGTAATTTCGTTGGGGAAAAATATGGGGATGGTACTCCTGAAGCAGATTTGAATTTAGGCGAGAGAGCCCTTTACGCAAAAATTATTTTGGCAGATTCTATTCAGCAAAAACATGATGTTCGTTTATTTTGTAATGAATTTATGGAAAGTTATTCTGAATCGGAGTTAGATGTTTCTCTTTGTTTGAATTTAAAAGAAATGTCTAATACAGAGGTTTCGACTAAGTATGTTTTAATTGACGGGGATTGGCAAAGAATTTCTTTTGAAAGAATTGTCGAACCAAGTTTCGAAGATTATGGAATTAAAATTTCTGTTAGGGTCGAAGATGGCGAACCAGAGACATATCAAATGGAGAAAGATCAAACTATTTATTTGAACAGTGTTGTTGATGAAGACAATATTTTTGAAGTTAAAGCATCTTTGTTTACAATCTCTTTCAAACATAATTTTTCTGGATGGTTTTGGTCGGCTGATAAAAATAATTGGATGTCTACTTCAAATTTGATTGTTAAGGGGGGAGATTTTGATGGTAAAAAACCTTCTTCTATGAATCTCGATTTAATTAAATCTCTTGATGGAGTTCCTTTTAATGTGGGAAGTAAAACTCTTTTGAGAAGACAAGGGAAGTTGGATTATATCAAATTAGTTGAAGTTCATGAAGACAAAGCAATTTTAGATATTAAAATATACAATAGATCAAATTTAAAAGTTTTTAATGATTTTACTGGAAGTTCGGCAGAAATAATTAATAAAAATTCTCCCGTGAGTTTTGGAGGAGATTACACTTTTATTTTGAAAGAAACTCATGCGGAACAATTAGCGAAAGTTTCTGTTATTCCTGATATTAATCATGCTGGAAGTGATGTTGATTTTTCTTTTAATGTGGGTGTTGAAAAAAGGGCAATTCAATTGTCTCCTGAAAAAACGCAGAACAGGGTCGAGAAGTTGAATAAGACAATTGCTGAATGGAAGAAACGTTCTGAATCTTTGGGTGATGTTGTTGAGACTATGAAGAAAGCTTGTTTGGGGCTTGGTGCTGCTTTGACTGTTAAAAATGTTATTGGGGGAGCTGGAGGGAAAACAATTGCAAGAGAGTCGGTTATGTATGGAGCTAATGGTTGGTATGAAAAATGTGGGGGGAAAGAATATGATGGAACAACATATAGCAGCGAAGAGGAATGTTTATTTAAAAATGCTAATTTGATTGATGCAGAAGTTAATCAGATTACTTCTGGATTAACAGCACAAAATACGAATATAAAAAAGATTCAAAAAAAGTATACTACCGAAAAAATATTGAGTCAAAGTATTGTGAATACGGCTGAATTTATTGCAGAATATTCAGAACAGGCAAATGATAGTTTGGATTGGATTGGACAACATGGTGGTTTTCTTGAAGTAGAAGCGAAATTGAAAAATGTTCAACCTGCTTTAGACGAAGATAATTGGAAAGCGGGAGTTTATAGTATTGATCAATTGAAAGAAATTGAATTGTATTCTAATTTATTAAAAGATAATCCTGGAAATGAAGATTATGAAGCGAGATTATTGAAAGCATTGACGGATGTTGAAGTTAATAGTGAGAAAAAGATTTTGATGAAAAAGCTAGAACGAAGTGTTTTCCAATCTGGTTTAACTAAGAGTATTCCAAGAATTTATGCTGGAACAAATTCAAGAGAAGAAACTTATGATGGGGATTTGGTTCCTGCAACAGGATTTGCAGGTTTGCCTGTAGGAAAACCAGTTCAAACAATTGTTTATGAAAGTGTTCCTTATAATGTCGTTCTTAATGTAACTGCAGAAAATAAATATTTTATTTATGAGATTTATTATTTAAATAATACAATTGTTGAAAAAAATAAAAATGATGAAATTAGAAGTAAGTATTCTTCTTTTGTTAAATATGATTCTAAAAGTTATGACAATCCTTATCGACTTGGGCAAAAACCCAAATTAACTTATTATGAAACTGATCCTTACAAAGGACTTCCTGCAATGATTCCATTTGATGCTGTTCATGGGTGGTATGCTTTTGTTAAACAAACAATTCCGACGGGAAGGAAGATTAGAACATACGATGATTCTGGTGCGATCAATAGTTTTTGGTTATGTAACGTCGGACAAAATGGTTTGGCAGAATTTCAAAATGATTTGGGGGATGACATTTGTAGACAAATTAATATGGGAATTGGTGAGCCTTATTCTGATTATCCTGGTCTTAAATCTTCAGAAGCTTCCAAGTTGGTTAAAAAAGCAAAGAATGCAATTGAACAAGCTTCAAGAGCTTATGGGGATGGAGTTAAGAAAGTATATATTTTTGATAAGCTTTATGAGGTTGGAAGTCCTGCAATGAATATTCCTGGAATTAGATGTACTGATTACATGTCTCCTAAAGATTGTAAACTTTTATTCAATGTTTGTGACCCAGTAATTTGTCCAAATAGTCGATGTGATTTCGGGGGATCTTATCCAGTTCCCGACGTTATTCAATCAGGAATTATTGGAAGTATCGCTTTGTGTTTGCCTAATTTTAATGAAGGAATTTATGTGCCGGTTTGTTTGACGGGGGTAAAAGCGGGAATTGATGGATATTTATCTATTGCTCAAGCTTACCAAGATTGTTTGGCTCATAATTTAGCGACCGGGGAAACTATTGGGGTTTGTGATGAGATTCACAGTATTTATCTTTGTGAATTTTTCTGGAGACAGGCATTTCCTTTGGCTAAACTTGCCATTCCAAAACTTTTGGGAATTTTGACTGGGCAGAATAGTCGAGGCGGGGGAGAGTATATGGGAATTCAAGCAGCATGGCAAAATGCAAAAGACTCCATTGATTACTTTACTCAATTTTATGCAATTAATTCTTTCAATGCATTTAAGGCAAGAAGCACGGAGGAAGTTGGAACTGCAGCTTGCGGCAGCTTTGTTTCCGTTGCCTATCCTAATGGACAGGGGATTTTGGATGTTTTAACAGAATCAGATAGTCCCCCACAATTTAATGCCAAATTCGATACTATTCCTTTTACAACAACGACGTTTCCACCAGTTAACCAATACAAAGTATTTTATCATATCTATGCAGGGAATGATCGTGGAGCTTATTTCAAGGTATATTTGAAAGGGGAAACACAAGGTTCTTATTTTCAGGGAAGTGGTTTTGGAAAGAGTGTAGATTCAGGATATATTCCAAAGGGAGAATATAAGAGCGAGACTATTGATTTTACTGCAGCTGAAGGATATGACGAATTATGTGTTGTTGTGAATGAACAAGAAGAATGTGGATTTGCTCAGGTAACTAGTAATTTTGCTTTGGATTATATTAAGGATCAATATATTAAAAATCAGGCAACTGCCGACGATATCAAAAGTGAAGAGGAATGTATTTCTGGTAGTCCAAATATTTATAGTTTATCGAATCCAAATTTGGGAGAAGGGTTTGATAGTTTAATTGATCCTGCAATTTATCAAAAAGGTTTGATTAGAATTTGTTCAACAGACGATCCTGGAAAAGGGAGTGATCCTAATGCAGGAATTGAAGGTGCCAGATGGTTAGATGTTGGTCATTGTGGGAATGAGAAAATTCGATGTTGGATTGATAAAGAGAGTATTAAAGATGCAGTAGAATTTGAAAAAACTTATAATGATTCTTTGGATGATTTGACTAAACATTATACGGAAGATTTTATTGA
>CAZFLO010000030.1:6209-9205 GCA_964519005.1 Candidatus Woesearchaeota archaeon
ATAAATATTGTTTTTGGAGTTTGGGCCAAGGAAGTTTCGAAGTAATAGATTCTAGTGGTCACACAAGTGTTTTAAATGATTTTGGTATTTCTGACAATATAAAATATTCTTGTACGGCCCTTGGTTCTTCTGGTTGTGAAAAAACTGGAGAAATTAGTGAAAATGAAAAATTAGGATCTCTTCAACCAGGAGATGTTATTTCTTATGCTTCTCAATATCAGAATTATCTTCCTCATAATGCTGTTTTTATGGGATGGGTTGATGAAGCTGGAAAGATTGCGAATTTATTTGATTGGAGTGGCGAAGGAGATACTTTTGGATTTTCTGATGTCAATATTTCTGATTCGAGTTATCCTGTTTATCAAATTTGGAAAATTTATTGTGATGAGGCAGAAGTGGGAATTGATTTCACTGCCGCAATTGTTCCAGAGGATATTTATTTCATAGAATCAACCGAAAGTCCAAAGTTACAATTAGATGATCTTTGTTATAAATATTTTGATGGTGAATGGTATTGGACTACAGATTGCGTGTATGTTGGAGGAGAGAGGGCAGTGGCCGCAATGGAAGGTTCATATACTGAAAAGATTGATTGGTTGAAAACAGATACTACTTCAAGTCCTTATTCAAATGGGCAACTTGGTGATGAGGATAAAGAGGTTATTCTTGAATTAAATGATTTTGTGGGGAATCTTGAAGGGGGGCTTTTATATTTGGTTGAAGAGTTAGAGAATAGGGGTTCAGGAAGTTATCTTAAGACAAGTTGGGTAAGTCTTTCAAGTCAGAAAATTTTTAATTTAGAATCTGAAGGCGTTGATCTTGTTGGTAGAGAAAGTCATGCTTTTGATGAAAGTATAAATTTTGTTAATCTTAATGGAGAATGGTTTTGGAGTATTGACGAAGAGGATTATGATGATGGAAAGATTGATTCTTGGGTAAAATCTCCTGAAATTTCTAAAGATATTGAAAAATATTTGAATAATTTAGAAGAGACTTTTATTGGTTCTTTGAATGGTGTGAGTTTCAAGGAAGGTCTTAAATTACTTCTTTGGTTTGACCTTGAAGAATATAAACGAGGAGGTTTTCTTTCAGGAGATGACGATTTAACTAGGAAGAAGTGGGGTTTTGAAGAATCTTTGTGTTCTGTACAGAATCTGAATGGAAGATATTCTGATAATCCTGAAAATCAAGAATTTGTTAATGAAATTTGTGCGGATAAGCTTTTGACGGAGGAACAATGTAAGGATGTTAAAGGGGAAGGAGGTTGGATATTCAATAGAGAAGACTCTATGGAATTTGTTGAAAATGTTCTTGTAGCGAATAGCTATTCTACAAAAAAAACTTGGACGTATCTTTCTGCATTTTTGAAATTAAGATCGATGAGAAAGATAAGATATCTTGACGAACCCCGAATAATAAATCAATGGTATTCTGAGGGTTTGATTAATGAAGCAACCTATCAATTTATTTTAGATAATAAACGAGAAGATGTCTATTTGAATTTAATAAACCAATTTATTGGCGAGATAAATTGTGAGTTTATTTTGAATATGGAAGAAATTTTAACAATTGATGATGCTTTGATAATTGTTTCTCGTTTAGAAGGAATGTATTCTGATAATGAAGAAAATAAGTTCTTTGTTGAGAGAGTTTATTCTTTAGGTTTTTTGAGTTATGAGTATTATGGGAAACTTCTGAAGAAAGGCCCTCTGGGGTGGGCTACTGGATTTTTAAATATGGCTGATTTAAGAATTTATTTATTTGATTTTAAAGAAGATCTTGGAAGGGGGAGAATTTGGACTCCTAAAAATGCTCTTAGGGAATTGCAAAATTTAGGAGAATTATATTATGATGAAGATAGTTTATTTATTAATGAACTTTATCTTGATGGCTTGATTTCTTTAGAAGAGTTTTCTGATTTTCAAAAAGAATCTCAAAGTGGAACTTTTGTGAATATTTATGATTCAGTCAGAACAATTCTTTTGAAAAAAATACCTGCTGTGGGGGATTTGGAAGAATTGCCTGGACCGGATAATCGGGATGTCTATAAAAAAGAATTAGCTTTTTTCAAATTATTTTTGAAGGAAAGTTCTCTTGATATTGGAGCATATAACACTCTCGAGATTTTGGACATTGAGAACAATCATATTGTTGCAATTGACATGGAGGGGGGAGGTATTGAATCTTTGAAGTATCTAGATAAATTGGAATATTTAGAAACGTTGTTTCTCCCGGATAATTCTGTCACTGATCTTTCTGTTTTGAGCAATCTTAATAATTTGAGGGAGTTGTATTTGTTCTCAAATGAAATTTCAGATGTTTCTCCTTTAAGTAATCTTGATAATTTGAAGTATTTGAATTTAGATGATAATTTTATAGAGAATCTTTCTTCTCTGGAGAATTTGTTTCAACTTATAATGTTGTCTGTAGAAAATAATTGTTTTTCTGCAAATTATGATTTTTCTTATTTTTCTGAAAAATTAGGATTTGATTTTTACGCTGGGAGTAATCCTCGGGATGATTGCTAATTAATTTTCGTTAAAAAAATATGCAAGGAACAACTCCCGCCCTGTGAAATTTTCTTTAAACTCTTCCATTCGTTTATTTAAAAATTTCAGAAGATGTTCGGGGTTTGTGGGTCGCATCAAAGATGCTCTCCGTGGCACGAAAATTCGTTGAATTTTGTACCAAACCTGTGTACACACTTATTGTGTGCCCCATGGGTTGACAAATCATGTTCTAAGAAAAATAATATTCAACAAAGTTGAATATTAATATGCAAGGGACAGGATTTGCTAAAGCCGATAAATCGGAAGCTCGTCCACGCTGTGACTTCGTTTAAACCAGCGTCATTGTCTTATTGACAATTAAATCTCGTTTGAATTTTTGAACCTTGAAATTCTGTTCCAGAATTAAATTATTTCACGTTTGTGAAATAATAAATATGCAAGGGACAGGATTTGCTAAAGCCGATAAATCGGAAGCTCGTCCACGCT
>CAZFLO010000030.1:9305-9559 GCA_964519005.1 Candidatus Woesearchaeota archaeon
GTTTGAATTTTTGAACCTTGAAATTCTGTTCCAGAATTAAATTATTTCACGTTTGCGAAATAATAAATATGCAAGGGACAGGATTTGAACCTGCGTAAGCATTACACTACTGGAGCCTAAATCCAGCCCGTTTGACCACTCCGGCACCCCTGCATATATGTTAAATTTAGAAATCTTTGGTATAAAAATGTTTAGAATTTTTTATATTCGAGCGTAAAACCTCTTTTTTTAAAAAGGGGATGTAAGCGATTAAT
>CAZFLO010000031.1:0-9408 GCA_964519005.1 Candidatus Woesearchaeota archaeon
ATTGCTTTCAATTTTTCCCCCACATTTGAAACATTTATATTCTACCATTATTGTTCTAGATGGAATGTGTTTGATGCGAATTTTTTCCCGCATTTTTTACATTGCCAAACTCCTTTTTCTATTCTTTTTACACCTAATTTTTCGCAGAAAGGACACTTTTGTTTCTTTCTTTGTTTGTCTTCTACATTCACAAGTTTATCTTTAACTTTCTTACCATATCTCGCTCCAAATCTTCCTGAAGCTCTTGTTTTTTTTGATTTCGTTGCCATCTTCAATGTTAAATCAAGAAACTTGTTTTTAAAGTTTCTGTTTACGTAAAGTTAATCAACTAATCCGAAATGAGGATACCCGGATTTGAACCGGGGTCATGAAGTCCCAAACCTCATAGGCTAACCAAGCTACCCCACAGCCCCACATGATTGTAAATAAGAGCTACTGGAGTTTTATAAATTATTTCTTTTTGGCCTCAGCCTCAGCAGCTTTTTCCTTCAAGATTTTATCTTGTTCCACTTTAATATCTTCAAAGTATGAATCTAATTCTTTTCTTTTTTCTTCAGGAGTTTCAGTAATTTCTCCTTCGATTTCTTTATCATATTTTCCTTCTTCAACCAACTTATTAACTTGAACTGCCGGAAGATTCTCAACCAAAAAACCCAAACTAACGCAACTTCCTAAAGTTATTTTTACCGCAGCTTTCAAATCATTACATAATAAATTACCCATTTTTGCTTTGGCAACAGAGATAATTTGTTCGATCGACAAGTTTGCCGCTTGAGCTTCGTTTTGAAGACCAGAACCTTTCTCTACTCCAGCTTCTTTTTTTAACAATCCAGAAATTGGGGGAGAAAAAACTTCAACTTCGAAAGTTTTTGTGGAGAGATCAACTTCAATTTCAACAGGAACTTGAATTCCTTTGAAAGAAGCTGTAGCCTCGTTAACTTTGGCAATAACGTCGTTGATTGGAATTCCTGCTGGACCCAACTTCTGACTCAAAGCAGGACCGGGCTTCATTGCCCCACCATCAACTAATAATTTAACATTCATTTTATTCTTCTCTTCTGATAACTTTTACGTTATCTAATTTAATAGTAACCGGTAATGGAACAACAGCTCCAAGCAAACTTACTACCACTTCTTCTTTTTGTTTATCTATTCTTAAAACTTTCGCCTTTTCCCCTTTCAATGTAGAAGAAATAATTTCAACAATATCGTCTTCTTTAATACTCACAGTTGCAGCAGTTGATTCGATCATGTTTTTAATTTCGTCATATGAAATAGTTTTCCCAATGATTCCTTTAATATAGGGCAAATTATAAACAGCTTCTTCAGCTGAATCACGGTCTTCCGATTCCAAAAGAATGTATCCTCGAAGCCCATGTGGTTTTGAAACAGAATAAATATTCAATTTTTTCTTCGTGGCTCTTTCATAAATCATTTCAGAAGCCCTTTCTTCTTTATTTGTTTGTACTTTAATAATAAATATCATTTTATGTTCACACTACGACTTAACTTAAGTAAGAAGTAGATATTATTAATTAAAATTCTTAGTTTATAAAGTTTATGTTTAAAATTAAAAAAATGTTTTAATCAAGAGAGAAATCAAAAAACCAATAATTCCCAAAATCACAATTCCTATTGCCGAAACTTTAGAAGTCATTTCAAATTCTTTTTTACTAGGTTTTTTTAATGTAAGCCAAACTCTTCTACATTTTTTATAAAACGCTTTTGCTTTTCCCATAGAATAAATTAGAATAAATTGTTTTTAAAGTTATTTAATTAATTTAGTTTGAATAGATACTTCTTTCTTTAAATCTATGCTGTACATAGTTTTTTCCATTCCGATTTCTGGAGAACCCAAGCAAGAAGAAAATCCCAATTCTGAGGAAATAGAAGAAAGAGTTTCCAAATATTTGTTCAAATATCGTTTTTCTTCATATGCAAAAGTCAATGATGAAATCTCTCCTTCGTCTTCTATTGAAATTTTGAATGGTCGCCCGAGATTGTATTCTGTTTTATCAACTTTGACAAAAGTGTCACTTTTATTTTCCCCAAATTTAATATCAATTGTTTTTCCCATAAATTTTTATTCTGAGGTTAAAACTTATTCTAAAAATTCAATTCCCAATTCTTCTTCAATCTCTCGATGTTTCAAGGATTCCATCGTTTCTCCATGGCCTAAAACTTGATTACTCTTGACTCCCGTAGCAATCAAAAGAATTCTAATTGACTTGTCCATGTCTGGAGAAATTTTCGCTCCCCAAATCATTTTCGCCTGCGGGCTCAACTTATCCCCAATTGTCCCAATAATTTTCTTACATTCGTCCAAGCTCATGCTGGGCCCTCCAATAATATTTACGAGTGCACCTTTGGCCCCAGAAATATCAACATCTAAAAGGGGATTTTGAAGTGCTTTCTGAACAGCGTCCTCGCTTCTGTTCTCATTATCGCTCTCGCCCATTCCAATCAGAGAAACCCCTCCTTCATTCATAACAGCTCGGATATCCGCAAAATCCAAATTAACTAAACCAGAAGTTGTCACAAGTTCAGTAATTCCTTTAACGGCGTTTGTTAGAATTTCATCAGAGATTTTGAAAGCAGTATGCAAAGGTAATTCCGGAGCCAATTCCAATAATTTATCATTAGGAATAACAATTAAAGTGTCCGTGATAGCTTCCATTCTTTCTAAGCCTAAAACAGCATTTTCAATCCTTTTTTGTCCCTCGATTGTAAAAGGCATCGTAACAACTCCAATAGTCAAAGCTCCTTGTTTTTTAGCAATAGATGCAACAACCGGAGCAGCGCCTGTCCCTGTTCCTCCACCCATCCCACAAGTAATGAAAACCATGTCGCTCCCGCTCAATTTCTTTTTCAATTCAGATTCGGATTCTTTTGCTGCTTCCTCTCCAATTTTAGGATTACTTCCAGCCCCAAGTCCTTGGGTCAATTCTTTTCCAATCAAAACTTTATGATTGGCATTTGTATAAAGAAGATCTTGGGCATCAGTATTAATCGCAATCAATTCTCCTCCTCGAATTCCAATTTCGCCCATCCGATTTAAAGAATTATTCCCTCCGCCCCCAATTCCAACAACTTTTATTTTCGCAGCTTGATTTTTTATCAATTCTGCAAGTTCACGATCAATTTCTTTTACCTCGGGAGAAGTGTTTCTCGCCTCATTAGAATAATTCTCTTCCATAAAGAAATCAATCTTAATTCGTTTATAAAAATTGTTGTGGTGATTTAATTAAGAAACAAAAGATTACTCTTTTTCTTCTAAGAATATTTTTGAGGAGTTAAGTTCACCTGGTTCTGACACGGGGCCTGGAACAATATGGAGATCAAATTTACCCTCAGATAATATTTTTGTCAATCCCTTGTAAATTTCTTCTGTTTTTTTCTTTTGTTCTCCTGGGGGCGTGTTTGATCCCAAATTAAAATGAGAATTATATATTTCTGTTTCCCCAAAGTAAGGACTTGAATAGATGTTAACTGAATACCACCCATATCCTCCTTGCTCAATTGTGGAGATTATTTCTTTTACGGGAGATGGATGTATTTCCATACCAAAAGAATAATTATGCTTTTTTATATTTTCTCCAGTTATTTCAAATCTATCTTTTTTAATAAGCTTTCTTCCACCCTCATGACTATCCCCCAAATTATGTCTCATGCCCATTCCCGTTTCCAAATCTTCCAATATTATGCTGTCTTTCATTTCCTTTAAATCCATTCAAAGTTTTTAAGAATATATTTTCTAAAAGATCTATTTTAGAAATAAAATATCCTTTTAATTAAGAAACAAAAGATTACTCTTTTTTTGGAACTTCAACTTTCTCATCAACTTTGCCCTCTTCCGAGGGTACACTCTCAGGCGCAAATTCAACTTCCAAACCAAAGAGTTCCTTATATTTATCCTTAAACATTTCAATAAATGATTTCATTTCTTTTGGAACTTTCATAATCAATTTGTTTTCTTTAATTTCAAATTCAAACTTCTTCCTATAGAAAAAATCATTAAGAGCATCAATTTGCTCTTCTTTAGAATCAATTTTCCTTGAAACTTTTACTTTATATTCAACATCTTTTCCTGCAATAGGATTATTAAAATCGATCATAACTCTTCCTCCAGAAGCCGTTAATATTTTTCCCATCTTCCCATCAAAATTCAAAACAGTTCCAGGAATAGGATTAATTTTATGTTCGATAAAAGCTTTCATTGGCATCATTCGAACTAATTTAGGATCTCTCTTTCCAAAAGATTCTTCAGGAGTCAGAGGAATCGCATATTCTCCAACTTCTTTACCAATTAAAAATTTATCAACGCCTTTTACAAACATTCCTTCACCTAGGCAAAATATGAACGGTTTGGCTTCTCCATTAAGTTTAGCCTTTTCCATTTCCACTTTAATATTAGAATCAAAAACAGTTCCATCTTTCAATGTTCCAGTAAATTCAACTTCGAGAAAATCTTTTTCTTTAAATGCCATGGAAAAGAATTGGGATTTGAGTTTATAAAATTAATCATAATTGTCCAATCCACAAAAACTTTTATAAACTCTTTTCATTATTTTTTAATATGGTAGCAAAAATTATCGGTGCAACTGAAGCAAGAGTTGGTACAAATATTATTCATGATGGTGCAACTTACACTGTTAAAAAAATAGACGTTTCTAAAACTGGAAAACATGGACACGCAAAATGTAGAATTGAAGCACAAAACATGTTCCAAGGAAATAAAAAGATATTTGTAATTCCGGGTCATGACAAATTGGAAGTTCCAATGGTTACAAAAAACAAAGCACAAGTTCTTTCAATCGGAGAAGACAAAATAAGCGTTATGAACATTGAATCTTTCGAAACAATAGAGATAGATATTCCCGAAGAATTGAAGGGACAATTTGCAGAAAACGATAATCTCGAATATTGGGATATTGAAGGAAAATTACTTCTTAAGAGAAAAGTATAGTTATAAATCTAAATTTTTATAAATAATCAATACAAAATTAATTTATGGTAGTTAAATTAGACCAAATAGTAATAAATGGCCAAATAGAAGTAGGACATGATTTTAACAAATATTTAGAAAAATTAAAAGAGGGAATAACAGAATTAACTGAAATGGCTCCATATGTTTCAACAAAAGTAATCGAAGAAAAATATGGTTTGGTGAAAGGTGAGCAAAGAAAGATTGTTGCCTCTTTTAGAAATGAGGGGATTTTATATCTGGTAACAGACACCGGAATTCCAGTGGGGAAAAATATGCAATTTCCTATCAGAACAAAAGGATATGCTCAAAAGCTAGGAAAAGAAGATGGATTGAAAGAAATAATAAATCGGAGATTCTTAGAAAAGCTATTCGAGAATGTAGGATATAAAATCGGCAGTGATTCAATAGAATAATTTTTAAAAAGAAAAAGTTTAAAAACTAAATTCTTATTTTCTTTAACATGGCAACTAAGATCCAAGAAGCAGTAAATAGGCTTTTCAAGAACATGTTTGTATGTCAGAAATGTCAAAGTAAGATTAGAGCAGATACTCAAAAGATTTTGAAAGGGAAAGTTAAATGTAGAAAATGCGGAAAATCTCAATTTAGAGTTTTGAAAAAGAAATAATCGCCATTCTTTTAAACTCTTATTAATAATTACTAACAGGTGAAAAATGAATTTTATGATTTTAGATATGGTTCTTTTGGTATTATTCGCAAGTTTCATATTTTTATTTCTTTACAAAAATAGAAAAAAACTGAATAAAGAAGGCTGGCTTTTATTGTATCATACAAAATGGGGTTTAAAATTAATTGAAAAAACAGGAAAAAAATATACTAAAACTTTGAAAGTCTTAAGTCACTTTTCTATTTGGATTGGCTATGGATTAATGGCTATGATGATTTATTTATTCGGGAGAATTGTCTGGCTTTATGTTTTTCATGGGGATCTTGTAAGGGCAATAAAAATTCCCCCAATAATGCCTTTGATCCCATACTTACCACAAATATTTAAATTGGATTTCTTACCCCCATTTTATTTTTCATATTGGATTTTAATTTTAGCAATAATAGCAATAACTCACGAATTTTTCCACGGAATATTTGCAAGTTTAGCGAAGGTAAAAACAAAAACAACCGGCTTCGGATTCTTTCCAGTTTTCTTTCCAATTTTTCTAGCAGCATTTGTCAATTTAGATGAAAATGCAATGCAAAAGAGAAGCAATTTCAAACAAAGAGCAGTCTTGTCCGCAGGAACATTTGCAAACATTTTAACTGCAATTCTAGGAGTTATTTTAATGTGGGGATTTTTCTCGGTAGCCTATGCTCCCGATGGAATCGTCTTCGATGATTATGCATACAACATATTATCTTTTGATCAAATAGAATCTCTAGGGGGAATTCCATTGAATCTAATTGGAAATTATGATGGAATAAATCAATCAATAACAAAAAACATTTTAACAAAAGATGGAAAGAATTACAATTCAATAAAAGCGATAGACGTGGAGAATCGCCTCATGGCTCTTTATTACGATGCCCCAGCGATTAACCAAGAATTAAATGGAGCAATCACAAAAATAAATGAGGAAACAATAGATAGTTTAGAAAAATTATCTTCGGAAATAGAAAAATATTCTCCTCAAGAAACAATTGTTCTCACTCTTTATGATGGAGAAGATTATCATGACGCAGATCTTATTTTAGGAACAAATCCTGTAACAAATGAATCTTGGATTGGAATCAGTTTTCATGATAGAAGTTCTTCAAGTGTGCTTGCCAAGATAAGTTCAGTTTCAAATTTATACAAAGATGCGAATGTATTTTACATTCCAAAATGCCCAGCAGCAGAATTTATTTATGATTTTTTATGGTGGCTAGTATTGATTTCTTTCAGCGTGGCTTTGGTTAATATGCTCCCAATGGGAATTTTCGACGGGGGGAGATTCTTTTATCTAACAATATTAAAAATTACAAAATCCGAAAAAATAGCAGTAAGATCTTTTAGATTTTTAACAAATTTCTTTTTAGCTCTTCTGGGACTTATCATGATCTTTTGGGTAATCAGTTTTTTCTAAAACTTTAAAACTCTCTCCTTCTTTGCCCCAACATGTCAAAAGCAAGAAAAAGAATAAGAAAAGAAACTTATGAACCGGTGTTAAATCATTCAGCAGTTCAACTTTGCAATTGGACAAAAAAATCTCTTAAAGATGAAGGAGTTTGTTTCAAGGAAAAATTCTATGGAATCAAATCACATTTATGTTGCCAAATGACTTGTTCAATATTATGTAATAACCGATGTATTCATTGTTGGAGGGACATCACAAATGCAAAAGATGAATTCATCAAAAATCCAGATGAACCAAAAGAAATTATTGGGGGAGCAATAAAAGCACAACAAAAACTTTTAACTGGATTCAAAGTGGATCCAAATTCGGACAAAAAACAATTGTCCCGTGCAAACCAGGAAAAATTAATTGAGGCCCAAACACCAAATCAATTCGCATTATCTTTAACGGGAGAACCGACGCTATATCCTAAAATTGGAGAATTAATTTCCGAAATCAGAAAACGAAATGCAACTTCATTTTTAGTAACAAACGGATTACAGCCCGAAGTAATTGAAAAATTGATCAAAGATAATCAACTTCCAACAAGACTTTACGTTTCAGTAAATTCTTCAAACAAAGATGCTTACGATAAATTTCACAGAAGTTTAAAAGAAAATGCTTGGGAAAAATTAATCCAAACTCTCTCCTTGTTTCCAGAATTAAAAGACAAAAAACTAACAGTTTTCAGAATCAACTTAATAAAAGATTTAAACACTCAAACAAAATTCATAAAAGAATTCGCAGAGCTAATTAAAATGTCTGAACCATTCATAATAGAAATCAAAGGTTTCATGTCTGTGGGTTTCGCAAGAGAACGACTCGGCTATGAAAGAATGCCAACGCATGAAGAAATGCTCGATTGGGTAAAAGAATTTGAAAAAGAATTAAAAGGCACTGGTTATGCTTTTCTAGATCAACATGAAGCATCAAGAGCTTATGTTCTTGGCAAAAATAAAAAAGATTTGTTAATTAGGGAAGAAGATTATTGATTTCCTTCCTAAAAGGAAAGATTTATACTTTCCTTTCCTTCCTAAAAGGAAAGATTTATATATTGAAATTTATTTAAAAAAGTATGAAAGAAGAAATAAAAAAGATAATAAAAGAATTTCATGAAAGAGAATTCTATAAATCTTTTGAAAGAGAAAAAAAGATTCCTTTAGATTCGGGGAAGATAATTACTATTATTGGACCTAGGAGGGCAGGGAAAACTTTTTTATTATACAATATAATAAAAAAAATAAAAGATAAAACAAATGTTATCTATATTAATTTTGAAGATGAGAGAATTAATTTCAAAAAAACAGATTTAGATTTGATCTTTCAAGCTTACTTTGAATTATATCCTACAAAAAAAGAAGGAGATTTATTTTTATTTTTTGATGAAATTCAAGAAATTTCTGGTTGGGAAAAATTTATTCGTAGAATTTATGATACTAAAACTAAAAAGATCTTCATAACCGGTTCATCTGCAAAATTATTAAGTAAAGAAATAGCCACATCTTTAAGGGGCAGAACAATTTCTTATGAATTATTTCCCCTTTCGTTTAAAGAATATTTAAAATTTAAAGAAATTGAACCTGAGAAATATACCACAAAAGGAATAGCAAAACTAAGGGTAGAATTTAAAAAATATTTATCTAATGGTGCATTCCCGGAACTAATAAATAAAAATGATGAAATAAGAAGAAAATCTTTAAATGATTACTTGGGGGTTATGATTTATAGGGATATTGTAGAAAGATATAACTTATCAAATATTCTCCCACTGAATGCATTCATAAAAAAAATGTTAACAAATCCCTCTCAAGAAATATCCATAAATAAAATTTATAATAATTTTAAATCTCAAGGATTAAAAATAAGTAAAGACATGATTTACCAATATGCACAATATCTTGAAGATGCTTTTATAATCTTTTCAATAAAGAATTATTCAGAATCAATAACAAAACAAAACATAAAGAAATTTTATCCAGTTGATACCGGATTATCCACAAATAACTTTGTAACATTAAGTGAAGAATTTGGAAAATTACTAGAAGTAATTTGTTACTTGCACTTAAAGAGAAATGAAAAAGAAATATATTATTTTAATGAAGAAAATGAATGCGATTTCATAATAAAAGAAAAGAGCAAAATAATCCAAGCAATTCAAGTATCAAAGTCAATAAAGAATGAAGACACAAAAAAAAGAGAACTTCGAGGTTTAATGTCAGCAATGAAAAAATTCAATCTAAAGAAAGGACTAATCTTAACAAATGACGAAGAAGATAAATTAATAATTGAGGGTAAGAAGATAACTATAAAACCTAT
>CAZFLO010000032.1:0-9378 GCA_964519005.1 Candidatus Woesearchaeota archaeon
AGGTCGTGAGTTTTGTACAGAGTTTGAAAACTCTTGTACAACGGAGAATGAAGTGACCCCACGAATCTCGGCTGTGGCTTTTTATTAAAGAAATAGGGAACCTTTAGATAAAACCCAAGTTGTTCTTTAATATCGTTGTTCTTCTCTTGCTTGGGAGAATGCATTAAAAAAATCTTGGATGATTATTAGGGCTTCATTTCCAGAAATGATTTGTAAATTTTGGATGTTTTTGAAATGAGGATTATTTCGATACTCAATTTCTTTTTCTGGTGAAGTTAATAAATAACACCTAAAGGGAGTTTCATCAGTTATTTCAATTCCAAAAATAATGTTTTTTGTTGATTTTAATCTATAATTATCTAGAAAAGATGGATCTTCCATAATTTTAAAGGCAGCTCCTAGATATTTTTGTTGTATTTTATCTTTACAATAATCTGCCTCCGTTTTTAGTATAAGATTATGAGTTTTTTTCCAATCTTTAGATGAACTTTTTATGTGCATCAAATTTGATAAGATTATTTCTCTTGATGGTTGTTCACACAACCACATACAAAAAGAACTATCCCCAATTAATCTGTGAGAATATTTTACTTCTACCATTTTGTTTAGTTGAATGCAGAAGATAAAAGAGCATCATTTACTTCTTTAACAGAAAGAATTGTGATAGAAGATCCAATTTTTTTCTCAACTTCTAATAAAGTACCCAATTTAATTTTTTCTATGTTTTCTTTTATATTAAGATTATCAAATTTAATATCCTTGTTGTTACTATAAGAATTGACTAAATCTTCCTTTAATTCAAAATCTATAATTATTGCTTGTTCTTGTTCCATATTGAATTATAATATTGTTTATTTTTAAACATTCCTTTTTAATTAATATTCATAATGCAACCAAGTATTTAATATTTTCGTTAATTCTAAAAAGAAAAACTCCTTAAATTAGGTGGACCAAAATAACCTTTTCCAAATATTTATTAAGTTTATTTTATACACATAATAATGGAAGAATGGATTTGGATAGTTCTTGTTTTTTTCTTAGTAATCACATTAATCCACTAAGATAAGAAACTTTTAAATGAAATGCCAAAGAAAAAAGGTATTGGAAGAAAGAGTGGAAATAAATAAAAAGAATATGAGAAGTTTATGGATTGTCTTAGGAGTGATTTTTCTTGTCGCATTTATCTTCATAATTTGGTTAGCAAGTCTTTAAACATCACCGTATCTTTTTAAAAAAGATATTTTGATTTATTTTTAGATTTAAACAAGGCAGGTGAATTCGCAGTGTACATCGGCACATAAGAATTCATATAACGATGTATAAAACAAAAAGAAACAAAATTCACTAATATTACTTCTTCTTAACTCTCTTCAAAAAGAAAAATATAATCTCACTCAAAATTCCCAAAATAACAATAGCTCCAGAAAAAATAACAATAAATCCAAAAACAGATTCTAAAGGATCAACATTAGTAATTCCATACAAAATAAAAGAAACCACAAAAATAACTAAAGAATACAACAATAATTTCGTTGCCTTTCTTGTTTTCTTTACCAAAATATTCTTAGATGTAATTTTTTTCGCAACATTTTTCTTCGCCCCAGCATTCCGCAATTTGGGATACGCCGAGCGGCGCGCAACCTTTTTATTAGAAACTTTTTTGCTAATCTTCCTCACAACCTTTTTTTGAGCCATGAAGGAATATATATTTTCTAGTATATAAATGTTACTTTAACTTTGACCAAACAGAATCAGGATCAGGAGTTTTATTGACGACACTATCATCATAATCTTTCCAATCTTGCTTAAATGCATAAGCTGTAAGTGATTTCAAATTTCCAAAAACTCCTCCCAACCAAGAAAAATATAACTTTCCAGCCTCAATAACTCCACTAACGCTCTTAAAATCTATATCTTTTCCTTTCAAACTCACAGTAAAACTAATATAAGTAAACAAAATCAAACCAATCAATAAGATAGCAAATACTTTATGTTTCAATCTTTTCATTTCAATAATCAACCAAATTGCAACAACTACTATCGCAACTATAAAAAATGTAACTCCTATCATGAAAGATTAAAGATTCTTCTCTATAAAAAAGTTACGGGAGATTCAAAATTGATCTATCAGAAAAAACCGCTAAGAGCATTAAAAACTCCCCCTACATCACTAACCACTTCTACATCTCCCCCCGTAGAATTTGTCAAATTTTCATCCGGAAAAAAAGATTCATTTTGAGTCCCATTATTATCCGTTTCAATTTGTTCTGAACTAACAAGATAAGCCACATAAATAAATCCAGCAAAAATGACAATTAAAGAAAGAATTATTAAAATCCAAAAAATTCGAAGATTCCATTTCTTTTTCATACAAAAACAAACAAAAAATAACTTATAAAACTTTTTATGAAAGTAATTTAGATTTAAAAATCAATTAACTAATGCCATAGAATAATTACTATTTAAAATTTCTTTCCAAATGCCCGGAACATATTTTAAAAGATTCCCTTCTTCAGGATTATTTTTAGGAGTACCAAAATTTCTTTTCAAATTATATTTGTAAACTTGTTCAAGATTTTCTCCATAAAAAATTGATAATTGATTTTCAGAAACTTTTTCACCCACATCTATCTTCAAATTTGAATCTATTACAAAATTAAAATCTTTATACATCTTATGCCCTTTATTAGTTCCAACTTGAACCCCTATGTTTCTCGCGACATATTCTGCTTTATCAAACAATTCGTATGCATCTTCATCATCTATAATGTCCCCAATATTAATCATCTCAAAAACAGTCTCCCTAGATTTTTAAAGATTATTGCACTCAATCATCCTTAAAATCAACATCAATCTTTTCAAATTCCACTTTAATTTTTTTCAGAACATCACTCAAGTTTTTTTCTAAATTACCTAACCTTTTATTCTCAACCAACTTTTCAGATTCAATTTCTTGAATTTCAAATTCAATTTTTTCCATATCTCTTTTTAATTTATTAACTCCCAAATCATCAACAACCGTATTTGAAATATCGTTTCTTTCGTTATCTAATTTTTCTATTATTTCAAAAATCTTTGAATCTTTTATTCCCGCTTCTTCGAGAAGTTTAACTAAAACATTTGAATTCGATCCTTGAAATGTTTTCTTAAAATCATTCCTATACTCCTTAACCAATTTCATCTCATTTTCAAATTTATGATAAAAATTTGAAAGAAATTTAAAATCAATTGATTCACGAAGAACCACAATTTCTCTTTCCAATTTCTGTTTTCTTAAATGAAGTTCCTGTTCTTTAATTTTTTCTTGTTTGAACTTTTCAGACTCTTTTAAATCTTCGATGTCTTTTTTCTTTTTTTCTGAATTATTTTTTAATTTATTCGATTCTTCTTGATCTTTATCCAAAGATTTCAAAATCTCAGATTTATCTTTTTCAATTTCCTTCAAATATTTGAAATTGTTTTCAACCAATTCAATTGTCTTAACTTCCCCCAGATATTTAGAATTAGATTTCAAAATTCCTTCCAAATCTTTAAGAAATTTCCTAATACTTTCTTTAGTTGCTTGCATTTCTTTTCCAACAAGAAAAGTTACCTTTTCATAATTTAATTTAGACCTTTTATCAAAATCTTCAAAAACAGAATTAATTTTTTCCACTATTTTTTCAACTTCCTGAATATCTTTCAATCTTCCAACAACTTTAATCAAAAGATCAATATAATTTCTCAAATTTTCTTTAATAATTAATTTTATCCTAGTGTCCACTTTTTTCTTATCAAAATCAACATTTTCCAAAGCAGAAATTTCCAATTTCAATTCTGAATCAAGTTGAGAAATTCTTTCTCTAATTAAAATGAGAAATTCCCCTTCTTTCTTCTGATTTTCTTTTTTCTTATTTGGAATCCATTCAGAAAGTTTATTTCTAGAAACAACTTCTTTTTCTTCTTTTTCTTTCACTAATTCCTTTTTCTTAAAAAATCCAAAAATTCCCATACATTATTTATAAAAATGGGAGTTATAAAATTTTTGAATTAAGATCTATAAAGAATCATTTCTTCTTAACAACTCTAACTCTTCTAACTCGAATAGGTTTAACTTCCTTAACCTTAGTTTTTTTATTCAACTTATCTTCTAAAACAGGCAATCTTTGGGAAATATCACTTAATCGATCCTTATATTTTTTAATTCTAATATTATAAACTAACCCCGAAATACTTCCGCGATTAAATCTATCTCCCTGGGTTTTCATTATCAATTTATTCAGAACTTTTTCTTCAGATTTCATCTTTTTAATTTTCTTTTTCAAAATTCTTTTTGAATTAATAATTAAAATTATCCAAGTAAACAAGATGGCAAAGAAAACTATTCCCAAAATATAATCCCAATTTTTAACAAAAAAATTCTTCAAATTAGAATTTAAAATACTCAAAATATTAGCTTCAGATCGACTCTCTTCAATAATATTTCTTAAATCTTCCAAGATAATTTCTGCTTCACCATATCTTTCTTCAAAAAATGATTTCTCTAAAAGAATAAATTTTTCCCTAGCCTCAACAACATTTATCCCTTCTTCAGCATATTGAGAAATTGAATTCTCGAAAAGAAGAAGATTATCATAAATTTCATATGTTAAAATCAATCTTTCTTCCAACTCATTTTTTTTGTTCATTACATCTTTAAACAAATTTTCTCCCAAGAGAATTTCACATTCAATCAAGACGTCATCAAAATATGAATGTTGAAAATTCCTCCCATCCAATTCAGAAATAAATCCTTTTATGTCTTCAATAGCATAAATAGCATCTAGTTCTACATAAACAATATCCGCTGCAGAAGTCCCATTTTCAAATTCTTCCCCTTGGATCACTTTTCCCGTAATTCCTTTAGAGAAAAAGAAAATTAAACCAATAAATAAAACAAATAAACTTACGAAAAAGAAAATTTTAAATTCGTCCTTCATTTCTTTTTTCTCCTACTTTTAGGTTTTTTATGTTCATTCATTTGTTTATTAATTTTTTTATGTTCAATTACTTCTAAATTTGTAGTTTCACCTTCAATTTCAGCAAGCCGTTCGTTAAAAGATTCAAATTGTAAATCATATTCACTCTTTGAAATAGTTTTATTCTTATAATATCCGTTCTGAATATTTTTTATATCTCTTTCAACTTCTCTTCTTTCAGCATTCAATTCTTTGTTAATCTCTCGTGACTTCAATAATTTTATTCTTTTATTTCTCAAAGTTAATCTCTCTTTCTTCAATTTAGCCAATTTACTCTGATTTTTTTGAATCGTGAATTTATAATTTGATATATCTTTTTTACCCTTGAAATAATTTCTTTGATTTTCAATTTCTTTTTTTCGGATATTTTTTTCTTCTTCATTTATATCTAAAATTCTTTTTCCAAGACTCCTTTTTTCATAAAATCTATGCCACAAAAGACCAATAAATGTAAAAATAATTATTCCTGCAATTAAATATTGCCAATTAAGATACAAGAAAAATAATAAATTACCTTTTCTTTCAAGAACCAATAAATTCCTAGCTTCCTGCGCTCTTTTAAAAGCAACATCGTAACCTCCTCGTTCAAAAGCCACAATTCCAAGTTCAATTAAAGATTCTACATCTTGATTTGAAAAAACATTTCTTCCCCTAAATAATTCAATTAAAGAAATTTCTCTATCATATGCTCCCAAATTTTTTATAATATTTCCAACCAAGAGATTACTTTTTTTAGGATCTTGTAATGCAAAAATAATTCTTCGAAGCAAATCATCTGAGTTGAATGCAGAATCTTTTATTTCAATAATTTGTTGAGAAAAATCATATGAATCTTTGTAAATTCCAATTTCTTCTAAAGAATTTTTTGACTTATTAAAAAGCATGGTAGCTTCCCCAACATAAAATCCTCTTTCAACCATTTCTGCTATTGCTTTTTCAGATTCATTTAAAGATTCTTCGGCTTTAATTCGAGAAATTTCTTGAATAATTAATTTAATATTTTGAATCTCTTTATATGAAGAAGTAAAAGTTGACCTAATCAATGTTCCAGTAATAGTAACTTTCAAATCATGCTCTTCATAATTTTTGTAAGTTGGAGCACTGACATTCACTCTTATTTTTCTAATTTCATCATATCCAATTGAATCAATAACTAAATCATCAATAACAAGATATTGTTCTAAAAAGCCCTCAATTTTTATCTCAATATTTTCAAGAGTACTATTTGGATAAATATTTGTAACCTCAATTTCAAATAAATCTTTTTCTCCCCGGACAATTTCCACAATTTTATCATAAACTATTTGCTCACTTCCTCCTCCTGAAGTTCCACCAGTACTTCCTCCGCCACTAGTACTTCCCCCAGGAACATCAACAATTTCCGTTATCACAATGGGATCTGTAATTGTAATTGATTTTGTATCAGTAGTTGAATTCAAATTATCTGCAGTTCCAACTGCACTAACACTCGCAGAACTCTCACTAGTTGAACTAGAAACATCAAGAGTAATTGTATTCGTAGCACTAACTCCAATTCCCAAGTTCCCCACAGATCGAGTTAAAGAACCAACATTCAAACTAAAATCATCAGGTAAACTCCAATTCAAATAAACTCCTTCAGCATCTTGTGTTCCCAAGTTTGTAACTATTGCAACAAAAGAAACATCTTCCTGACCCCTAGTTACCGAAGACGAATAAGTATCAATACTCACAACCAAGTAAGGTCCAAAAGCAGTTTGAACATTTAATTTCTTTTCATAAACAATCGTCTCAATATCAGAACTAATAATTATATTATAATCATAAAGACCAGAAGTCAAATCAGTTGTATTTACTAAAAGAACCAAACTCAAATTATCTACAGAAGAAGTTTCAAAAACTGCATCTTGAGAAGAAGAATAATTCACATCAAAACGACTTTCAATTGCAGAACTAATATTAATAGTAAAATTAAGATCTCCGTCCCCAGTATTATTCAACAAAATATTCCCAAGAGTATTATTTTCTAATCTTTGAGCATATGTAAAAGATTTAATTGCAGGAATGTCAGTAGAATTCCAATAAGAATTATCATCAGCAACAATCAAACTATAATTAGCAGAAACATTTTCATTTCCCGCATTATCTGTTGCATTATATTTCACTGTCCAATTTTCTTCAGCTAAGGTCAAAGTTGCATTATACACAATTTCCGAAGACAAACCCACAACCAAAACAGAATTATTATTCATCTCTAAATAAGTCCAATCAGAAGCTGTTGAATTTCTATACATCAAATAAACAATGGAAATATTATAATCCTCCGTAACCGTAACATTAAAATCAACAGAAACTCCATCATCCAATAAAGCCGTCGTATTTGGAGAATAAATTATTCCTCCCAATTCTGGAAAAGAATCATCCCCAATTGTAACAATATTTGTTTCAGTTCCATTCAACCTTCCAGAAGAATCAAAAACATAAGCTTGCGTCCAAAAAGTCCCTGAACTTGTATTCCCATATAAAATATTATATGTTGATTCTTCACTAGTCCCAGATAAAGAAATCTGAGAAGAATTTTGCCAAGTTCCCGTAGAGTTCCAAGAAACAATCGCATAATCTAAATCAAGCGTATCTGTTGAATTCAAAGAACAAGAAACATCCTCCGACTTATCAACATCCCCACAAGAAAAATTTACTGCAGGATTATTCAAATCTACATACATCATTAAAGAATAATTCCCCTGGTTATCAGAAGTATCATTTGCATAAAAAATAATATCTTGCTGGCCCTCTACAAAAGTTACTGTTTTATTCCAGGAAGTAGTTGAGGTATTTCCCAAATCTGTTAAAGTTCCAGAATTATTTGTATAACCTGCCCAACTCAAATCTTCATCTGAAGTAATATTCAACAAAACATCTGTCGTCGTGTAATAAGTATTATTTGATGGACTTACAACACTTATTGAGGGAGACGAGGTATCAGAAACAGCTGTATCAACTGAAAAGAAAATTGTAGAGCTCCAGGCTAAATTCCCATAACTATCGTTAGCAACAAATGAAATATTATGAATCCCATCACTCAAACCAGACAAAGTTATACTCCATAAAGTCGAACTGAGATTATTGAGAGAAACATTCGCTTCTTCATCCAAGCTATATGCTACATATGATCCAGCCTCGTTTAATTGAACCATTGCAGTTACACTATCTTGAGTATAAGTTATATTTTCAGGACCAAGAATCGTTAATTCGGGTACGGTCGCATCTACTGTATAACTTCCAGATTTGGGATTCGCTGTCGCATTTTCATCAGAGTCATCAAAAATATAAGCATACCAATTATAAGTTGCACTTGAACTTCCTCCATTAAAACTACAAGTCAAATTTGAAGTTCCACTAACACTACAATACTCTGTTCCCCCACAACCTTCAAAAGTTGCATTTTCGGAATTACAAACATACATTGTTATTTGTTGACCAGAATCCGAATCAGAATTTACTGAAGTAACATTTACCAATTCCCCTCCACCAATAATTGTTGCATTATCACTTGCGGAAGTAAAAACAGGTAACTGATTAATATTTATTGTTTTACTAACAACCGTTTGAGAATTCCCTGCATCATCAGTAGAATAATATCTAAAATAATTAACTCCTCGATTAGAAGAAGAAAAAGTAATCTGCCCTCCGCTATCAATCAAAGTAGTTGGAGTACATGCATCTGAAGTATCTGTACAATAATAAGTTGTTACATCTGAATCAACATCATCTTGTTCCGTGATTGTTACTATATATGGTGGCGCCTGAATATTTGTATTTGAATTGTCCGAAGTTGTTGGATCTGTATAATCTAAATAAAATTGAACATTCAAATTATTTGAAGAGTTTTGCTCATTATTATATTGGTCTTTACATGAAACATAATAATTATGAAATCCTGAAGAAATAGAATCTGTCATATTACAGGAAGCAATTATTCCGTCAATAGCACAATCATTTGACATACTAGAATAAGCTTGATCACTTGAAGACCACCTACAACTCATGCTTGCTTCCCCAGAAACATTGATCATCGTCGCACCATCATTTACTGTATCAAAATAACTAGCGACATTATCTCCCGCAACACTTGAAATAGAAATCGAAGGTGCAGAAGAATCAGTTGTATAACTCAAATTTACAACCGAAGAATAACTTGTTCCATCGTAAATTCTACAATACTCTAGATTAGTTGTATCTGTTTGAGCCGTCGCAAAACTACAAGTTAAATCATATTCATAACTTGCATCAGAAGTTGTCCCCCCAGTACAATCTGTATTGGCTGCAGTCGGAGTTGTAGAAGAATCTCAATACTACCAAACTGCTTTGCAAAATCTCCATCGGGTAAAGGCCAATCATA
>CAZFLO010000033.1:0-9354 GCA_964519005.1 Candidatus Woesearchaeota archaeon
ATATTTGGAGAATTGATCCACTCCTCAACAATAATTAAATCTTCATTAGTAAAAATATTAAATGCATGAGTCTTATAATCTTCTCCAGCAAAAAGTATCCATTCTCCAGAAAAAGCAATTATGCTAAAAAAAGATTTTTCAAAAGAAGTGAAACTATTTGTTTGCAAATTATAAATTCCTATCTGTTTATTATTTAATTCATTTACAAAATCAAAAATTACATAATTCTCTTTCAAGAAAAAATTATCTTGAGTGGATAAAATGGAAGAATTCCAATATTCAACTATTTCATGTGTATCCAAATTATAAGATTTTAGTTTGATTTCCCAAGAAACATCAAAAATATTTTCCAAATAAATTATTTCATTTTCATATAATCTAGATTTCCAAATTGTCGGGGTCTTACCAAGTTCTAATTCTTCAAAAGTTTCATTTTCAATTCCATAAAGATAAAAAGAGTGATGATATTTGCAAATTGGATCAGTAAAATGACACGAAGAGAGACCATACGTTAAAACAAGATCTTTATTTAAATCATGAACACTCATAAAATTTTTATCCGTAAAATCAGGAAATATTTTTTTAATTGTATTTGTTGAAAGATTATAAAGATAAGGGCGTGAAATCTTGGGAGTTTTACCAGAAAAATTAGTATTTTCTAAAAAATATAGATAATTTTCATTCATAAATAATTTGAATTCTTCATCAACAGCCCCATAATCTGTAACTGTTGTACTAAAAATTACTTCATGCTTTGCACTTGCTAAAATCGGTGAAGCCAAGGAAGTTTTAGAATAAATTTCATAAATTGGATTTCCAGATTTATCTGATTGAAATTCCTCTGTAACTTTGATATTCAAATCATTTGGATTAACTAAAATAATTTTGTCTGTATTTGTTTCATTAACATATTTTTTCTGCAACCCATCCAAATTATATCCTTCATCACAATTGTCTGGAAATGTATTTATCTGTCCAGAAATAACTTCTGCAGAAATTGGCAAAGAATTATTTATACTTGTTGTAGAAATGTCATGCCAAACACAAATAACATTTTTATTTTCAAAATTAATTTCTTGATCTAATTCAGTTCCTTGAATAATCAAAGGAGCATTAATCAAAGAAGCATAGGTTGAAGCCATTAAACTTAATTCATAGTTGTTTTTGACATAGACTACGTCTGAATAATTTTCCCAATAAGATAAATAATCATTTACTTCAATTCTTTTAATTTGATCTGAATTTAATCCAACACCCAACTCTGGTTGAACTATTAACAAATTATCTAACTCCAAAGGACTTTCCCCAACAATCGTAACTTTTTCTGCGTCGTATTGTTGCATAAAATATATTATTGAATCAGCATCAAAACCAGATTCTGTTCCAAAGAAAGTAAAATTAAATTGATATTCTCTAATCTCTCCTGGATAAAAATTATCTTCAATGTTATACCAAGGATCAGAAATCAAATCAAGTAAGGGAAAATAATTTTGCAAACCTAATGCATCTAAATAGTTTGAATAATTTTCGATATTTTGTATACTGGCGGTTAATATTAATTCTTCTTCGAGATTCAAATTATTAGTACTCAAAAAAATCTTTATTGAAAAATTGGAATTTGGAAAAAATTCAAACTCAAAATCTTCTTCAGAGAAAAGAATATTAGTTTTTTCATCCTCCTCATGATAAATCAATAAAGGATGTTTGTAAATCTTGTACTTAGAAAAATTAAATTGGATGGTCTTCTCAATTGAATCTCCTGTTAAAAATTGTCCTGTTTGATTCAATTCAGAAATTGAAAAAACACTTGACCAAACAGCCACCGGAACAAGACCCAGAACATCTTCCCAATTTTTATCTGAAATTAGAAAAACTTCTTTTTCTGAATATTTAGAAAAATTCTTTATGTTTTCACTATCATTTGAAGTTAAAATAATCTCTTCTTGGACATATTCTCTCTCTTTATCTTTGTTAATTTCTTCTTCATTGAATTCTTCTCCAATAATTTTTTCATCTTTCACAAAGGGAACTTCCTTTTCCTTATCCCCAGAAAATAATTCATCATAAGAATCAGATGATTCGGAAACCTTTCCAGTCACCTTCTTAAAAATATCTCCAAAAAATCCCGCAGAAACAAAAGTCAAAGACAAAACTAAAACAAAACAAAAAACAAACACCAAACTCTTTTTCATAAATCAAAAAGAAAAAATAAGTTTATAATAATTTACATTTAATTCTAAATATAAAAACTTATTAATCCCCCTCAACTAATTCTATAATGGAACAAACAAAAGAAGACTTAGAAAACATTAAAGTAAAATTACTTGAACACATAAAAACAAGTTATGATGAAACTCAAGCAAACGAATTTACAACAAAAATTAATTCTATGAACGATGAAGAATTTGTTGAATTCTTAAAACAGCAAGGAATGTTAGGAAAAGAAGCACAACAAGAGCAATGTATTTTTTGTTCAATGGTTTTTGGAGAAATTCCAACAACAAAAATAGGAGAGAATGAAAAAGCTATTGCAATTTTAGAAATCAATCCAATTTCAAAAGGCCATGCTCTAGTGATCCCAAAAGATCATATTAAATCAGCCGAAGAATTACCTGAAGAAGTTAAACAATTGGCTGAAGAAATAAAGATAAAATTAACAAAAACTTTCAATCCAAAACAAATTGAAATCACTCCTGGAAACATTATGGGACATTTCGCACTCAACGTCTTTCCAATCTACAATGAAGAAAAAATAGATTCCCCAAGACAAAAAGAAACTCCAGAAGGATTAGCAAAAATACAAGGAGAATTAATGGGTCCAATAGAAGAAATCCAACCTAAAGAAGAAATAAAAGAAGAAGAAGAAGAAATTAATGAAAAAACAACTTGGCTTCCAAAACGGATTCCTTAATTTTTTAAATCATACTCTTCAATCATTTTTTTCTTAAAATTTTCCATTCGTTTGTAAACATGATCTAAGTTTCCATCAGTAATTTTATATTTAACTTCATTAAGAATAACTTTTGCCCCCACACTGGAACCATTTTCAAGAAGATGATCCTTAACAATTTCACTCGCAACAGAATCACTTTCCATAATCCTAGTTAATCTTAAATCTCTTCCATCCATAAACAAACTACAAAATCAAATTTAATAAATATTTATATTCAATTATTTTTCAAATATTCACCAGTTATTCTTAAAAGCTCATCCAGAGATTCTAGAACTTCTCTAGAACCATCGTGGATCGCATATTTTTTTCCATTCAGATAAAATTACGCTCCTTCAATGCTCCCAGTTTTTCTTTCATGTTCTCTAATGTCGTCAATTGCATGAAAATCAAGTATTTTATTCAACTTTGAATTTACTTTCATAAACAAACTACAAAATCAAATTTAATAAATATTTATGTGTCTTGTTTTTGTTTAAATTTTTGCATTTAGACTAGGCAAATGATTTTGCAGCAATCTGCTGATTGCAAGAATTCATTTAACGACGTAAAAATCAAAAAGAAAACAAAAACCCTGTGAACCAAGTGAATTTTAACACCAACCACAACAAAATAAAACTAATTAAAAAAACAGGAGCAAATTGAATTCCATATCTTACAAACACAAATTTTTTCTTCTGTAACAATTTAATTTCTTTTTCACTCAAACCATCCCAAGTAGCTTTAATTGTTTTTTTGCCAACTTTCTCATCTTTATACAACCAATCCCCCGGAGTCAATTTAAAAGTTTTTATTTTCTTAATCATACAAGCTTCATCGACTGCTTTAGTATAAACATATAAATAAGAAATAAAAAACATCACAAGTCCAAGATAAAATAAACTCCCAATAAAAAATCCTCCAATTAAAAAGATCACAGCAAGAGAAAGTAAAAGGTAAACCATTTTTTTATTTTTCTTTAATTGAACTTTAAATTCTTTTTTCAATTTAGAAAAATTTACAATTCCAAAGTAAAAAGTAACCAAAAGCCCATAAATTGCTCCAACAATTAAGAACAATAGAAGAAAGAGACCAAAGGTCTTCACATTAACCAAGAAGTTTGTGGAAAAAGGCAAAATTGCCCCTAATGCCGCCATCAACTTAGAATCTCCTCCAGCAAACATTTTCCCATAATAAAATAAATTACTCAAAATCCAAAAGATTGCAAAACCAATTAAACCTTGATAAAAAAAATGAAAATCCCCAATTTCAAATAAGGAATAAAAAAATCTAAAACCCAAAGCAAAAATAATCAAACTAAAATTCAACCAATTTGCAATTTCCCTAGTTTTCAAATCTTGCACAACTGCAAAGAGAATCCAGATTAATCCCAAAACAAATAAAAAAATCACCTCAAAACCTAACATAAATTAATATAGAAATTAGAATTTATAAAATATTACTACTTCTTTTTATTTTTCTTTTTTTTCAGATTAATAACCTTCTTCGAAGAATTCTCTGTTTCAACAACCGTCGAACCCCTAAACCTTCCCCCAGTTTTGTAAGGATTTTTTTTCTTCTCACGCAACTTATCTTTCTTTTTATTCCTTCTCCCCCCACAAGCATAATCATCTGACATAATAAACTCAAGTTAAAAAACTTTAAAACTATTTCGGAGAAAAATTAATTCACAAAACAATCTGTTTGAGGAGTCACCAAGGAGCTCACATCATATTTCCCGGGAACAGAAGTTCCAGGTTCATCATTAAACATGATTTGATCACACTTTAATTCACATTGAATCCCTGGACAAGCACCGAAATAAGAAGCATATTCGTCAAGACCACTTAGAACATAACAACTTGTTTTAATTTTTGTATCTTGTTCATTAATTCTTAAATTTCTCTCAGAAGAACAAAAAGCGTATTCATTTCCTAAAGAACAAGCAACTTGACAATCTTCTACAAGAGAATCAATATTAGTTGGATTAGCAATATTACTGAAAGTTTTCCAACCAGTAGCAAAACCAAAAATTAAAGCAACCAAAAGAATCAAACCTAAAATCAATAACACAATTGTATTGGTACTCATTCCCTGACCTTTTTTATTATTCAAAAAATTCATCTTCACCTCTAATGATAAAAGGATATAGTTAAAATACTTTATAAAACTTACTCAAGGAGAAAATTTATAATCCACAGAAAATATAAAAATCTCTTCTGAATTTTTTCCAAAAAGATTAAATTTTTTGACAGGCTTTCCACGAAAAATATGTTTATATTCTCCTTCCGTCGTTATTCCAAATTCTTTATCTAATTCTTCTTCAGACATTCCTTGATCCAAATAATATCTATAAAGATCAACATCTGCATTTAAGTTTTGCATCACATCTAATCCAACAAAAGAATTACTAATTTTATAATCTGAAATATAAAATGTCAACAATGCCAAACTACAAATTGCAAAAACCCCGATTACCAAAATAGTAATTGCAATATCTCCTTTTTTATTTTTCATTTTAATCTTTTAACTTCTTTAAATCATTTCTGATTCTAAATTTTGTTTCATTTATTTTTAAATTGAATTCCCCCGAAGATTCTAATTTAGACAATTCAAAATCCATCCTTGTTCGAATATCTTCTGAAGAAACTGCATAATAAGTCATAATGGATTTTTTTAAAACTAAGTCTTCATCCCCAAAAGTAGATCCTGAAAACAATGCATTCTTGAAAGGTTTCAAATCTTTTGTTGCAGCTAAAAGCGAAGACCCAAAAATAAAAAAAAGCAAAATAACCACAATCAAAATTGTTGCCACTAACCAAGTCGTTGTTTCACCAATTTGTGCTTTTCTAAATTTATTTAACATTTCTTTCTGTATTCCTAACTATGGACAATATTTTTACAAAATAAACTCCCTCTTGATTATCTCTTGCAAAAAAGTTATCTTCAGAACATTTTACCAATTTTTTACTTTCAACGTCTTCAATACCACAATCATCAACCCAATTTTGATTTCCCCCAAACAATTCAAACATAGGCGCCTTCAAATTATTCAAACTATAAAATTCAATCCCCACATAATATTGACCAAAATCAAATTCTCCTCGAGGATCAAAATTTAATCTACATCTGCTCAAAAAATTATCTTGAAATTCAGGCCTCCAACCTCCAGCAGAAATTAATCTAGTATCTAAAATCCCTGCAGGAGAAATGCAATCTGCAACTTTCATTCCCAAAATTTCTGATTCCACTTCTCGAACATCATAAGGAGAACTATAAAAAATACTAACCATTGCAATAACTCCTCCAGCGATAAGTGTTAGAATAATAAACCAATAAATTGAAATTAATTTATCTCCTCCTCGCTTATTCATTTGACCTCCTAGAAACCGTTATAATGTACTTTCCTGTATATTCATCTCCCAGTTTATCTGGATAAGCTTCAACTTTTAAGTCATTAAAAAAAGGATATTCTACTCCACTCTCCTCGCTCAATTTAACAAGAACATAATTTTTATCAATTTTTATAATATCTTCATAAAGAATTCCTTTTTGTTCAGCAACTTTAAATCCTTTTTCTAAATCAATTTTCATAATAATCCCAGGTTTAGCTGAATCAACGAGCAAGGCAATTTGTTTGGAATAACCGTCTTCCAATAACACAACTCCAGTTCCCTGTTTAACTAAAAACAAAACTAAAATTGTCAAAAAAACAAGATTCAAAATAATAAAAACAAGATTTTCTATTAAAATTTCTCCTCGCTTATTTTTATTTAACATTTTAATTTTATGATTTTGTGACAATATAATCACAATTTAATTGTTTGAATTCATCTGAACCAGCTTCGATTAAGGAAGGTAAAAGATAATCATTTCCTGAATCTCCCTTAATTGTAGATGCGACATAATTCCCTGTCACCCCTCCTAAAACGCCTGCAGCACCAACCCACAAAGGAATCAAAAAACCTCCCGATCCAACACTACTAATAATTACTCCAGAACCAACTGCAAATGCAACTCCTCCAGTAAGGATCCAACCCAAACTACCTATTTCACTTGTAATTCCCATCAGAGAATAATATTGTTTATTTTCCAAAACAATCTCCCCTAAATTTGCATCTGAAAAGATTTTATCTAAATCATTTGTGCCAAACAAATATTCTGAATAAGTTTGACTACTTCCACTCATATTTTTTCTAGCCATATATTCATAAAATTCTTTTTTAGATAAAGTGTCTGAACCTACAATGTCTTTAATTGAACTGTCAAAAGCAATCTGACTACAAAGAGAACAATACAAATTGCCAACCAAATCATCCCCAACATAATTTACTTTCCCTTCTCCAAACATCCACCAACAATCCGTTAATTCTTTAGCTAAAACCTCATAAAGTTCTTCTTTGGTTGAAACTTTTTTCTTTATTGGATTTGTTAACGCTGCATCACAATTCCTGTCTGCAGTTATACAAATATATTCTCTTTGACAATCTAGAGGGGTTGCTTCAGCAGGAATAATTGAACTTCCTCGAGTAACAACAGAATTATGGCAAATTTCTTTCGAAGTTTCACTCCCAAAACCTAACCGCATAATAAAAAATAAAAGAATTGCAAAACTAACAATTAGGATAATCAAAATTACAATTTGCTGAGTAGTCATTTCTCCTTTTTTGTTAAACATCTATATTACCCCCAACCCGGAAAATAATTTATATAATCCAAAAAGTATTGCCGCAAATAAAACTATCCAAAGAAGATATTTGATCATACTATCCATATTCATATTTTTCTCACCCCTATCCAAGAACCACTTTTAAAAATTTCAATACTTGTGGGATCATCCGCTTCTCCAATTTTAATTTCTTCAAATTCCTTCAAATTTTGAATTATTAAACAAGTTCCATCACTATCACATTCTTTTTGTTGAGTTCTATCAATCAAACCTATTTCAATTATTGAATCACAAATACACAAACAATTGAGGTCTGCACAAGAATTTGGTTTTTCTTGTCCTATAAAACTAAAAATAGACCAACCTGCAGGGGTTAACTCTGTTAATTTTTCAGTTGAAAAATCTGGAGAAAGTGCCTTGTTAATAATATTTGAAATCCTCGACATAACTGCATTTGCTTCAACCAAATTCTTTTCTGTGATGTTAGAAAAATAAATCGACACTAAAAGATAAATCAAAAAGCCTAAACAAATAACAGCAACAATCATTTTCAAAGTTTCACTAGCAAGAAGCATCCCTTTTCTCCCTCTCATAGTAAACTCCTAATAAGATTGACATTCGTGGGCAACGTTCCAAAAAAACCACCAATTTTATCTTTGAAAAAAAAGTAAGCTCCCCCAATAACTGCAACAACTACCAAAATTCCCAAGATTAATTTTATCAATTGATTTATAGTTAATTCTGTCATTATCTCCACCTAAAGATATCTTTTAGCTTCCCGATAACTTCGATACCTTTTCCTTTCAAAACAAAAACAGTCAACATCAAAACAACCAAAATAGCAATCGCAATTAACATCCACGGCAAATATTCAGAAATGATTCCACGACAATTTTTAGAGAAATTTAATTTTGGACTAATTTTCATTGGGAATTCAGTGCAATAAAGACGGGTCTTTGGATGAAATCCAAACTTGTAGCGGGAATCCCCAAAATTCAAAATTTTCCCAAAAAACAAACTAAATCTCCTCATAAAAAAATTAAAGAAAGAGATTTAATAAAGGTTTTTAATTAACCTTTAAACACAATAGAATTATAAAATAAGAACATATGAAAAGAATATGAAAAGAAAAATTATTTTTATAACTTTTTTTATTCTTCTTTTGACAATTTCTTTCGTAAGTGCAGACGTTTTTGCAAAACCAAGAATGGATTTTAAAAATAATAACCTAACTGAAAAATTAATAAACATTTCTTTAGATTCAAAAACATTTGAACAATAAATTATATCCCAAATAGTTCTTCTTCCCCCTTCTTCTTTCCTTCTAGCTTTCGTAAAGATTTTTCAATCAAGATTTTTCAAAATTATTTCGTGGCATACGTTTGTACGTAAAAAATGATTTTGGAACATATTGGTGAAAAAGATTATGAAAGCTCTTAAAGAAGATTACCCAAAACTTGCGCACTCAAAATCGACAAAGCTAAAACTGCAAACAATGCGACAACAAAATATAAACCAATACCTGATTTCAAATTAAGACCAATCTTATTTGTTTGCTCTAACTCATCCTCTCCTGAATCAATTGTAACTAAAGTTGAAGTCAAAATAAAAATTATTTGAACCAAATAAATTCCAACAGAGATTTGTAAAAAATAAGGAGGAATCATTGATTGATAATCAAAAATATTCAAAAGATCAGCCATGCCTCCCAGGCTAGATCCTCCAGCATCTCCCAAATCAGTTAATTTTAATTTTC
>CAZFLO010000034.1:0-9250 GCA_964519005.1 Candidatus Woesearchaeota archaeon
CACAGAAGGTTAAGTTACTTTGAAAGTTTGGAGAGGTAGTTTATACGCAAGCCCTCCGGTATGGAAAACTATTTAAATAAAATAAGACATTTTCTTTTATGAAAGTAGTTAAAATTACAGATGTTCTTGGAACTAAGGTGTATACAGATTCTGGAGAATTTTTTGGAGAGATCGAAGAAGTGAATTTATTCGAGAATAAAGTTGATGGATGGAGAATAAGAATTGGGGGACATTTGACTGGATTGTTGGGTGGAGCTCGAGGAGTTATTATTCCTCACCAATTTGTTAAGGCAATAGGAGATATTTTTATAATAAATAAAGCTGCTTTGCCGAGTCAAGAACCCACGGATCTTGAAGAGAACGCAACTGAATTAATTTAAGAATGAGTACTATTTTACAAAGCCCATTATTAACTGATTTTTTATATCCTTTTTTATTAATTTTCTTTATTTGTTTTGGTATTTTGGAAAAGACTTCAATTCTTGGATCTGATAAAAAGCAATTGAATGCTCTTCTCTCTTTGGTTATTGGAATTGTATTTGTTGGAGCTGTTTTTCCTAAAATTATTGCTGGGAATCTTGTTCAATTTATGACTGTGGGAATGGTAGTTATTTTTGTTGCTATTCTTCTTTGGAATTTTGTTTCTCAGGGAAAAGGTTTTACTAGTGAAGGCGGGACCAAAATTCATAAATTATTTGTTGTTATTGTTGTGCTTGGATTATTTTTTGGAGTATTGTGGGCAACTGGAGTTACTAGTGGTTTTGTCAAGGGAATTCAGAAATTTTTCTTGTTCTTATTTGATTCCTCTTGGAGCGGGACTTTTTGGACAAATGCTCTTTTTGTGTTTTTTATTTTATTAGCTGTAGTAATTGTTCTTGGATGGAATCATTTAAGGGTAGTAGTTCGTATATGAAATTGAAGTAATTTTGGATTTTGTTTCTTTTTGGCTAAAATGCAAATATTTTATCTCAAAAATAATTCAAAATCGAAAAAGAGAAGTAAAGTTAAGTGAAGAAAGGAATTAAAATTGAAGTAATTTTTGTTAAGGGAAATATATTTAAAGTAATTTTGAGATATTAGAATATATAAAATGGCGACTATATTACAAAATTCACTCTTGACTGATTTCTTATATCCTTTCTTATTAATCTTTTTTATCTGTTTTGCTATTTTAGAGAAATCTAGTATTTTTGGAGATGGAAAAAAACAATTGAATGCATTAGTTTCTTTGGTAATTGGTCTTATTTTTGTTGGGGCAGTTTTTCCTAAAATAATTGTTGCTAATATGATTCTTTTTATGACGGTAGGTTTAGTTGTAATTTTTGTTGGATTGATGCTTTGGGGATTTGTTTCTGGAGGAAATATTACTCCTGGTCCTAAAATGCTTAATTTTTATGGAGTATTACTTGGAATTGCAGTTGCAATTGCGGTCATTTGGGCAACAGGAGTTTGGGATGGTTTCCTTAATGGAATAGAAAGCATTTTTAGATTTTTATTTGATTCTTCTTGGAGTTCTCCGTTTTGGTCTAACTTTTTGTTTGTGGCTTTGATTATTGTGGCAGTGATTGTTGTGATTAAAGCTAAAGGTGTTGTTGAAGGCGATAAGAAAGGGCCTTAGTTATTTATTTTATTTTGTTAAAATCAAAGATTTTAAAATTGATGTAATAAATTTCACCAAGTAATTTGGAATATGTTGGTTAGAGAATATTTGTGATGATTAATTTTGTGTGGAACGATTAAGATTTAATTTGTTGTGTTTTGTAAAGTGGAGGGTACAGAATTTTGTCAACGAAATCTATTTAAAGAATATTTTTGTTAGTTTAATATGTTAGAGGGATTTATTAATTTAGCTTCTTATGGTCTTGGGAGCGGGGGAACTTTAGGAAATATGCTTTTTAGTTGGGAACAGGCAGGAGTTTTTAGTTATGCTTTACCTTTCTTGTTGATTTTTGCAATGCTCTTCGCTATTTTAGAAAAGACAAGTTTGTTTGGAAAAAATAAACCAATAAATGTTATTTTGTCTGTTTCTATTGCGTTGATGGCTTTACAATTTAATTTTGTTTCATATTTCTTTGCAGAAATTTTTCCGAGGATGGGTGTTTTACTTTCTATTATTTTAGTTGCAATGATTTTGTTGAGTTTGTTTTTAGATTTTGATGATAAAATAGTAAAATCCATCTTTGGAGGATTGGTTGGAATAGGGATAATTATTATTCTTTATCAAAGTTTTAGTGGACAGTTCGGGTTTGGTTGGGGATTAGGTTCTGGTTGGGGAATCACTTATTGGTTCCAGGAACATGCTCTGGGGTTTATACTTGGTTTGGTTGGAGTGGCATTAGTTGTTTTGGCAGTTGTTAAATCTAGACCTACCCCTGCTGCAACTACAGCTTAATTTTTTTAATTAGAAAAATAAAATTATAATCTAGAATTCATTTTTGAAAAAGAATCTTCGACCATGTCAATTTCCTTTTTTAGAGAATCTAAATTTTTTCCAAATTTTCCAACTTTGTCCAAGATTGCAATTTGCATTTTATCAAATTGATTTTCTATTCTTTTTAATCTTTGATTTACGTCATCGATTTTGGAAGAGTAAATTGTTTTGAATTCTATAAGTGTTTTAATTTCTTTACTGATTGATTCCATCTTTTGAGAAAATACTTGTTCAGCAATTTCAATCATTGTGTCAGTTCCAGTGTTGCCTTGGGAATAGCCTGTGTATTCTCCCTCTCCTGCATAAGAATCTTCAGGAGAATAATAATCTGCTTCGGGTTCTATATTTGTTTGAGAATAATTTGGTTGGGGATTATATTGTTGCGGAGGATATTCTTGTGGGGGATATTCTTGTGGAGGTGCGGCTTGTTGAGGAACATATTCTTGAGGCATTGTTTCTGGAGGTTGTGCTTGATTCATGTTTTCTTCTTCGGGTGTAGAAATAGGGAGGGGGGTTGTTGCTGGGATTGGTGCGGGGGTTTGAGCAGGAGCGGGTGCAGGTCCGGGAGCAGCATTCTCCTCCTTCATAATAGATGGTTGCATTCCTTCAGTGGGGTCTTTTTCTCCTACGGCATCCTTTATTTTTGCTTGATTTAATGCATCATCTATTTCCATTGGGCTAATGCCTTCTGCTTTTAATTTTGCTGTGATGTCTCCTTCAGAAATCCCTTCTTTTTTTAATTCAGTAACTCTTTCAAATGCTGTCATAGTCTTTATTGTATTTATTTCTTTTTTAACTTTTCTGCCTTCTTGTGGTCCGTTTGATATTGATGCAACTCGCTTTTTCTAACAAATTCTAGGGGTTGAAACATTTTTGCCTGTTTTGCAAGAATTTCAAGTTCTTCTTTTTTTGCAAATTTTGGTATCTCTCCAGAAATTGTCTCTAAAAAATCTTTCATTTTTTCCATGGTTGAACTCATAGAACTAATTTGTTTTTTTAATTCTAAAATTTCTTGTTCATTTTTTTCTCTAAAATCAATTAAATTTTGACCAATTAATAATAATCTATCTTTTAGCAATCTTTGTTTTTCTTCTAAATCTCTGAAACCTATCGCATAGGGATTTGTTTGAGGAGTGACTGCTTCTGTCATAACAAATGAAAGAAAAAGTGGTTTAAATTTGTTTTCTATTTTTACAATTTAATTAATTTTATAAATCTCTTTCACTAACTAAATTCATGAGAACCAAAGGACAGGTTACAATTTTTATTATAATTGCTTTGATAATTGTTGGGAGTGTTGCAGGGTATTTTATTTTTAAAGATAAATCTTCAAAGAAAAATTTTTCTATAGAAATAGGGGGGGTTGAAACATTTGTTTCTTCTTGTATTGAGAATTCTTTAGAATATGTCTCTTATGAATTGGCTTTGGGCGGAGGATATTTTTTACCTCCTTTGGCTTCTACAGATTCTGGAATTCCATATTATAATTTGAATGGATTAGCAAATCCACCAAAGATACAAATCGTTGAAGGAGAATTTTCAGAATATTTGGAATTTTCCATTGTTTCTTGTGTAAATGATTTTGAAGATTTTGAAGATTTAAATATTTCTTCAGGAGAAATAAGTTCTGAATTGAGAATTCTTGAAGAGGAATTATTCTTGGATGTTCGTTATCCTTTAGAAATTAATAAAGATGATGAAAAATATATTTTAAGGGATTTTGAGGGTTTTAAAATTTATTCAAATTTTGGGAAATTGTATGATGTTGCTTATGAGCTTGCTAAAGATTATGAAGACAAAAGAGCAATTTGTATTTCTTGCATTTCTAATTTAGCTTTAGAAAAACATGTCGAAATAAATATCGAAACGCCTAATGATGAAGATATAATATTTAAGGTAAAAGATAAAGAGGGCTTAGAATTTATTTTTGCAATTAAAGATGAGAATTAAAATAATTTTATTTTTATTTTGTATTATTTTTATATCATTTGTTTCTGCTTCGGAGATTCCAATTGGAGAGAAAATTTTCAACGGAATGGAACTTTCAGAGATGAATGCAACTGAGTTAGCTGAATTGGGAGTTCTTTGGATTGAAGAAGGAAATGTTGTTTCTGTTGAATTTGAAAGAGTTGATGAGTTGCCAGATTTTTTTGAGGATTTTGGGAATGTTGATTTAAAGAAGATTGCCTATTTGAAAATTGATTTAGTCACGAGAGAAATTTTTGAAGCTGAATTTTCAGTTTATTCCTTTGGAAATTATTTATTTGGGAATAATTATTTTTGTTTGCCGACAAATTCTGAAGTTGTTTTCAAAGAGGGGTTGATCAAAATATTTTCTTATGGAGGAATAGATTTAGAATGTATGCCTTTTTTATTTGATTTAGATTTACCCGGGAATGCTTTTGAAATTGAGGGGGCGGGTATTCAAGTTTCAGAAGATTTATTTTTAGAAAGTGGAATAATAGAAATTGTTCCTAGGGGTTATTTGATTAAGAAGGGAGTTGTAAGCTATAAGAAAAATGAATTTAATGTCGATTCTTCTAGTGGAGATTTATTAATTGTTGAAGGAGAACTTGGAGATTATTTTAGGAATTGGTTTAGGCAAACTGATAATTTGATGGAGATGAAAAGTTCAACTGAAGGTTACATTGATTTGCAAATTTTGGAAGGACATGAAATTTTGAATACAGATGAATGGGATAGGATGAAAGTTTTTTCAAGTAAGGGAGATTATTTGTCTTTTGAATCTAGGGAAGACGAAGGATTGATTCCCAGGGTTGAACATAAAAAAGGTAGTGAGAATAGTTTAACAAAAATTTTGAATGATGGAATTGAGATGTCTTTTAATGAAACTGGTTGGAATCTTGATTTGAGTAATATGCCTCGAGAGAAAGCAGATTTTGATGCAAAATACCAAAGTGTTGCAATGGAGATTGAATCTGATATTCCGGAATTATTAAATCAAAAGTTGAGAATTAATTCTTATAGACAATTTAAAACAATGGATTTGGAGGATAATACTTTGGTTACTTTTAACGAGTATAATTTGCCCATTAGTTCTAAAGTTGAAGATAATTCTTTGCAAACTATTGCGCAGATGAGGGAGAAATATCCAGGGATTGATTTTGGAGTTGCAAAAGATTATCCTCGAAGAGGGGGAGGATTTACAAATAATTCTTTTGGTGAGGAAAATTTACCCCCTTATATGCTTTATTTAATGGAAGATTTTTTTAATAGAAACCCTAGATCTTTGAATGAATTAACTTCAGTTGAATTTTCTAGTTCAGAAGGAGCTTATTGTGGAGATACAGAAATAGGTTTTGGACTTGGTGTTACAGATCCTCACGTTGCACGAACTTTTAGAGGGAACAAATTTCCTGAGAAAATTATTGAACATGAACATGAACATTTGTTAGATCATATTTTAAAAAATGTAGAACAAAAAAAATTAAGGAATTTAAAAGATGAAAAATTGAATAATTATTTTTCCAAGTTTGATGGGGTAAAAAAGGAGATAGAATTAGTTTTGAAAGAAATGAATCAAATTGAAGACAGAGAATCAACAGAATATATAAAAAAGAAAAAGTATTTTGAAAAATTAAAAACTGAAAGAGATGAATTGGAAGGGAAAATAAATTACAGGTATTTTGAAATTAATCCAGACGTGCCTCTTTTACAACAATGTTATAATCAAGTTGTTGTTGATTCATTTAACAGTTTTTATAATTCTCCTAGTTCTAGAGCAGCTCTTGCTCAAGTTTCAAAGGAGATCCAAAAAGATATTAAAAATGAACTGAAGGAGATGCTTAATAATGAATATGGAGAATATGATATTTCTTTAGAAGAAGGGGATTTGTATTTCGCAATAGAGGGAGTTATGGAAAAGATGAGATTAAAAAATGTAGATAAACAAATTACGAATAAATTTAATTATTATCTTTATAGGGTTGGAGAATTAGATATTCTTGGAGGAGAAGTGGTTGAAAATCTTATTTCAGAAGAAGATAGTAAATATTATTTTTCAGCATTTACTGGTTTATTTGGGGATTCTGATTTTTCTCCAGTTTATAAAAATAAAATCGAGAAAATTTTCTCAGAAAAAAGTGGATTATATGCAGAATATAGCTTGATGAATTATGAGGGGCAAATGGTGGATCCTCCTTTTAAAGAATTTATTCCTACTGCAGGATATGCTGAAGTTTCTCCTATTCTTCGGGAGAAAACAGAAGATAAAATAATTGAAAAATTAAATTCTCCTTATCCTCAGGTAAAAGATACAACTGAAAAGATAATACAAATAGCGTTTGATGCAGGTAAGATGGATGTCGAGAAGTATAAGAGATTGATGGGAAAAAATCATTGTAGGGATGAGAATTGTTGTGATAAGAAATGTTTAATTTATACTTTTTTGTGTGAGAAATGTTAATTACTTGAATTTCTATGTAATAATTAATATAAACTATTATTTCTTTTAATCTTTATGCAATTTGAGAAAGGGGCGAAACTATATTCATATTTGGTTCAAAGAGAAGGTTCTGAAGATGTTTTGTATTTTAATTATTCTGGGGCAGCGTATTCACCTAGTTTAGCTGATCATCCTGAAGTTATGGAGAGAACAATTGAAGCATTGATAGAAAATTCAAATGTTAGTCGGGTTGTTTTTGTTCAACAGAAAAATTATAATTATGATTTTAAAGAAACAAGTTATTTATTGGAAATTGCTTCTTTGCATGTTTATTTAGAGAAACAGGAGAAAATTTTATCTCATTCAAAACTTGTTACGCAAGAAGATTCTTTTTTTTCAAAAAGATATACTGAGCTTTTTGGGTTTTTGTATTTTTTGAAAAAAGATCCTTTAGCAGCATATTTTGAATTGAAAAAAATATTGATTGAAGCTAGAATTTTTTTGAATAAATTAGAAGGAATTCAGAAAGTTGATCAAGGAAATTATCTTCGACTTTTGGAAGGGATTTTTGATTTGATTGAAAAGACAAAATTAATTCAAGTTGCTTTAAATTTATTGGGGGATTATCGTAAAGGAGAGAGAGGTATTTATCATAAAATTTTTCGTCCAGATATTATTCCCAATTTTACTTTTACAAGGCTTGTTCAAGATTATCCTTTAGATTCTGAGATGGTTGATCAGTATAAAGTTTCTATTAATGATTATGATGTGAGCACAGTTACTATTTTGAAAAATAAAACAGAATCCAAACTTTTTTACCATGTGAACCCTCCTGAAAATTCTCTTTCTGGAGATTATAGTTCTTTGTTGAATTTAGCTAGGGAAGTTTTAATTAAGCACCAACCGAAGGCAGAAGAATTTACTGATACTGAACGAACTCGTCAGGTTTTTTTTAATGTTGCTAAAGATTTGATTCGTGATTTGGCAAATAGTAAAAATTTGAAAATAGATTATTCTCATTTGAATAAACTTGCGACTATTTTGGTTCGTCATACAATTGGATTTGGATTGATAGAAGTTTTATTGCAAGATAAAAAAATTCAGGATATTTCTTTGAATGCTCCAATTTCACAGACGCCGGTTTATATTAGGCATCAGGATTATGATGAATGTTCTTCGAATATTTTGCCGAGTAAAGAAGACAGTGATTCTTGGGCTGCTAAGTTTAGGATGATTTCTGGGAGGCCTCTTGATGAAGCAAATCCAATTTTGGATACTCAACTTGAAATTGGTCTTCTTCGTGCGAGAATTGCAATTATTCAAAATCCCTTAAGTCCTGACGGACTTGCATATTCGATTAGGAGACATAGAGAAGCTCCTTGGACCTTGCCTTTATTTATTCAAAATAAAATGATTAATCCCTTGGCTGCAGGACTTATGAGTTTTTTGGTTGATGGTTCTAGGACGCTTCTTGTTGCTGGGACTCGTTCGTCGGGGAAGACTTCTTTGTTGGGTAGTTTGATGCTTGAGATTAATCCTAAGTCTAGAATAATTACTGTTGAAGATTCTTTAGAACTTCCAATTGAAGCTTTGAGAAGATTGAAATTTAATGTTCTTCGAATGAAAGTTCGTTCAGCTTTAATAAAAACTAGCGCGGAAGTTTCTGCGGAGGACGGGATTCGTGCAAGTTTGCGTTTGGGTGATTCTTGTTTAATTGTTGGTGAAGTTCGTTCATCTGAGGCAAAAGCACTTTACGAAGCAATGAGAGTTGGAGCTTTGGCAAATGTTGTAGCAGGGACAATTCATGGTGCTTCGCCTTATGGGGTTTTTGATAGAGTCGTAAACGATATCGGGGTTCCTGCAACTTCATTTAAAGCAACAGATATAATTGCCGTTGCTAATCCCATTAAATCTGCGGATGGTCTTCATTCTTGGAGAAGATTATTAGAATTAACTGAAGTTAGAAAACATTGGAAGGAAGACCCGATGCTTGAAGGAGGATTTAGGGATTTAATGGAATATAATGTTGAGAAAGATGAATTAAATGCTACTTCGGATTTGATTAATGGAGACATTGAAGTCATTAAAGACATTGCATCAAAAGTAAAAGGTTGGGCTGGGAATTGGGATGCTGTTTATGATAATATTTTGCTTCGTTCCAAAATAAAAAAAGAAATTGTTGATGTTGCAAAAACTTCTGGGAGAGAAGAAATTTTGGAAGCGGAATTTAATACTTTAGCAAATCATGAATTTCATAAAATTTCAGATGAAGTAATTCAAGAAACAGGGATTCCTCTTGGGAAACATGTTTTTCCTAGGTGGCAGAAATGGTTAAATGAATCTGTGAAAAAGAAGATTATTTGAAAACATATTTTTTTAAAGATCTGACTCTTGTAATTTTTATCTTATTAGAA
>CAZFLO010000035.1:0-8970 GCA_964519005.1 Candidatus Woesearchaeota archaeon
CGAAAATTCTTTGATATCGTAGTTGCTGAAAATTGTCTTTAAAATTGTCGTTGGTTTTGAGCGCGCTTTTTTGCCTTCTTTTTTTCTAAAAAAGAAGTTGGGCACTTTTAGTTATTTATTTACATAAGAATAAATCAACCAAGAATCCGTAGGAGAACCAGTTATTAAAACAACATTTCCTCCACTTAAAGATGCCTCAATATCTTTTTGACCAGAATTTTTAATATGACAACTCATTCCATAAAATGGTGAACCAGCATCAATAAAGCCTTCCCCTTGTTCGTCCAAAAAAGTGCTTCCAGTGTTTAATTGAGCTTGAATTGAACCTATCATAAAATTTTGAGTTGGTGCAATACTCTTTCCTGCACCAAGATCTGCACGAGATTTATTTATACTTTCTTCAATTTTATTATGGCAATCTCTACAAATATCTGGAATTAAATTTGTTTGTTCGTCATTCCCTTGATACTTTTGAGCAACAAGGTGATGAATTGTTAATTCTTTTTCTTCTCCACAAAAACTACATTTTCCCCTCATTTTATTAATTAAGACTTAAGTGTAATCGCGCAAATTGAGGCAGATTCTACAATTGCGTCTTTAGGTGTTATTTCTCCCCCAACTGAATTTTTATAATCTGCAAATTTCATACAAGTAAGAATATCCATTTCAGAAACTCCATAATCTTTTCTAAGAGTCACTAAAACACTTCCAAATCTACTATAATTTTCATTAGTCTTTGATAGCCCATATTGTTGCATAACGGAGTCAATACGCTCTTTAATTTCGTTATAGGAGTAACCACCTATAAAAGCAATTTCCATTTGTTCAAGAGCAGTCATTTTTTCAACAGCTGTTTTAGTATCACTTGTAGATTTAGTGTAGCTTGTAGAATTATTGTTGTCTCCTCCACTAAAAATTCCAATTAAAATAAATAATAAAATTACGCCGATAACTCCGCTTAAAATAGGGTGTTCTTTAATCCAATTTTCTTTTTTCATCTTATTATTTATTGCTAACAATATTATTTAAACTTAATCTTTCAATTGATATTATTATGCCCCAATAATAAATATCTTCTTTTGTAATATTTGCTACGCCTCTTTCTTTTAGTTCTTGTTTTATTTGCGAAATTGTCAATTTTTCCATTCTAATTGTTATATGTATGTTATATTATGCTGTTTTTATAAACTTTTCGCATAACTTTCATATGGAAAACATAAGAGAGTTATATGCTTTTATTTCTACGAGTAAGATTAGAAATAAAATTTTGAAAGTTTTAGGGAAGAAAGACATGAGACAGGCAGAGGTTTCTAAATTAATTGGAGAGAAACAGCCGAATGTGAGTAAAGCTTTGCATGAATTAGAAAAGAAAAAGCTGACTCTTTGTTTAACGCCAGAAAAGAAAGCTTGGAAGGTTTATGGCGTTACGGATTTAGGGAAAAAGGTTTTGAATTATCAATAATGACGAAGTCACTATCTGTTTTCGTAGAAAACTCGCGCGCTCTTTCTTTGGGGTTAGGTAGACAATTTTAGTTTTTGTTTTCAGCAATTTCGTTTAATCAGCGATGTTGTGAGAAGTTTTCAACTTCTTACTAGAGCGTTAAACGAAGATATCAAAGTCAGAATTTTTGGTTTACCGACGCTAGGAGGAGATTGGAAATTGAAATGAACAGGTATTAAATGAACTTCTCAAAAGTTGAAGTTCGTTAAACATAGCTAATTATCCTAAAAAGCGAATAATAAATATAAATTGTTTTATTTGTTAGGATTTCATGAATAAGGAGGAAATTTTGCAAAAGTTAAAAGAATCAATTATTCTTCGAAGATATTCCAAACAGACTTTGAAGAGTTATTTTTATAATTGTGATAAATTTTTGAATTGGATTGGGCAAAGTTCATTAAACATCAATGAAATGGCTGTTAGGGAGTACTTTTTATTTTTGTTATCTAAAGATTATGATTCTTCCACAATTAGGCAAATTAGGGCAAGTATTGATTTTATGTTTAAGATTGTTTTTGGAAAAGAGTTGGATAAAATTTATGTCCCTTTGCCAAAAAAGAAAAAAGAACTTCCAAAAGTTTTGTCGAAGTTTGAAATCAAATATTTAATTGATAAAACAAAAAATGAGAAACATAATCTTGTAATAAAATTACTTTATTCTTCTGGGCTAAGATTAAGTGAGTTGATAAACTTAAAAAGAGAAGATATTGAATCGCAAAGAGGGGTCGTGAAAGTTAGGCAAGGAAAAGGAAAGAAAGACAGAATAACTTTATTATCTGAAAAATTGTCAAAAGAGTTATTTGATTTTGTTTGTAAAACTAATTTTAAAACTAAATATTTATTTGAAGGACGAAAAGGAAAATATTCTAAAAAATCTGTTCAGAAAATATTGGAGAATGCTTCAAAGGGATTGAATAAAAGGGTTACTCCCCATATGCTTAGGCATTCATTTGCTACACATTTGCTCGAAGCTGGAACAGACATAAGATATATTCAAAAATTATTAGATCATTCAAATTTAGAAACAACACAAATCTATACAAAAGTTGCAAATACAGAATTATTGAAAATTAAATCTCCATTAGATGAACTTTAATCTTTCATTTCAATTTTTATGTTAACTGATTTTGGAACTTTTATTCCTTTTTTTCCAAGCTCACGATACATTTCTCCGAGAGATGCGTTTTTTCCTCCTGCAAGTGGAATATCTTTTATTGTTAATTCTTTAAATGGAATTACAAAAGCATTTTTTCTGTTCATTGTATCAACCTCTTCTAATAAAAGAATTTTAGGATTTATAATAGTTTTGTGGAACTAGTTATTTTAGTATGGAAATTTATATATATAGTTTGATTTTTATTTAATTATGTCAAATGAAAATATTGAGGAATTTAAAAAAGAATTATTTGAGAAATATGGGGAAGCCAAAAAAAATATTTTTACTTCTGGAATTGAAATATTGGAAGGAAAAAAAAGTATTGATAATTATGCCTTTACTTATGTTTCTAATGGAACAGAAGGAAATGATTGTTTAGATGAGGCTGAAATTTATGTGGTGGTTGGCTTACATAAATTGATGAAAGATGAAGGAATTGAAAAAGTTATTAATTTGAGAATCAATACTTTTGTTTTGAATGGAAATTTTGGAGATGCGCCCAAATATTGTGCTTTTGCTTATGGTACTGGATTAATGCCTAAAAATTGATTATTAATTTATTGGAAAAATATTATTGAAATAATTAATCTTTCATTTCAATTTTTATGTTAACTGATTTTGGAACTCGCATCCTCATGATGTGGTGCAGAACTTTTTCGTTTGCAGGCAAATCAATTAGTCTTTTATGAATTCTCATTTCAAATCTATCAAAAGTTGCTGTTCCATCTCCACAGGGAGATTTTCTTGTTGTCACTTTTAATTTTTTTGTGGGTAATGGGACTGGTCCAGAAATTGTAATTCCTGATTTTTTAGCTAAATCTTTAATAGAATTACAAATATCATTCAACATTTCTATGTCAACGGAGTTTAATTTTATTCTTACTTTTGGCATTTTTCTTTTAATCTTGGTTTATTATAATGGATTATAATTCTATTGCTTTAAAAACCTTTTTATACTAATTTTAATTAGTAATCTCAAGAGGCGAATATGGAAAATATCTTTATAGAATTAGCAATTATTTTATTTGTAGCATTTGTTATGTCTTATATTGTAAGAAGGTTTAATCAGCCAATTATTATTGGATATATTATTGCTGGAATAATAATCAGTCCTATTTTGTTAAATATGGGTGGTTCAACTGAACTTATTGAAGTTTTTTCTGAATTTGGAATTGCTTTTTTGCTCTTTATTGTAGGATTGCATTTAAATCCGAAGGTTATTAAGGAAATTGGAGTTTCATCTCTTTTGATTGGTCTTGGACAAATTGGTTTGACTTTTGTCGCTACTTTTGCTATTTCTAAATTTCTTTTAGGATTTAGTACAATTGCTTCTGCTTATTTCGGGATTGGACTTTCTTTTTCAAGTACAATTATTATTATGAAATTGTTGTCTGATCAAAAACAATTAGATTCTCTGTTCGGGAAAATTTCCATTGGTATTTTGATTATTCAAGATTTGGTTGCGGTGGGAGTTTTAATGTTTATTTCTTCAATTGCGGGAAATGGAGTTAATGGTTTGTTGGGATTGGAAGGGATTATTCGGGGAGCAGTTTTGATTGGGTTTTTGTTTATTATTGGTTATTATGTTTTGCCTAGGGCCATGAAAAGTATTGCGAAATCGCAAGAGTTGTTATTTTTGTTTTCAATTTGTTGGTGTTTTGTTTTAGCAGCTTTATTTGCTTATATTGGTTTTTCTATGGAAATTGGGGCTTTGGTTGCGGGAGTTATTTTGTCTTCTAGTCAATATGCTACAGAAATTTCTTCAAGAATTAGACCTCTTCGGGATTTCTTTTTAATAATTTTCTTTATTATTTTAGGTTTGAAAATACAAATTTCTCATTTGGGAACAATTATTGTTGGAGCAGTTGTTTTATCTTTGGTGGCTTTGGTCCTTAAACCTTTAATTTTAATGTTCTTAATGAAATGGTCTGGATTCACAAAAAGAAATAATTTTTTGGTTGGAACGACTTTGGGACAAATTTCAGAATTTTCTTTAATAGTTTTAGGATTAGGACTTTCGGTTGGCCATATCTTGCCTGAAGAATTGAATACGATGATTTTGACTTTAGTTATAACTATTCTTCTTTCAAGTTATATGATTATTTATTCGAATAAATTTTATAGAAAAATTTCTGGTTTGTTATCTTTTTTTGAAAAGAAACATGTGAAGAAAGAAAAAAAATTGAAAGCAAAATATGATACGGTTCTTTTTGGTTATAATCGGATTGGATTTAGTATTCTTAATACTTTGAAAAAAATTAATAAAAAATATATGGTTGTTGATTTTAACCCGGACACCATTGGAAAATTGAGGAAGTTTGGAATTCCTGCAATTTATGGAGATGTTTATGATTTGGAATTTTTAGATGAATTGCCTTTGAAGAAATTGGATTTGGCCATTTCAACAATTCCTGATGTTGAAACAAATAAATTATTAATTGAATCTATTCGAGCAGTCAATAAAGATGCGGTTATTATTCTTCGGGCCCATAGCATTGAAAATGCGCTTGAGCTTTATAGAGTTGGAGCTAATTATATTCTGACTCCGCATTTTTTGGGGGGAGAATATGTTGCAAAAATGATTAAACATTCTGAAACTAGTGATGAAAATTATTCTCATGAACGGAAAAAACATATTAAAATGCTGAAAGATATCATGAAAAAGGGACATGAACATCCCGACGTTGAAAAGAATTAATTTTTTAGTATATAATCTTTAAAGAATTATTAGTTAAATCTGGAATTAATAAAGTAATTATCGTCCAAGGGGGATAAATTTTTTAGAAATGTTTTTTATTCTTTTACTTCTTCTTTTATTTCTTCTTTTACTTCATCTGTGGGGATTCCCCCTATATTCAAAAAGAAATCGGATAATCTTAAGAGGAATTCTATTACCATTACAAATACTAGATAAATTATTATGCTTTCAAAAAATGCTGGCAATTCAGATATTTGTCCTAATATTTTTGGGAAAGAGAACATGGTATTTTGAGTTAAGGAAACTCCTAAAAGTGTAAATGGAAGTAATTTTGCTAAATCTTTTGCTAAATCTTCTTTGAAATAAGCGGCAAATCTTATTGCAGTAATTATTGTTACTGATATTATCAGTAATCTACTTAGTTCGATACTTTCAGTTAAAAGTATTAAAAATATTGTGAATACTCCAAACCAAATAAAAACTAATAATGGGAGAATAATGAGGTATTCTAAAAAGTAATAAATCCCAGCCATGGTCTTCAGTACCGTGGGATTACTTGAATTATTGTATTTTTTTAGATTTAATTCTATAATATTTTTTTTTGCAATGAATCTATAAAATTTCCAAATAAATACAGCATAGATAAAAATTACTGCAGCAATTAAAAATAAATTTACGAAATTTTTTGCCCAAAAAGGTAAAACAGATAAGAAGAGTTGATAAATTTCTACAATGTTTGAACCTATGTTTATCACCTCTGCCATGTTTTATATTAGGTTTTTGTATTTTTAAATTTTCTTATATTGCTAAAATTTATAAGTATGTAAGAATTAGGTTTTTTATGATTGATATAAATTTAATTAGGGACAATCCTGAGTTGGTTAAGGAGAATATAAAAAAGAAATTTCAAGAAGATAAATTGAAATTGGTTGATGAAGTTTTTGAACTTGATTCTAAGTGGAAGAAATTGAAATATGATGAAGATTCTCTCCGAAGTGAGCGGAATAAAATTTCTAAATCTATTGCTGAATTGATGAAGGGGGGAAATAAAAAAGAAGTTGAGAAGTTGAAGATTGAGGCAAAGAAGATTCCCGGGAAGATTGAAAAAACTCAATTGAAGAGAGAGAAATTGGGGGAGGATATTAAAGGAATAATTTTGAAATTTCCAAATATGTTGCACGAAGATGTTCCAGTAGGAAAAGATGATAGTACAAATATTGTTTTAAGAGAAGTTGGTAAGAAACCCAAGTTTAATTTTGATGTTAAAGGACATGTGGATTTAGTTGAAAGTTTAGGATTTGTAAATACTGAAAAAGGTGCAAAAGTTGCGGGTTCTAGGTTTTATTATCTCTTGGGAGATCTTGTGCTCTTAAGTAGTGCGTTCCAAAGGTTTACAATGGATTTTTTAGTTAAGAAAGGTTACATCCCAGTTCAAACGCCTTACATGTTGAATCGTAAATCTATGTCTGGGGCTGTATCTTTAGAAGATTTTGAAGAGAGTATTTACAAAATTGATGGGGAAGATTTGTATCTTATTGGGACAAGTGAGCATGCTCTTGCTGCTTATCATAAAGATGAAATAATTAAAATTGATAAACCAATTAAATATTTTGGAATTAGTTCTTGTTTTAGAAAAGAAGCTGGAAGTCATGGAAAAGACACAAAAGGAATTTATAGGGTCCATAGATTTGAAAAAATAGAACAATTTATTTTTTGTAAACCTGAAGATGAAGAAGAAATGTTTAATGAAATTATCAAAAATCAAGAAGAAATATTCAAATTAATTGAAATTCCTTATAGAGTTTCTGCTTTATCTAGTGGTGATTTTTCAGGGACGATGGCTAGAACACATGATTTAGAAGGGTGGTTTGCTTCTCAAGGGGAATATCGTGAACTTGGGAGTACAAGTACGGCCACAACTTATCAAGCTCGTAAAATGAATACAAGATATTCTGATTCAAAAAATAAAATGCAATTTGTTTATACTTTAAATGGAACAGCAATGACTGTTCAAAGAACATTGTGTGCTTTTTTAGAAAACCATCAAAATAAAGATGGATCTATTAATATCCCTAAAGTTCTTCAACCGTATATGAGCGGAATTAAAGTGATTGGAATTAAGAAAAAATGACTGAAGAAATTAATAAAAATTCAAGTGAAGAGGTTTTTGAAGATTTTCCAGATAAAAAAATTGAAGTTCCAGCTGAGAATAATGAAACAAATAAATCCGAAATAAAAAATTCTGAAGAAAAAATTTCTTCCAATATGGATAATTCCCCGAATAGTCCTTCCAAAAAAGTTTTGAAATCTTTCAATAAAAGAATTTTTCTTTTTGGGGGTTTGTTTTTATTGATAGTGATTTTTATTGTTTCATATGCTCTTTTCATGGATTTTTCATCTTACCTTTCTGAAGAGAGTTTTTTGAGGGGGGGTTTGGTCGAGTTAGAAGAAGGCAAACAAATTAATTTTAATATTGATGAGGAGAAACATAGTTTAGAAGTTGAACAAGTATTTGAGAATTCTGTTTCTTTGATTATTCGTAGTGAAATTATTGAAGTAAATTTGAGTGTTGGAGAGACGAAAGCTTTTGATTTGGATGGCGATGAGGAACTTGATATTGAATTGAGATTGGAAAAAATTGTTGAAGGAGTTCCAGAGCTTTTTATTAAAAGAATTATTGGGGTTACTTGTGTTGAAAGTTGGGCTTGTGAAGATTGGGGAAACTGTGTTGGCGGATCTCAAAGTAGAGTTTGTTTGGATTTGAATGAATGTGAAACAGATGTTAACAGGCCGGAAGAAGTTATGTCTTGTTCTACTGGAAACTTAACTAATAATGAAACCAATGTTACTCTTTTGAATTGTTCTGAATTGTCCGGGGATATTTGTAATTCTTCAGAAATTTGTAATGGAAGTTATTTGAATGTTTCTGATAGTAATTATTGTTGTAGCGTGACTTGTTTTTTGGAGGCGGTTAATACTAGTGTTAATGAGACTTGTGAAGATTTAGGATTGTATGATTATCCTCAAGATGTTGGAGATGGGTGGTGTCTTTTTCCCGGGGAAGGTACTTATTATTATGAAGGAACGGAAGATTTTTTTGCATGTTGTAATCTTCCTCTTATTTATCCCATCCGTTTGTCGGAAGAATTAAGAATTGTTTGGAATGCAATTGAAAATTCTGGAAATTGTACTGATTATTTCTCTAATTTAGAAAGTTGTTCCCCTTACAAATGTAATTATACGGAGAATTTTTCACAAGAAGAAAGTTATGTTAAAGGAATTGTTGGAGATTATGATGGTAAATGTCATGGGTTTGATGAACTTCTTTGGGATCAAGAATTATATTGCCAATATAATAACACTCAAATAGTTGATATGATTGATTATGGGTTATTTTATGAAGAACAATGTATTGAAAACGATTGTACAATTGTTGATAATGAAACTGGTTATTTTATCAATGATATTTTGACTCGAGATATTTTAGAAGAAATGTATCATGGCAGAGATTGTTTTTCAGATTCACTTCCTTTCTTTTATGATTAACTTTTATAAAAATTAGGGCTTGCGTATAAACTACCTCTCCAAACTTTCAAAGTAACTTAACCTTCTGTG
>CAZFLO010000036.1:0-8890 GCA_964519005.1 Candidatus Woesearchaeota archaeon
ATCCATCCACCCAGATTCGAACTGGGAACCTCTCGGGTTCTGCTAGAACCTTGAGTTATCATGACTTTTGGGGTTTCATTGTATGTCCTTATGGACACTCCACCTTAGTAATCTACAGCCAAGCGCTCTGCCATTGAGCTATGGATGGTTTTTCCATACCTTTGCGGTATAAATATGATTAATAAAGATTGTTTTTTAAAGTTGTTGTTTATTCAAAGCGATCTTCTTTTCTTGGCCTAGATAAAAAATATGCTCTGTTCGAGGAAGATTGTTTTGTTTTGCCTTCTCTTTCAAAAAGTGCGATTGTCGAAGGTAATGCAAATTTACCTAACACTCCAACTCTTGAATAAATAACATAAGATAAAATTCTTCTTTCTCCAGGCTCAAGGTGATCAAAATCCCATTGGATTTTCTTTTTTAATTTGTCTACTTTTGTTGGATATTCGCCATTGAATCTTTCGTACATTTTTACTAGTGGAGGAAGTCTATCCATTATTTTTATTTTTTCGACAAATTGTTTTGCTTCAACAACGATTGTTACCTTCAAAGCAAATTCTCCGCCTTTTGCATTTACGAAAGAAACTTTTTTTCTTAATTGTAGCGAAGTGTTTGAATATTTTTTTGCTAAAATAGTGATTGCAATTATTAATAAAATTACAATAAAAGGAAATAACCAATTTGTTCTAACAATTATTTCTTCTGATTCTCCCGGATTTATTTTTTGATTCCAGGTATAGTAAATTGTTGCTCCTTTTCTTTCTACAATTGATGGTTCTGGGTTGAATGTTGTGAAAGCTCTAGAAATTATATTTTTTTTCAACATTGTAACGGAATTTAGTACTGTGTTTCCTTCGTTTGTTTTTTGGATTGTTTTTGTTGAAATTATTAAACCCCTATCTTTTTTTGTCGTTGTCAATAAATCTTTTTCTACAAATTCTATTTTTCCTTCAACTTGAGAAATTAAATCCCCTATGGCAACTTCTGATTCTAAAGTGTAAAATCCTGCCATTAATTTATTGAACTCTTTTTTATTCAAATTGATCTCAAAATTTTTTCTTTCATTTGGTCCTAAATCAAATTTTTCTTCAAAGTTAAAAAAAACTGAATTGAATTTTGCTGTTAGATTGTTGAAATTGAAGTTTACTTTGTTATGAATATAAATTTCTAGAGTGTTTGATTCTGGATTGATTTTGTCTGAGCCTATTCCAAATGCTTCTCCCAATTCAATGATGTTTAGTGTAAGTTTTTCTTCAATTTCAGAAGAATCTTGTCCTTGGATGAAGTAGCTAAATGTGACATATCCTCTTAGTTTTGAATCTTCTCTTGGAAATACTTTCAAGATTATTTCCTTTGTTTCACCGGAATTAATTGCAATTGGATCTTTTGGTTCTAATCCAGATCCAAAGAAAGTGTATATTGAGAAGAGATCATCTGCTCCATTATTTGTTATGTTAATTGCAAATTCTACCGGATCAGCTAATCCAATAATTAATACTTCTCCCGCACTTATTTGTTTTACTGTTAAGTCTACAGCTAATACTCCTGGCAAAACTAGTAAAGCCAATAATAAAAATAACACTCTTTTCATGTTAAAAAATCGCCAAAATTCTATATAAACATTTCTATGGAAATAATGTTATTTTTTTGTATAACCTTTGGAGGGATGATTATTGGATTTTGAAGATTTTTAAGAAAAAATGATTAAATTAGACAATTATTTAATTAACGCTATCAGCGAGGATATAAATTGTTGGAGATGTTTAAAAAATAAATATAAAAGAGGGAGAAATTATAAAGAAAAAAGTTTTAAAAGAACTCAAAAAATAATTTCTAAAAAGAAATAAAAAATTATTTCCTAATGAAACAAGAAATTATCTTTGACCAATTATATCTAGAAATGCTTTTGCTTGACCTAAAAATTCATCGCAATCTCCAGCCAATTTGTCTTCTAATGCTTTTACTCTTTTGGGAATTATCCATTTTTCATAAATTGCCCTCCACATTCTTAATCTTGGACTAACATCAAATTTGCCCTCATAATCTTTGTGTAGGAGTCCCTTTACTTTAATTCCAACTTCACCTTTATTTGTTTTGACCTTTACTCCCCCCTGATTCATTTCAACTTCAGAAATGGCAAGCAATTTGAATTCAACTTTGATTTCAAATTTGAAATAATCTGTAACTTCTTTTGTTGCTTTCCATTTAATATCAATGTTTTTTACTGGCCCAGCTAATTTTTCCGTGTATTCTTCTTCTGCGACAATTTCCATCCCTGTTTCGGTCATTAACCAAGTATAACAAAATTCGTAAAAATCTTTAAAATTGAATAAACCTGCATATTTTAATTTGCTCCCAAAAACTTGATCAGCTGCCATAGATAGGTTATGAATTTTTATTTTAAATATCTTCTGTTTTGATTATAATAATCTTTATATAATTGCAAGGGGTTTTTTCCTTATGAATAATAGAGGAGAAATTATGCCGGAAGACATTCAGAGGATCATTGGGAAAGATGCTCAAAGAAATAATATTTTGGCTGCGAAGATGGTATCGGAAGTTGTTAAGACTACTTTGGGGCCTAAAGGAATGGATAAGATGCTCGTGACTCCGACCAATGAAATTATTGTGACTAATGACGGAGTTACTATTCTTGATGAAATGCAAATTGAACATCCGGCTGCAAAGATGATGGTTGAGATTGCTAAGACCCAGGAAAATGAAGTTGGGGATGGGACTACTACTGCTGTTATGATTGCTGGGAAGCTTCTTGAAAATGCTGAGAGGTTACTTGAACAAAAAATTCATCCAACGGTTATAGCTAAGGGGTATAAGTTGGCTCAAGAGAAAGCGCAGGAAATTTTGAAGGAAATTTCTTTGCATGTTACGGCCGAGAATGAGGAAGTTCTTCGTCAAATTGCGATGACTGCTATGACTGGAAAATCTGCGGAAAACGAGAAGGAAAGATTTGCGGATATTTTGGTTCGGGCTGTTAAACTTGTAGAGAATAAAGGAAAAGTTGATTTGAATAATATAAAAATTGAGAAAGTTTTGGGGGATGGGATTAAGGACACTGAACTTATTTCGGGGATTGTTTTAGATAAAGAGAGAATTAGTAAAGACATGCCTAGTGAAATTGGAGGGGCTAAAATTTTATTGTTGGATTTTCCAGTTGAACTTCGAAGTCCCGAAATTAGTACAAAAGTTTCGGTTTCATCGCATTTGGAATTACAGAATTTTGTTAATGAAGAAGAGAAAACCATGAAAGAAATGGTAGAAAAAATTGTTGAAACTGAATGTAATGTTGTTTTTTGTCAGAAAGGAGTGGATGATTTTGCGAAATATCTTTTGGCAAAGCAGGGGATTTATGTTTGTCGCCGTGTTGCTAAAACAGATATGGAAAAGATTTCTAAGGCGACTGGGGCGAGGATAATTTCTAATTTGGGGGAGATTAATTCTTATGATTTGGGGGAAGCAGAAATTGTTGAAGAAGTGAAAATTGGTCGGGAAAAAATGACTTACATTAAAGGTTGTAAAAATCCCAAGGCCGTGACAGTTTTGATTCATGGTGGAACTAGCCACGTTGTTGATGAAATTGAAAGAGCTTTAATGGATGGATTGGGGGATATTGTTAGTACGCTTGAAACTAAACTTATTGTTCCAGGGGGAGGCGCTATTGAAATGGAGCTTTCTAAAAAATTGAAAGAATTTGGGCAGACGCTTAGTGGAAGAGAGCAATTAGCTGTAGAGGAATTCGCAAAAGCTTTGGAGTTTATTCCTTCGACTTTGGCGGAAAATGCTGGACTTGATCCTATTGATATTTTGACAGAATTGAAAGCGAAGCATGATTCTGGTGAGAAAAACGTGGGAATTAATTTATTCACTAATAAAGTTGAAAATGTTTTGGAAGCTAAAATTATTGAACCTTACAAAGTTAAATCTCAAGCTATTGATTCAGCGACGGATGTTGCTAGTATGATTTTGAGAATCGATGATGTTATTGCTGCGAAAAGAAATAAAACTGGGAACATGAATGAAGTTGGGAAAATGCCGGGGTTTATGGAAGGGGTAAATTAGGAAAATCTTCTTTGTTTAATTTTATATAATATGTTGAATCGTTTTTATTTTTGAAATAATTTTCTGTTATTGGGGGAAGAGTTCTTATTCAAGATTCTGGATTTCCTTTATCTCTTTTAAAAAAATAAATTTGATCATTGAATTCTGATTGGGGAGGAGAAATTAAACTGCTTATTATTAGTCCGGTTTTTATTATTGCACTAGTCATGAAGTAAGTTACTCCTCCGTGAAAAGTTAATTTTGCAATTTTTTCTGACAATTTCATATAAAAAATTGATGAAAAAGATATTTAATTATTTGTATGATTTTTTATTTATTCAAGTGATAATTTTTTGTTGATGAATTTTTCTAATGTGGAAATTTTCTGGTGTGCCTCTTCTCTTCTTGGAGAAGAATAATAGCCCATTTTAATTGAAGAATAAATATAATATTGTTCAATTAAATTTTTTGCAGTGGGAACATCTGGGTTTTCCAAGAAATCTTTTTCTAAAGTCCGTATTTCTTCTTCTTTTTGATGAATATAATTATCTCTATTAATGTGTGTTTTTCCGTCTCCCATGGCGAGACAAAATGTTATTGGGGTTATAAAAGTTTTGATGGAAAGGGATATAAATTAATGTTGGTTATATTTTTTATGTGGGTTTTGAAGTTTAGCCATCTATTGTTAATAGATATCTTTCCCTTTAATCTATCTATTCTTAATAGATAGTTTTATAATATTGAAAATCCTCTTTTTTCAATGAAAAAAGATAAATTGAAACAATTAGTTTTGGAACAGAATAAAAAATATTTATTAAAGGATGAAATAAAAAGAGCAGTATTTGACAATATCTTAAAAAAACATAAACAACCTTTTGTAGTAATAATTTCAGGAATTAGAAGGTGTGGAAAATCTACCTTAATCAAACAGATTAGAAATGAAAAAAATGGATATTATCTTAATTTTGACGATGATCGATTGGTTAATTTTGCAATTGAAGATTTTCAAAATTTGTATGAAATTTTAATTGAACTTTATGGAGATAAAGAAATATTTTACTTTGATGAAATACAAAATATTCTTGGTTGGGAAAGATTTGTTCGAAGACTTCATGATCAGGGTAAAAAAGTTTACATAACTGGATCAAATGCTTCGATGTTATCTAAAGAATTAGGTACGCATTTGACAGGGAGAAATATTGAAATAAATTTGTTCCCTTTTTCTTTTTCAGAATATTTAAATTTTGAAGAGATTGGATGGGATAAAGATTCAGTTTATAAAACTCCCGAAAGAGCAAAATTAAAAAAATATTTTAAAAAATATTTAATTGAAGGGGGTCTCCCAGAATATTTGTTTACAAAGAATAAAGAATATTTGAAAAGTCTTTATGAAAATGTATTATATCGAGATATTATTGTTAGATATAAATTGGGTGGAGAAAAAGCAATTAAGGAATTGGTCTATTTAGCTGCCAATAATATTGCGAAGGAAATTAGTTTCAATTCTATAAAGAAATTATTACGAATGGGTTCTCCCACTACCGTGAAAGAATATTTTGGTTATCTAGAAAATTCTTTTTTAATGTTTTTGGTTCCCAGATATAATTATTCTTTAAAAAAACAAATAAATTCAAATAAAAAATTATATTTGATTGATAATGCTCTTGCCATTAATTTGGGATTTAGTTTCTCTGAAAATAGTGGAAAACTTTTAGAAAATTTGGTTTTTATTGAATTGAAAAGAAGAAATAAAGAAATATTTTATTTTCAAGAAAAAGGAGAATGTAATTTTATTTTGAGAGAGAAAAATAAGATACAAAATTCTATTCAAGTTTGTTATGAATTAACTAAACAGAATAAGGAAAGAGAATTAAACGGCTTGATTGAGGCAATGAATGAATTTAAACTTAAAGAAGGTTTAATTCTGACTTATGACGATGAGGATGAATTTAAGATAGATGGGAAAAAAATAAAAGTTATTCCTGTTTGGAAATGGTTGTTAAGCAATACAGAAAGTTCGTAAACTCTATAAACTTAATTTTTATTTTTATTTCATGCACTACCATATTATCCTAACTGAAAGATGTAATTTGAAATGTAAATATTGTTATGAGAAATCCATGAAAGAATTTGATAATGGGCTTGAGAAGAAATGGGATTATGATTTGGATGCTCCTGTTGATTCGGATATTTCTGTTGAAAAGTTGAAAGGGTTTTTGAAGCCTTCAGATACTTTGATTTTTTATGGCGGTGAACCTTTAGTTATGGTTGAGAAGATGAAGGAAATTATGGACAATGTTAATTGTCGTTTTATGATTCAGACTAATGGGCTTTTGTTGGATAAATTGCCTAGGGAATATTTGATGAAGTTGGATAAAATGTTGGTTTCAATTGATGGAACTCGGAATCGAGATGTTGAGAATAAAGGGGCTGTTCATTATGACAAGGTTGTTTCTAATTTGGGGGGTATTCGTGCTAAGGGTTATTCTGGAGAAATTGTTGCTCGGATGGTTGTGAGTGAAAAGCCGGATATTTATGAGCAAGTTATGGCTATTTTGAAATTGGAATTGTTTGATTCTGTGCATTGGCAAATTGACGCGGGGTTTTATAAAAATGATTTTGATTTTAAGGAGTTTTCTGAATTTGTTGGAGAGTATAATAAGAGTATTGATCGGTTGTTGGATTGGTGGTTTGGGGAGATTGGAAAAGGGGAAATAATTAAGATGTATCCCTTTGTTGGAATTTTGAATCGAGTTAAAGGTTGGGACTCGGAAACTCGTTTGCCTTGTGGTGCTGGTTTTGCGAATTTTACAATTAACACCAATGGTGATTTATCTGCTTGTCCGATTATGAATTCTGTTAGGAATATGTATTGTGGTTCAATGGATTCTGGAGTTGTGGGAAAGAAGGTGATATCTGGATGTGAGGAATGTGGTTACAGAAAGATTTGTGGAGGGCGTTGTTTGTATTGGAGAGAAGCGAAGTTGTGGCCGAAAGAAGGGGATGATTTGATTTGTTCGACGATAAAGTATTTGATTGATGGTATTCGGTCTAGAGCAGAGGAGATTGAGGGCGCAGGAGAAAAGGCAATTGAATTGTCGCACTCGGCGAGGATATTTGGGGAGAAGGGATCTTTGGAAGAGACTGGAGCAATGGCGGAAAATTCAAAGAGAAAAAGAAAATTGCGGAAGGAAGATTTTGAGTTTGAGAAATATTTTGGTCCTGAGATTATTCCTTAGGATTGTTTTTTGTTCCGCAATATACCTTGTAGACATTTCTTTAGTTAATTTTCCTGTTTTACTATATTGATTTAATTCATCATCATTCAGAATCAATAATTTTTCAAGGTAGGAGGTCAGACAAATAGCTTCAACATGATGAAGTGTGGAAATTATTGCAAAAGTCCTAAGAAGTTCTTTCCATGAATAATACTTTAAATCAATTCAAACTTTTTCAAATAATTTTTCAAGTCTTTGTAATTGTTAGCTCTATCTAAAATGCATAAAATTTTTACATCCTTTTTATCCAACAAATAAATTACTCTTTTTTCTTTTCTTGAATCTGAAAAACGAATTCTAAATAAAAATAAATTATACCCCAGTATTCTTTTATTTCTTGTTGGATTTAACTTAAGTAACTCTAATTTATCTTTTAATAATTGTCTTGATTTAAATGAAAGATTATCTAATTGCTCTAAAAAGAAATTTGTTGGTTTCAGATTAAAAATCATTTTTTATTTAATTTATTAAATAATTCTTTTTCTGTTCCATATAATTTTTTGTCTTCAGATAATTTGTATAATTTTTTTATGAGCTTTAGCTCTTCACTTGTTACGCCTTGTGTTTCGTAAAGTGTTTTTCTAAGAGATTCTTTAATTAATTCCTGTATATTTGAAAATCCTTGTTTCTTAACTTCAATTTCTGCTTTTTTCATAAGTTCTTCTGGAAGTCTTAAATTTATTTGTTGATTCATATTATTATTGGTATCTATTGGTATTTAAGTTTTTTGTTTTTATTAGGAAAAGGATTAAAAGATTTGAAACATTAAAATGAAAATGGAAGAAGAAAAGAAGAAAATTGCTTTGTTTGGAGGAACGTTTAATCCAGTTCACAACGGCCATATTAATGTTGTTCGGGAAACTTTGGCTGCGGGAAAAGTTGATGAAATTTGGGTTATGCCGGGGATGCAACATCAGTTTGATTGGGAACTTGTTGATTCTGAATTGAGAGTTGAAATGATGGAGATGGCTTTTCGGGGAATGGAAAATGTTAAAGTTTGTCGGGAAGAATTGGATTTTCCGGGGATGAGTGATCAATATAATACAATTAAGCGTTTGCAGAAAAAATATGATCATGAATTTATTTGGTTGACTGGAAGTGATTTGTTGCATGAGTTTAGGAAAGTGTATAAGCGAAATGAGATTTTAGAGAGGATTGATTTTATTATTTTTGGGAGGAAAGGTTTTCCCATTATTGAATATCCTGGAATGAATGTGCTTGATGTTTTAAGAAAAAGTGTGAGTGATGTTTCTTCTAAGAAAATAAGGTTTAGGATTTTTGAGGGTGAGAGTATTTATGGACTTGTTCCGGTTGGAGTTGAAAAATTTATTCGGGAGAAGGGGCTTTATCTTAAAGTTAGTCTGCCTTGAATTGAATAATTATTCTTTTTGTTTTATTCTTCGTTAAATGTTTTCTTACAATCAGCAGATTGCGTCGAAATCATTTGCCTAGACTAAATTCAAAAATAATTAATTATTGGGTATTTTAATCTTTGTGATTTTTCGGGCTTGCGTATAAACTACCTCTCCAAACTTTCAAAGTAACTTAACCTTCTGTGA